>NZ_JAMYTU010000008.1:0-215669 GCF_040322615.1 Mesorhizobium sp. M0119
ACATCGGCCACCTCGTTGCGACGATCGAACCCGGCGAATGCAAAAACTACTTCACAAACGCCGGATACGCTTCCGTCAAAACGTGAAAGACTCTAGCGGCACTCATGTCGGGTGTGGCGGGTATCGCCACGGCCGAAGAGGTCGTCCTCAACGCCGTGCATTTTACGCCGACGCAGAACGGCTACGCCCAGAGCTTCCTGAAGTTCGTTCAGAAGGTGAACGAAAAGGGCAAGGGCGTGGTCCAGATCAATGTGCGCGGCGGGCCGGAGGTCATTCCGCCGATCCAGCAGGGCGCGGCGCTCAGGAGCGGCCTGATCGATGTGATCGACACACCGGCAGGGCAGTTCCTCGAGCTCGTGCCCGAAGGCGAGGTTTTCTCCGCATCGACGAAGACGCCCTGGGAGGTCCGCGACAATGGCGGCTGGGACTTCATCAGCGGGATTTTCGAGCAGAAGGCCAATGCCCATCTGCTGGCGCATGTCGACGCGGGCTCGGGCTTCAACGTCTTCACCATCGACGAACCCAAGCTCAATAGCGAAGGCAGCATTGACTGGGGCGGCCTGAAGATACGTTCGTCGCCGCTCTATCGCGATTTCCTCGAATCCCTGGGCGCGACGGTCATCGTGCAAGCGCCGGGAGACGTCTACACCTCGCTCGAGCGCGGCGTCGTCAATGCCAACGCCTATACCGTATTTGGCTATGCGTCCTTCGGCTGGGACAAGTTCACCAAATACCGTGTCGACCCGCAATTCTTCAAAACCGACGTGCTGATCTCGATCAACAAGGCCAAATGGGACACGCTGCCGCCCGAGGCGCAGAAGGTGCTTGCCGACACGGCCGTCGAATACGAGCGCGCGAGCTATGACGCCAACCTTGCCGAGTCCGAAAAGCAGGCACAGGCGATGATCGCCGGCGGGCAGAAGGTTGTCAGCTTGACCGGCGCCGGCCGCGACAAATTCCTGGCGGCTGCCACACAGGCGAGCTGGGCGAGAATGGCCAAACGCGATCCCACCAACATCGATCAGTTGAAGAAATTTTTCCAATAGCCCGAGCCGAGGGTGCCTTGTGCGCCCTCCATCAAAGCCGGGCCAAGGGGGCAAAGGTGGACATGAGGGTCGTCGGGAATGGACAGATTGTTTGCAGCGATTGGGAAGCTGAGCCTTGCGTTGGCGGCGGCGGCAAAAGTGGTGCTTGGCCTCATCATTGTCGCGGTGGTCGCTGACGTATGCGTCCGCAATCTGGGCCTGAGGCCGCTGGCCTGGGCAGTATCGGCGACGGAATACGGTCTGCTTTACGCGGCATTTCTGCCGATGCCCTGGCTGGTCCACAGCAAGGGCCATGTCTTCGTCGAGTTCCTGCGCAAGGCGCTGCCGGTGCGGGCACGGGCGGTGCTTGAAAAGCTGGTCTACATCGCCTGCATCGGCGTCAGTCTCTACCTTGGCAGCGTCGCTCTGTCTTCCCTGACAAGTGCCGTTGCGGGCGGCGAATATGAAACGCGCAGTTTCGATATGCCGAAATGGCTGGTCTTTCTGCCCATCATGCTCGCCTTCTACCTCTCGGCGCTGGAATGGCTCAGATATTTGCTCGGCCGTGACACGCTGTACACGCTCGATCCTCTGGAAATGGAAGGGCTCTGAGGAGTGGCCTGGCTGTTTCCATTCGCCGTGCTTGTTGGCACCATCCTGGTGTTGATGGGGCTTGGGCTGCCGGTCGCCTTCGCGTTCTTCGTCACGAATGTGATCGGGCTGTACCTTTTCTTCGGCGGTTCGATTGGCGTGACGCAGATGGTCGCCAACTTCTCCGACGCTGTCTCGACCTATGCGCTTGCTCCGCTGCCGATGTTTCTCGTCATGGGCAGCCTGTTCTTCCGCTCCGGCCTCGGCGAGAAAGTCATCTACGCGCTTGACCTGTGCATCGGCAATCTGCGCGGACGCCTTGCTTATGTCGTTCTCGCCGCCGGCACGATCTTTTCCGCGCTGTCAGGTTCCAGCCTCGCCAATACCGGCATGATGGGCTCGCTGATGGTGCCCGAGATGCTGAAGCGGGGCTACAAGCCGCACATGGCCTACGGGCCGGTGCTTGGCGCCGGAAGCCTTGCCGTCATCATCCCGCCATCCTCGCTGGCTGTCTTGCTCGGCTCGCTGGCCCAGATCGACGTCGGCGCGCTGCTCATAGCAGGGGCTTTACCTGGACTGCTGCTCGTTGTCATGTACGCGGCCCTGATCTTCGCACAGACGAAGATCGACCCGGACGCCGCCCCGCACTATCCGGTACCCGCCGTTCCCGCGACCGAGAAGGTGAGGGCAGTCGCCGTCAACATCATTCCGATGAGCGTCATCGTGTTCATGGTGGTCGGCACGATCATCCTTGGAATAGCGACCCCGACCGAATCGGCAGGGCTCGGCTGTGCTGCCGTCTTCGCATTGTTGTTTGTCTACCGACGGTTCAGCTGGTCGGTTGTCTGGAAGTCGCTGGACGATGCGATGAAGGTCACCGGCATGACCTTCCTGATCATCTCCGCTTCGACGACGTTCTCGCAGATATTCGCCTTCTCCGGCGCCTCCAACGGCTTTATCCAGTTCATCGTCGGCTACGATCTTGGACCGTATCCCATGCTGCTCATGATGGTGCTCGTCATCCTGCTGCTCGGCATGTTCATGGATCAGGTCTCGATGATGCTGATCACGCTGCCGATCTTCCTGCCGATCGCCCAGCAATTCGGCTACGAGCCCGTATGGTTCGGGCTGATCCTGCTGCTCGCCTACGAGGTCGGCTTCACCACGCCGCCTTTTGGTCTGCTGCTGTTCATCATGATCGGCGTTGCGCCGAAAGGCACGTCCCTTAAAACGGTTGCCATGTCGGCGGCGCCTTACATCGCGCTGACGCTTCTGCTGATCCTGCTGATTGTCCTCTTTCCGCAGATCGCTCTCTTTCTTCCGAATTTGATCTAGTCGAACTCGATCCAGCAGGTGTCCACATGCGCTTTGCCTATCTTGCTTTCTTCCATGATGACCGCGAGGCAAATTTGGCCATCGCCGGTGAAGACGTTGACACTGTGCGGCGTGTGATCGCGTCGACGCCGGGCCTTGCGCTTGCAAACATCTATCTGCCCGAAGTGGCGACGGACATGTTCAACAACGATGGCCCACCGCCGGTCTTTGGCTTCCAGCTCTATTTCGACGAACTGACGGACATGGAGGCGGCGCTGGCGCCGTCCGGCCATCTGCAGGCGCTTGCCGCACCGGGTATGCTGTCGAGCATCGCCGGTTCGAGGCCGACGCAGCAGGCAATGTGCGTGCGTCCCTTCCCCGTCGACGACGCTGACGTGAGGACGTCTGGGCTGCCCTGCAGTTACCTTGTCCACTACCCCGGGCCGGCCGAAGACATGAATGCCTGGCTCTACCACTATGTGACGCATCATCCGCAATTGATGCGGGGCTTCCCCGGCATTCGCCACATCGAGGTTCTGTCGCGACTGGACTGGTGCGGTTCGCTGCCCTGGCCGCGGATCGATCATATGCAGCGCAACCGCGTCATGTTCGACAGTCCCGCGGCATTGACGCACGCGCTGCAATCGCCGGCGCGGCTGGAAATGCGCGCCGACTACAAGACGTTCCCGCCGTTTTCAGGCGGCAGCCGGCATTTCCCGATGTCGACGGAAGCCGTGCATCCTTCGTCAAGGGCCACATAGCGCAAACAGGTTTTGCCGACGCCGAAAAATTTCTGGAGATTTCATGTACGACTTTCGCAAAAAATGTGTCTCTCTCGATCGCCTCATCGGCACCTTCTGCGCCATCCCGCATCCGGTGGCGGTCGAAGTGGCGGCTGCCAGCGGGGTCGATTTCCTGTGCATCGACTGGGAGCATTCGCAGATCGGCCGCGAACGGCTCGAGGATCTGGTCCGCGCCGCCGATGTCCACAGGATTCCCGCGATGGTGCGTGTTCCCGGCCACACGCCGGAGTGGATTGCGGCCGCGCTCGACGCCGGCGCGTCGGGCGTCCTGGTGCCGCGCGTCTCCACGGCCGAGCAAGCCCACATGGCGGTCATGGCCTGCCGTTACCCGCCGGTCGGCGCACGCGGTGTCGGCCCAGGCCGCGCCGCCGGTTATGGCTACAGGATTCCGGACTACCTCACATCGGCCAACGACGTCCTGACCGTCGCCATCCAGGTCGAGACGGCAGAGGGCCTCGCCAACATCGACGACATCGTCCAGGTCGACGGCGTCGACGTGGTCTTCATTGGCCCCGGCGACCTGTCGGTCTCGATCGACGCCATGGGGCCTGCCGGCCAGGACAAGCTCAATGCAGCGATTATCAGGATCGCGGCCGCGGCGCGGGCGGCCCGCAAAGCCATCGGCATCTTTCGCCCTTCGGCGGATGATGTCGGCAAATGGTCGCGGCACGGCATCAGCTTCTACTTGCTCGCCAGCGACACGATGTTCCTCGGCGCCGGCCTTGCCGCCGGTGTCGTCTCGGCGCGCAGCGCCTCATAGCAAGAGTCTGGCATGAAGATCATCAAGACCGACGGTGTGCTGTCAGTCGAGGAGGAGCAGCTGCGCTACCTCGACGGCTTGAGCGCCGAGTTTGTCGAAAAGACGCTGCTCACGGAAGATGCCCTGATCGAACACTGCCGCGACGCCGACGCATTGATGGTATTGCGGGAGCCGATCACGGCTCGCGTTTTGGCGGAACTGAAGAGGCTCAAGGTCATCGGACGGTTCGGCGTAGGGCTTGACTCGATCGACGTCGAGGCCGCCAGCCGTGCCGGTGTTCAGGTAACCTACGTGCCCGACGCCAATCTGGTGGAAGTCAGCACCCACGCCATGGCCCTGATCCTGGCCTTGACGCGCAGGCTGAAGCAGTTCGACAGCGCGGTGCGCGCCGGCCGCTGGGCCGCAATGACCGACGGCGCCGGCATCACGCGACCCGACAGGCAGATTCTCGGCCTGATCGGCTTCGGCCAGATCGGGCGGCTGACTGCCGAGCGGGCGCGGGTCTTCGGCTATCATATCATCGCCTACGACCCGCACATGTCGGCAGAGCGCATTACGGCCGGTGGTGCGGAACCGGTCGGCTTCGACGAGCTGCTAGCCAGGGCCGATATCGTCTCGCTGCACGTTCCAGCGACACCGGAGACCAGAAACATCATGTCGGCGGATGCCCTGTTGCGGATGAAGGAAGGGGCGATACTCATCAACGTGTCGCGCGGCGGCCTGGTCGACGAGGTCGCATTGGCGGACGCGATCCGGCGCGGCCATCTGGCTGGCGCCGGCATCGACACGTTCGAGCGGGAGCCGCCTTCGCCCGACAATCCGCTGCTGGCGCTGGACACCGTCCTGGTCAGTCCACACGCGGCGCACTACTCGACGCAATCTTACGCGGAGGTTCGCAACAAGGTGTTTGCCGATGTCGCAGCGGTCCTGCGCGGCGGCAAGGCGGTATATCCGGTCAACCGGATATGACCAATTCCCGATGCCGGCACCGCCCCTCATCCGCCTGCCGGCACCTTCTCCCCGTATAGTGACCGGGGAGAAGGGACTTGGCCGCAATTTCGGCGCGCTTTCTGCAACGCCGCAGAGTGGCGAAATCCTTTGCTAAGGCGTCATTCTCCCCGTCACTATACGGGGAGAAGTGCCCGGCAGGGCGATGAGGGGCAGCGCAACCTGTCGCGATTGTCCGGACTGCCACATTTTGTTCTTGCTTTGTGCCGGCAGCTATGCTATTAATTTGGGTATGGTGCTGATTCGGACCGAGAACCCGCCGCAAGGCGGTTTTTTTGCCTTTAGGTCTCAGCGCCATCCGTCGAGGCCCTGCTCGGCTTGTCGCGACGCTCGACGATGTAGATGTGGTCGGCGACCAGCACCACGTCGCCATGCTGATTGATCACCTCGCAGCGCTCGACGACCCGGCCTGAATCGGGTCGCTTCGGGTCGTCTTCCCTAGCCGAGATGGTGGTGCGGGTCCTGATCGTATCGCCGATGAACACCGGCTTGATGAAGCGAAGCCTGTCGTAGCCATAGGAGAAGGCAACAGGGTTGACGACGCTTGCCGTCAGCCCGACGCCGACCGAAAAGACCAGCGTGCCGTGCGCGATGCGCTGGCCGAACGGCGTCGTCTTCATGAACTCGGCGTCCATGTGATGGGGAAAGAAATCGCCGGTATGGCCGGCATGGACGACGAAGTCGGTCTCGGTGATGGTGCGCCCGCTGGTCATGCGCGACGAGCCGATCCGGTAGTCCTCGAAATAGACAGTCTGCTCCATGTCAGGGCCTCGCCGCGATCGGTGTTGCCGGCGCCGCGCTCGATTGATAGGCGGCTTCGACCAGCGCCATGGTGTTCCAGCCGTCCTCGACGGAACTGACAAGCTCGGCATCCTCGCCCGACGCGTAGCGCTGGACATTGGCCATGCGGCCGGCAAAGGCGTCCGGAAACCATGCGCCGACGAGTGGAACCGCAATCCAGTCCTTGCCGCCTTTGGGGTAGATTTCGAGAATGTCCGGCTCGCCGCGCGGATAGTCGAGGTTGACGCCTAATTTGAGGTAAGCGGCGCCCTCGGTGCCGCAGATGCGGAATTCGCAGGCCTGGTGTTTTCGACCGAATTTGTGATCGTGGTTGATCGACAGTGCACAGCGCACCGTGTCGCCATAGTCGAGGATCGCGCTGGTGCGCGTTTGCGCAACCTTATGGCCGGGATGGCCGAGTGTCTTGGCGTGAACCCCCTTAGGGTCGCCGAGCAATTGCCGGATCAGGTCGAGATAATGGATCGAATGCATGGCGATCTCGACGCGCGGCGCCTGCAACAGGAATTCCCAGAGCTGCCAGGGTGTCGCCAGCGCCAGCCATGCGTCGAAATCGACCACTTCGCCCAGCCAGCCCTTGGCGATCGCATCCCTGAGCGCCAGCATCATCGGCGCGAAGCGCAGCTGGAAATTCACCGCCGCCTTGAGGTCTTTGGAGCGGCAGATTTCGAGGATCTCGGTCGCCTCGGTGAGATTGCTGCCCATCGGCTTCTGGATCAGCGCCACCGCACCATCGGGCAGCGCCCTGAGCACGCCGGCATGATGGGCCGGCGGCGTCGCCAGATCGAAGACGGCGTCCTTGATTGACGCAGCTTCCTCGAGCGACCGGTAAGCGGTGACGCCCCATTTCTGCACCAGTTTTTCCGCCTTGGCCAGGTCGGGGTCGAAAAGCCCGGCAACCGGGAAACCGGCTTTCCCATAGGCCGGGAAATGCGCATCGCCGACGATCGAGCCGGCGCCGAAAATCACGATCGGCCTGGGCTTTGACGGCTGTGCCCAGGCCTGGGAAAGCGAGGCAGGATCGAAAATGTCATCAGTCATAATGGAAGACTTCGTCCATCGCCGCCCACCACTCGCCCTCCTTGCGGGTCGGCAGCGGCTCCTGGCACGGCATGCACAGCGCCCACCATTCCTGCGTCGTGGGATCGGCAGCCATCTTCGCCATGTTGGCGGCATAGTCGGTGCCGTGGTACTCGAAGGTGCTGAACAAAAGGTGCTCCGGCTCCCTCAGATAAATCGAATAATTCTTGATGTTGCAGGCGGAAATCATCTTGAGGACGTCCGGCCAGACGGCAGCGTGAAGCCGCACATACTCGGCGACTTTCTCCGGCTTGAGGCCGAGCACCATTCCCATTCGCTGCATGTCCGACTCCTATTTTACTATCGCCATGGTGAATTCCGCGATGCTCTTCGCCTTGATCGCATCCCAGTCCCAGTCGATGCCGATGCCGGGCTCGTCCGGCGCCAATGCGTGCCCGTCCTCGATACGCATTTTCTTGCTGGTCAGCTCGTCGAGCTGGGGAATATACTCGACATATCTGCCGTTCTGAACGGCGCATGTCAGGCTGACATGCAGTTCCATCAGGAAATGCGGGCAGACTGGTATGTCGAACGCCTCGGCTGCATGCGCCACCTTCAGCCACGGCGTGATGCCGCCGATACGGCCGACATCGACCTGCACGATCGAGCACGCGCCCTTGTGCATATACTCGCGGAAATGCCGGATCGAGTAGAGCGACTCGCCGACGGCGATCGGCGTCGATGTGGCACTCGACAGCCGCACATGGCCGTCAATGTCATCGGCCGGCAGCGGTTCCTCGATCCAGGCGAGGTCGAGTTCACGCAGGCGCTCGGCCCGGCGGATTGCCTCGTCGACAGAAAAGCCCTGGTTGCAGTCGGTCATGATTTCGTAGGAGTCTCCAACCGCCCGGCGCACCGCCGTCAGCCGGGCAAAATCCTCGGAACCGTGCGGCTTGCCGATCTTGACCTTCGAGCCGCGAAAACCCTTGGCTTTGGCGTCCAGCGCATCCTCGACCAGCGCCTCGGTTTCGATATGCAGCCAGCCGCCTTCGGTCGTGTAGAGCGGGCAGCGGTCCTTGGCGCCGCCGGCCAGCTTCCACAGCGGCAGCCTCTGTTTCTTCGCCCGCAGGTCCCAAAGGGCGGTGTCGATCGCCGCGAGCGCGATTGCCGTGATCGCGCCGATCGTCGTGGCATGGGTGGCGAACTCCAGCTCGTGCCAGATCGCCTCGATCATGTCGGCGTCGCGGCCGATCAGCCGCGGCGCAAGGTGGTCGGCCAGCAGCCGCATCACCGACGAGCCGCCGCTGCCGATCGTGTAGCTGTAGCCGGTGCCGACCGCGCCGTCGGCGTCGGTGATGGTGACGATCGGTGTTTCCTGGCTGACAAAACTCTGGATGGCATCGGTGCGCTTGACCTTAGGCACCAGGTCGACCATCCGCAGCTCGATTTTTTCGATCTTTGCCATGATTTTAACCTCGCAATGTCTTGCCTGTCTCGGCAGAAAACAGATGGGCCTGCGACAGGTCCAGGCTCATCTTGACCCGGTCGCCGGCTTTGAGCGGCTTTGGATTGAGCATGCGCGATACCCAGTCGCTGCCGTTGAATTCGGCGAACACCAGCGTTTCGTTGCCGAGCGGTTCTGTAACCGTCACCGGCAGTTCCACCTGGTGCACGTCGACCTCTTCGCCGGAGCTGATGCCGTGCCCCGTCGGATAGATGTCGTCGGGCCTGAGGCCGAACACGACTTTGTCGCCGGTTCCGACATTTGCCTTGAACTGGCTGGGCAGGGGCAGCCTCTCGCCGCTGGCGAACAGCAGCTGTCCGTCGTCGACAACCGCCTCATGCAAATTCATCGGCGGCGAGCCGATGAAGCCGGCCACGAACCGTGTCTGCGGCCGGCGGAAGACCTCGTCGGGTGTGCCGACCTGCTCGATGAAACCGTCACGCATGATGACGATGCGGTCGGCCAATGTCATCGCTTCGACCTGGTCATGGGTGACGTAGATCACCGTCGACTTGACCTTGGCGTGCAGCTTCTTGATCTCGGTGCGCATCTGCGTCCGAAGCTTGGCGTCGAGATTGGAAAGCGGCTCGTCGAACAGGAAGACGTCGGGATCGCGCACGATGGCGCGGCCCATGGCGACGCGCTGGCGCTGTCCGCCCGACAGTTGCGACGGCCGGCGGTCGAGCAACTGGTCGAGGCCGAGAATGCCGGACGCTTCGGCGACGCGGCGGTCCATTTCTTCTTTCGCGGCGCCGGCTATCTTCAGCGAGAAGCCGAGGTTTTCGCGCACCGTCATATGCGGATAGAGCGCGTAGGACTGGAACACCATCGAGATGTTGCGCGAGCGCGGCGGCAGGTCGTTGACCATGCGGCCGCCGATCTCGATGACGCCGTCGCTGATCGCCTCGAGGCCGGCGATCATGCGCAGGGTCGTCGACTTGCCACAGCCTGACGGACCGACCAGCGCGATGAACTCGCGGTCGGCGACCTCGAGGTCGATGCCGTGCACGACCGCCACCGGACCATAGCTCTTGGTGAGTTTCTTGAGCGATACTGTTGCCATGTCAGCCTTTCACCGCGCCGGAAGTGAGGCCGCCGACGAGGTGTTTCTGGACGATGAAGGTAAGCGTGAGCGCCGGTATGATCATGACCACGGCCAGCGCGCACATGCCGCGCCAGTCGATGGTGAATTCGGCCGTATAGTCGAGCAGGCCGACTGGCAGGGTCTTGGAGTTGATCGAGCGTGTCAGCTGCGAGGCCAGCGCGAATTCATTCCACGAAGTGAGGAAGGCAAAGATGCCGGCCGAAGCAATGCCAGGCCCGGCCAACGGAAATTCGACCTGCCAGAAGGCCTGCCAGCGCGTGCAGCCATCGATCTGCGCGGCTTCGGCGAGATCTTTCGGCACCTGACGGAAAAAGCCGTCGATCAGCCAGACGGTGAAGGGCACGTTGAGCGCGACGTAGACCAGGATCAGCCCGAAATGCGTGTCGATGATGCCGAGCCGCGCAAAGACGAAGAACAGCGGCAGCGACAGCGCGATGCCGGGCACCGTGCGCGTCAGCATCAGGCCGAGGAACATCGCCGATTTGGCGCGGAAGCGATAGCGCGCAAAGGCATAGCCGCCGGCCATGCCGATGACGATGGCGATCACCGTCGAGGTCACCGAGATGATCAGCGAATTGCGGAAATAGTCGAGCACCGGAATGCCGCCCTGGCCGACGCCGCTGAACATGGCGATGTAGGCGTCGAGCGAGAGTTGCTGCGGGATCCACACCGGCGGCTTGGCCATGATCTCGACGGTCGGCCGCAGCGACGACAGCACGATCCAGATGCCGGGCAGGCAGATGACCAGCATGGCCAGGAACAGTCCGATGCCGTGAACGATGCCGAGCGCTTTGTTGCCGACGCGATGCAGGCTGTTCTGGTCCATCCTCACCACTCCGCCGCGATCTGCGTGCGCGCCGCGGCGAGCTTGCGGTAGAAATAGACGGTGAACAGGATGGACAGCAGGATCGAGAAATAGGCCATGGCGTTTGCCAGGCCCATCCTGGCATCACTGTAGGCGGTGCGGGCGACGAGCGTCCAGACCAGTTCGGTGCGGCCGGCAGGACCGCCGTCTGTCATGATCTTGACGATGTCATAGGCGCGCGCGACGTCGAGCGAGCGGATGGTCATGGCGATGAAGGCAAACGGCATGATGAACGGCCAGGTGACATAGCGGAATGTCTGCCACGGCGTGCAGCCGTCGACGCGGGCCGCCTCGACCGGTTCGCGCGGCATCGCCAGCAGCCCGGCCAGGATAAGGATCGCGAACACCGAAGTCGACGACCAGATCTCGGCGATCAGGATGGCGATGAAGGCGAGATTGCCGTCGATCAGCCACGGGATGGCGCGGTCGGTCAGGCCGAGCCCCTGCAGGGCGTTGTTCACCAGGCCGATATTGTCGTTGAACATGAATTTGAACTGGAAGCCGACGAGGATCGGTGAAAACATCATCGGAAACATCATGATGGTGCGCAGGATCCGCTGGCCTCGCGATGCCTTCTCCACCAGCAGGGCCAGCCCGAGCCCGATCAGCATTTCCAGGTTGAGCGCGACCGTCAGCAGCACCACGGTGCGGGCAAAGGCGATCCAGAAAGCGCGGCTGGTCAGGATGGCGACGTAGTTGCGGGCGCCGATGAAGACCCAGAACGTCTCCGGCCTGGTCAGCCGGAACGGTGTGAAGCTGGAGTAGAGCGATAGCAGCAACGGCACCACCACCACCGCCGCCAGAACGATCACCGCCGGCAGCAGGAGCAGCAATGGTGGCGAGGGTCTCCAGCCTTTCATGTCGATCCGGTTCTGGTTGGCGCCCGGACACCGAAGGCCGCCATTGGCGAGCTGGGATCAAGACAAAGCGTGTTGCGCATGGTTCGAAAAAAATGCGGGGCGCCGCTCTTCGATAAGCGCGACGCCCCTTGGGAGAATGGTCAAAGCTTGCCGGCGTCCTCGAGGATTTGCGTGGCCTTGGCGGCGGCGTCGTCCAGCGCCTGCTTGGAGGTCTTGTCGCCAAGGATGGCGGCCTGCAATTCGGGATAGACGGCGTTGGAGATTTCGATCCATTCAGGTGTCTGCGGCACGGCAAACGCGTGCTTTGCCTCTTCCTGGAAAGCCGCCAGCACTTCCTTCTTGTAAGGATCGTTTGCCGCCTGCTGGATGTCCCAGTCCCACACCGCTGTGCGGGTCGGCAGTGGGCCGCTTGCTGCCTCGAGCTTCTGGCTGTCCTCATTGGTCAGGAACCAGACCAGCGACGCCGCAGCTTCCTTGCTGGCGCAATTTTCGGTGACGGAAAATCCGTGGTGCCCCGACCAGCCAGTGCGAATGCCGGCCGATCCCTTCGGCGCCACCTTCACGCCGACATTGCCGGCGACCTTCGACGACTTCGGATCGTTGAAGAAGCCTGCCCAGCCCGGCCAGTCGAGGTTGATGGCGACGGTGCCTGAGGCAAAGCCCTGGCCGAGATCGTCCCACAGATAGTTGGTGGTGCCGGCCGGCACCGCCTTGGCCTTGTAGAGATTGACGAACCAGTCGAGCGCGTGCACGCCGGCTTCCGAGTTGAAGGCTGGCTTGCCATCCTTGTCGAGGTATTCGCCGCCGTCGGCGATGAGCATCTCGTAAAAACGGCCGTTGATCGCCTCTTCCTTGCCGGCGAACTGGGTGCCATAGAAATCGGGCGGGCTGGCGAAGAATTCCGCCTGCTGGGCGACCTCGTCCCAGGTGTCGGGCGGTGTCAGCTCCTTGCCGTATTTGGCCTTGTAGGCGGCCTTCTTGGCTTCGTCCTGATAGAGGCTCTTCTGGTAGTAGAGCGCCGAGACGTCGAATTGCGCGCGCGGCAGCATTACCAGCTTGCCCTCGAGCGTCGAGGCCTTGATCGTCGACGGCACGAAGGCGTCGATCTCCTCCTTCGGCAGCAGCTTGTTGAGATCGGTGTAGATATCAGGATATTGCGGCGCGAAGGACGAGTGGTTCGAGCCGACGCACCAGTTGATGCTGCCGGAGGCGATGTCCGACTTGATTTCCTTGTCGAGCTCGAAGTGGTTTTTCTTCGAGATCACGTTGACCTTGGCGCCGGTCAGTTTTTCCCATTCGCCGATGCGCGCGTAGAGCCCTTCATATTGCTGGCCGCCGATCAGCTTGGCGTCGATGGTGACGCCGTCGAATTTGCCGGGCAGGTCGGCAGCAAGGGCACTCGCACCCAGTGCGAGCAGCGTTACGCCGGCCGACAGGCCGCAAAACAGTTTCGTCATTGGTATCCTCCCAAGAGTCTGCGTCGATCCATAGCGAGGGCTGATCGGCAGCTTCATTCATATACAAACAAAATATTTATAGGATCGTCAAGCCGAAAGTTCTTCCGGAAGCAACCGTTATGCGTATATGAAATATGAAATTCACTGGAGAAGCCCAATGGCAGAGGACGAGGAAGACGAGCGCTATCGAGCCCCGGCGCTGGACAAGGGGCTCGACATCCTCGAGCTGCTGGCCGGCGTCGACGGCGGCCTGACGCAGGCGGAAATCGCCAAGAAACTCGACCGCAGCCCGAACGAGTTCTACCGCATGCTGGATCGGCTGGTGCGGCGCGGCTATGTCACGCGGCCGGATGGCGACCGTTACTCGCTGACGCTCAAGCTGTTTGGCCTGGCGCAGCTGCACGCGCCGGTGCGCCGGCTGGCTTCCTATGCGACGCCGCTGATGCGCGAACTGGCCGAAACCACACAGCAGGCAAATCAGCTGGTCGTCTTCGACCGCGGTTCCGCGGTAGTGATCGCACAGCAGGAGGCGCCGGATTACTGGGGCATCTCTATCCGCGTCGGCTCGCATATCAGCCTGTTCGACACCGGCTCCGGCCATGTGCTGCTGGCGTTCCGCCCGCCGGAAGAGCGGCAGATGATGATCTCCGAACATCTGCGCAGCACCGACAAGCCGCCGCAGTCGCCGGAATTCTTTGCCCGCCTCGACCAGATTAGGGAACGCGGCTACGAGATGATGGCGTCGATGCAGACGGCCGGCGTGTTCAACCTGTCGACGCCCGTTCTCGGCTCGGACGGCAAGGCAATCGCCGCACTGTCGATCCCTTACATAACCCTGGTCAACGCACCCAAGGCGCCCGACATCACCAGGACGATAGGGTTGCTGCTGGCAGCGACCGAAAAGCTGTCGCAACTGGCGGGATCGACCGTCAAGCAATCGCGATGAATTCTTATTTGAATGAAGAATTTCTCCGTGAGATGATCTCGAAGTCGCCAAGGAGGAGCGCGCCACCATGATCTTCGACACCCATCTGCACCTGATCGACCAGTCCGCCCTGCGCTACCCCTGGCTGGCCGGCGTGCCGGCGCTCAGCCGCGATTTCTCCTACGACGAATATGCACTCCAGGCGCGCCGCGCCGGCATCGAGGGCGCATTGCACATGGAGGTCGATGTCGATCCAGCCGATATCGAGGCTGAAACCAGCCGTGTCAAAGCGCTGTCGCAGCAGAAGAACAGCTTGCTACGTGGGGCGATCGCCTCCTGCCGTCCGGAAGGGCCCGGCTTTGCCGCCTATCTCGAGCGCCAGCGCGCCGATCCTTTCGTAAGGGGATTTCGCCGCGTGCTGCACGTCATGCCGGATGAACTGTCGGAAGGCGCGCTGTTCCGCCAAAACATCAAGCGGCTAGCCGGCAGCGGCCTGACCTTCGACCTTGTCGTTCTGCCCCATCAGATCCCCAAGGCGATTGCACTCGCCGACCTCGCGCCGGACTTGCAGTTCGTGCTCGACCATTGTGGCGTGCCCGATATCAAGGGTGGTGCCGAGCACCCCTGGCGCGAGCACATGGCGGAGATCGCGCGGCGCCCGAATGTCGTCGGCAAAATTTCTGGTGTCGTCGCTTACGCAGATGCCGGATCCTGGACTGTCGATACGCTGCGTCCCTATGTCGAGCACACCATCGAATGCTTCGGCTGGGACCGCGTCGTCTGGGGCAGCGACTGGCCGGTCTGCACGCTTGGCGGCGGGCTTGCGACCTGGATTGCGGCAACGCACGCGCTGCTTGCCGGCGCCAGCGCCGATGAACGGCAAAAGGTGCTGTCCGCCAACGCCAAGCGGCTGTGGAGTTTGTAGGCCGGCTCAGATCGTCGCCGACACGTGCCGCTCGCGGCCGTAGAGCGAAACCAGGAGCACGATGACCAGGCCAAGTGCCGCCTGCACCGTCGAGGGCCGGAAGCCGAGCCCGATCAGCAGCGTGTTGATCTCCGTCAGCACCAGCACGCCGGCGATGGTGCCGAAATAGCTGCCGCGGCCGCCGACAAGGGCGGCGCCGCCGACCACCACTGCCGCAATCGTCTGGAACAGATAGGGCTGGCCGACATCGCCATAGGCCGAACCGGTGAAGCCGAGCAGCAGCACGCCGGCCGCGGCGGCAAAGAACGCGCTCGCGGCATAGGTGACGGTCCACATTCGGACCGGATCGATCAGCGCCAGCGGCGCAGCACCTGGGTTGCTGCCCAGCGCATAGAGACGGCGGCCATATGGCGTGCGCGCCAGCACCAGCGCCACCAACAAGGTCAGCACCGCGACGCATGGCACCAGCCCCGGCACCGGCAGCGGTCCGACCGAACCGCCGATCGAAACGAAGGCGGAAACCGCCGCGGGCGCCGATCCGGATGGAAAGCCGCCGGTCCACAACAGCACGGCGCCTTGCACGATCATGCCGACACCGAGCGTGACGATCAGCGGGTGGATGTCGAGCCCGCGCGAGATCAGGCCGTTCAGCGCCCCGATCAGTATGGCGAGCGCGACCACGACCGCGCAGACAAGAGCGAAATTCCAGCCGCCGCCGTAGAGCTGTGCGGCAACGACATTGGCAAAGCCGATGATGAAGGGGATCGACAGATCGATACCGCCAAGGATGACGACGAGGGTCTGGCCGATCGATGCCACCGCCAGCAGCGAGGCGATCACCAACAGTGCCCGGATGGCGAAGGGCTGGGAGTAGCCCGGAATGAGCAAGGTGCCAAGGAGATGCAAGGCGACAGCGACGGCAAAGGCACCGGCGACGCGGGCATTGGTGGACTGGAACCAGGTCTGGCGCATGCTTCTCAGCCTTTCCGCCCTGATAGCCGCTCCTGCAGCGCCGTCATGATCACGGCCACAACCAGGATCGCACCATAGGCGATCTGCAGCACATAGGTGGAGACGTTGAAGGCGGTCAGCACGCTCTGCAGCAGGAAGATGTCGATAGCGCCGATCGCAGCCCCGGCGAGCCCGCCGCGCCCGCCGCCAAGGCTGACGCCGCCGAGCGCCACCGCGGCAATGGCGATCAGCGTGTAGGTCGGTCCGATGTTGGGGTCGGCCGAGCCGATCAGCGCGGTCAGCATCAGGCCCGCGCAGGCGGCGAGAATGCCGGTCATGACATAGGCTATGAAACGCACTTTCGTCACCGGAACGCCGGCTGTGTAGGCGGCGCGGTCGTCGCTGCCCACAGCCATCAGCTGGTCGTAATAAGGCGTCTGCCGCACCAGCCACCAGAACAGGAAGATCAGCGACAGCGGCAGCGCGGACCAGGGTCCGGCCATCGCCTTCAGCCAGCCCGGTGCCGGCCCGATCGGCGCCGGCAGGATGGTCAGCGTCATGCCGGTGAGGATCAGATAGGTGCCGAGCGTCGCAACGATCGGCTGGATGCGAACGATGGTCGCCAGAAAGCCGTTGGCGGCGCCGACGATCGCGCCGATCAGAAGCGCCGCCGGCACGATGACCAGCGGCGAAGACATCCCAAGCCTGAGGAACAGCAGCTGGATCACCATCGCATTGACGAAGCCCATCAATGGCCCGACGGAAATGTCGATGCCGCCGCGCCCGGCGAGGATCACTGGCGCCGAGGCGAGCGCCGCGCCGATCAGCGGTGCGGCGAGCCCGATCAGCGCGCCCCAGGCGGCAGGATGGAAGCGCGCCGGATTGAGCAGCAGATTGACCGCGATCAGGATCACCAACAGCACTGCCGCAAAGCCCGCGCCGCGCCATCGCGCCGCCATGCGCCGCAAGCCGCTCATGCGGCGCGTCCGAACATGGCGGCGATCACCGTATCGCTTTTCATCTCGTCTCCGGTGATTTCAGCCGCCACCTGCTGTTCGCGGAACACCAGCACGCGATGGCAAAGCAGCAAGATCTCCTCGATCTCGCTCGACAGGATGACAAGCGCCATGCCGTCCGCCGCCAGTCCACGAAACACATCGTAGAGGACATGGCGCGTCGCCACGTCGACACCGCGCGTCGGATCATTGAGCAGCAGGATCGCCGGTTCCAGCGCCAGTGCACGGGCCAGCAGCACCTTCTGCTGATTGCCGCCGGAAAGCGTGGTGATCGGGGCGTCCGGCCGTGGCGCGATGATCGACAGTCTGTCCCGGTAGCGCTCATAGCGCTGCCGCCGCGCGGCAAAGCTGAGCAGGCCGAAACGCATATCGCGCGACAGCGTCGAGACGGCAAAATTGTCGAGCACCGATTGCGTCGGAAAAATGCCGGTGGCGCGCCGGTCGCGCGGCAAATAGGCGATGCCGCCGGCGACCGCCTTGCGGAAATTGGTGATCGCGCGCGCGCCGGTTGGCGCCTCGACGGTCACCTCGCCATCGGCCGGGCGTTCGAGGCCGGCCAGCACTTTCAGGAACCGCTCCTGTCCGTGGCCGTCGAGACCGGCAAGGCCGACGATCTCGCCCGGCGCAATGGTTTGCGTCATGGGGCTTGCGCCCGGCGCGATCACCAGGCCGCGCACCGAAAGGCTGGCGCGATCAGCCATGCGCCAGCTCCGCCGCCGTGCGTGGCGCCATCGCCCTGAGAAGTTCGGATGCGGTGGACGTGCCGCGTTCCTCGGTCGTCACCACGCTGCCGCCGCGCAGGACGGAAATCCGGTCCGAAAGCGACATCACCTCGTCCATGCGATGGGTGATGAACAGGATCAGGCAGCCTTCCGAGGCAAGCTTGCGCATTATGGCAAAGACCGCCTCGCGATCGGCAAAGTCGAGCGCCGCCGTAACCTCGTCGAGGATGAGAATGCGCGGGTTGCGGACCACGGCGCGGGCGAGCACTACCAATTGCTGAACCGCCAGCGGCAATTGCCCGGCCAACTGGTCGAGCGGGATCTCGGTCACTGCAAAGCGCTTCAGCACCGCTTGCGCGCGCTGCCGCCGCTCGGCGCCTGGCACGGTGCGCGTCAGCAGGCCGTCGAGGCCGAGCAGGATGTTGTCGGTCACCGAACGGTCAGGCGCGATCAGCACTTCCTGGAACACGGTGGCGAACCCGGCGCCCTGGAAGGCCGCCGGCGAGTGGCCGGTAAAGGGCGCTCCGTCGAGCAGGGTCGCGCCGCTGTCCGGCTGCACGATCCCCGACAGCAGCTTGACCAGCGTGCTCTTGCCCGAACCATTCTCGCCCAGGATGGTGTGGATCGTGCCGGCGCGGAATGCGATGGAGGCATTGGCCAGCGCAATCGTTTCGCCGTAGCGTTTCGAGATGGCCTGGACTTCCAGCATGAGCAATCCTGTTGGAGAAAACCGGCACCGCTGGTGCGGAGCCGGCTTTCATAAATGCTACTTGGCGCAGGCGTCCGGCACCTTCGAATAATCCCAGCCCTTGGTCGGTGCCGGATTGGCGAAGTAGGCATCGAGCCATTCCTCCGGCATCGGATCCTTCGGCGGGACCGGGAAGATCGAGACGGCGTCCGGCGTCATGCAGTCCTTGTACCAGGCGCCGAGGTCGGCATTGTGCACCGGCGGAATCGGGATCAGCAGCGTGTTGAGCTTGGGCTTCTGCCCATCCAGCATGCGCGTCCCGACACGAAACAGCGTCTCGGCCGTCCAGTGCGGCAGAACCGCATGGCCTTCGAAGCGGTATTTGTCGGGATTGGCCTTCGAGTAGCCGAGCGCATCGCCGGTGATCGAGCCGGTGATCAGCGGGGCAGGGCGGCCGGCCTCGGCAAAGGCCTCGGCAACGACGCGGCTTTCGCTGCCGGTCGTCCACACCGCATCGATCGGCGCCGGATTGGTGGCGATCGCCTGCAGCACCGCCGTCTTGGTGACGTTAGCGGTCCAATTGCCGTTGACGCTGCGCGAGACCTTGAGCTTTGAATTTTCGGCCAGCGCCTTGTCGGCACCCTGGCGCTCCTGCACGACGATCGGGTGACCGGCAATCCCTTCGACCAGAAGCACGCTGCCGCCGTCCGGCATCGCTTTGCCGATCGCCGTCATCATGTCATAGCCCCAGCGCGCATAGTTGGAATCGACGTTGATCGCATTCGGGCTGGTCACTGACCCAGCTGCCGTGATGAAGGGAATGCCGGCTTTGGCTGCGGCATCGATGGCATCGTCCAGCGCCGTCGCCGAGCCGGGGATCGAGGTGATGATCGAGCATTTCTTGTCGATGAAGGCGCGGATCTGGTTGATCTGCTGACTGGCGTCGTTGTTGGAATCCGACACCTCGAAGCTCGCCACGGTGCCGTCGGCGATCAGGCCGTCGACCAGCCGCTTCAACTCCTTGGTGACGGTGACGCGCCACGGATTGCCCTGGTAGGACTCAGAGTGGCACCATTTCCATGGCTTTGGCGGCGGCGTGAAATTATCCCAGGCCGACGGCAGCACCTTCTGAGGCGCGCCGTCATATTGCGCCTTCAGTTCGGTCGGCAATCCAGCAATCACGCCCGAAACGTCTTGAGCGCAGGCTATGGTCGTGACCGATGCAAGTGCGGTTGCGGCCATAAGGCCGCGGATCAGGCTGTTCATGTTCTCCTCCGTTCGCTTGTTTTCAGGCTCCTCCGCCGGCAACGCCGGACACCTGCGTCGAAAGGCTCTCCCGAAACAGGCGATTGAGATCGGCAACGACGCGAGCCGCATTGTGCCTTTCGCTCAGGCCGAGATTGATGCGATCGGACGCCGCCTGCTGGAACGCCATGTAGCCGTCGTGCCGCGGCCTGACCCAGGCACCTTCGAGCGTGGCCCGCGTGTCCTTGTAGAAATTGCCGGCGGCGGCATTGACGGCGGCATCCTCCCAGGCCGCGGCGTGGCCAGGCTGGCCGCCGGCCAAGGCATAGAGGCCGCGCTGCACCTCGCCGCTGGCGATCCAGTAGGCGAAGTCGATTGCCGCCTGCCTGGCCTTCGAGAAGGCCGACACGGCGATGCCGGTCCCGCCGAGCGCCGAGCCTTTGGGGCCGACATTGCCCGCGGCCGGGATATCCGCGAAAGTCAGGCGGTTGGGTCGAAACCCGGCGATGGCATAGGAGACATAGCCATAGATCAGCGGTGCACAGGCGATCCGCGAGTCGGATCCGGCCATTTGCTCCAGAACCGCGATCGGATCCATGCCAAGACAGGCCGGGTCGACGAGGGCCGCGATCTCGCGCATCATCTCGAAGACCTGCTTGCCCGTTGCCGGATCCACATGGTCGCCAGGGCCTTCACCGGCGGGCCGGCCGAGATTGCCGGCAAGCGTGTAGAACACCATCAGCGAATGCGGCGGCCTCAGCGGCAACAACACGCGGCCTTGCCGCGCCACATCGAGCGCATCGGCCCAGCTCGCCGGCGCAGCCGAAAGCATGTCGGGCCGCCATGCCTGCACCTGGCTGGCCGCGTCGATCGGAAACGCCCACTGCCTGCCTTGCCAGTTGTAGCTCGGAAAGGACCGGCCGACACTGCCCGCCGCAAGTGCTGCACGTTCGGCTTCCCGGCCGGCGACATCGAGCGGCGCCAGGCAATTCTCTGCGGTGATCTGGCCGAGATGCGGATGATCGATGACGATCAGATCATAGATACGGGCCAGTTCCTCGACCGGGAAGGATTCGAAATCCTGCAGCGAGCGCTTGTCCCATTCGATAGTGACGCCGGTCCGTTCCTTCCACAGCGCCGAACAGGCGACCATCGGGTCATAGCCGCGCGGATGGCTCCAGGTCATGCCTTTGAGCGTGACGTCGCTCACAGCCCGAACTCCGCGCGGATTTTTGCGCTGTGCTCGCCGATGCGCGGCGCGGCCCGCTCGACCTTGGCGCGGATGCCGTCGACCCTGAGCGGCGAGCGCGTGGTGAGGATCGAAACGTCATCCTCGCGCGTCACCGTCTGCAGCATGTCGAGAACCTGGAAGCCTTCGCTGGCCATCATTTCCGGCCAGGTCAAAACCTTGGCGCACCAGATGTCGGCGGGCTCGAGGATGCCGAGCCACTCATCGACCGTCCTGGTCGCGATTTTTTGCGCGATGATCGCCTTGATCTCGTCGCGGGCGGTGAACCAGGTCGACGGCTGGTCGCGATAGGGCGCAAGCTCCTCGAGGTCGAGGAGATCGGCGAGTTTCGAGATCGGTGTCATGGCGATCGCCAGATAGCCGTCCTTGGCCGGATAGACGCCATAGGGCGCCGACAGATAGGCGTGCGCGCTGCGGAAGCTCGACCGCCGCGGCAGCCGGCGCCCGTCATTGAGATGCGTGGTCAGCACCTCGAACTGAAAGTCGACCAGCGCCTCGAGCAGGCTGGTCTCGACATGGCTGCCCTTGCCGGTCACGCCGCGCCGCACCAGTGCCGCAAGAATGCCTTGCGCGGCGGCGGAACCCGCCAGCATGTCGGCGATCGCCAGGCCGAAGGGCACCGGGCCCTGGTCCTCGTCGCCGTTCAGCCACATCACGCCAGAGCGGGCCTGGGCCAGCAGATCCTGGCCGGGCCGTTTGACCCAGGGGCCTTCCTCGCCATAGCCGCTGATCGAGGCATAGACCAGGCGCGGATTGATCTTGCGCACTGCCTCGTAATCGAAGCCCAGTCGTTCGATGACGCCGGGCCTGAAATTCTGGATCAGCACGTCGGCCTTGGCCAGCAGGCCACGCAGTGCCGCAAGGTCGGCCTCGTTCTTCAGGTCGATGGCAAAGCTTTCCTTGGCGCGGTTGATCGCGTGGAAAATGGTGGAATCGCCGCCGATCTCGGTGTCGCTGAGATAGAGCCGGCGCGACAGGTCGCCGCCATCCGGCCGTTCGATCTTGATGACGCGGGCGCCGAGGTCGAGCAGTCTGAGCGAGCAGTAGGGCCCGGACAGGAACTGGCTCATATCGACAACGATGAGCCCGGTCAGCGGCAATTCGGCAATGGCAGCCATTGCCTATTTCTCCGCCTTGCCGGCGAAATCGGCCGGATTGCGGTACTTCACCGTCTGCAGGTGCTCGCAATAAAGCACGAGCTCGCCTTCACCCTTGAAGACTTCATAGCTGGCGCGGATCAGCCCCATCTCCTTGTATTTTGGCTTCTTGTCGAGGTTGGAGCGGATCGAATAAATCGTGTCGCCGATGAACACCGGCTTGATGAAGCGCAATTTGTCGTAGCCATACGAAAAGGCGTTGATGCAATTGGTGGCGACGAGCCCGAGCCCGGCCGAGAACACGAAAGCCCCTGCCACCAGCCGCTTGCCGAAAATGCCTTGCGTTTCGGCGAACATCTGGTCCTGCACGTATGGATGGATGTCGAGCACCAGCGTGTTGAAGAGATGGCTGTCGCCCTCGGCAATGGTCCGGCGCAGCGAGCGGATCTTCTGGCCGACCGGCCAGTCTTCGTAGAACCAATTCTCCGCGTTCCAGACGGGAAGGTCGGCGTGATCCCTAGGCATGTTGGCGGGGTGTGTCGATGCCACGCCCACGGTTGGCGCGAAACCGCTCATGACGACTTCCTCTGGCAGCGGGAATCGTCCATCACGGCGCGCCGCAGACCAGCGAAATGCATGATCGATCCTCCCTCAATCTTCTTTTGTGAATAGTATTTTCACATATGGGGTTATCTTGCAAGCGAGTCTCGGCGAAATTTTGCCCGCTCCGGCGCGGCCAATGCCGGCGGAACAAGGGAGGAAAGTGATGCAGAATGCCTGTCTGGTTTTCGTCGGCAGCCTCAATCGCGACGCCCCGTATTTTCAAGGCGCGCGCGGTGTCGGGTTGGGTGTCTATAGTTTCGACGAGAGGACGCTGGAGACAAAGAAACTGGCCGAGACGGGAGACATCGACAATCCCACCTTCCTGTCGGTGACGCCGGACGGCTCCCACATCTATGCCAACTCAGAAGTGTTCACCTGGCGCGAAGGGGTGGTCTCGGCCTACCGTTTCGACAGGCAGACCGCCACGCTGTCCTACATCAACAAGCAGCCGACGCTGGGCAGTATCACGGCGCACAACACCATCACGCGTGACCGGACGAAGCTGCTGGTCGCCAATTACGGCATGGGCGAGGGCGGCCCCGACCGCTCGGTCGTGGTCTATGGGCTGGGTGAGAATGGCGGCCTGACAGCGCCGTTGTCGGGCGTTGCCCATAGCGGGACCGGACCGGACCCGGCCCGCCAGGAGCGGCCGCATGCCCATAGCGTAACCGAGACGGTTTCCGGCGATGTTGCGATCGTCGCTGACCTCGGCATCGACCGGCTGGTGTCCTACCGCATCGGGCCAGACGGCAGCCTGACGAAGCTCGCCGAGTCGGAGCTTGCGCCGGGTGCGGGTCCGCGCCATTTGGCGCTGCATCCGGGCGGCCGCTTCGTGTTCGTCATGAACGAGCTGGATTCGACGGTTGTCTCGACTGCGCTGGACGAAGGATCAGGCAGGCTTACGGTGATCGACAGCAAGCCGGCCGTGCCGCCCGAGGCGCGCGACGGCAATCACTGCGCCGACATTCAGATCTCGCCTGACGGCCGCTTTCTCTACGGCTCCAACCGCGGCCATGACAGCATCGTGGTGTTTTCGATCGACCAGCAAACCGGCAGGCTTGCGCTCGTCGACTATACGCCTTGCGGCGGTGCCACGCCGCGCAATCTGGCACTGACGCCCTCGGGCGGCCATCTGTTCTCGGCCAACCAGAATGCCGACCGCATCTCGATTTTCGCCCGTGATGCCGCAACCGGCCGGCTGACCGACACCGGCCGATCCATCGACATTGGTACGCCGATGTGCGTGAGGATCGTGCGTTGACGTGATCTCAGAACTCGAGCGCCTGCCTGAGTGCCGGGCCGCTCCTGATGCGCAAATCGAGGTCGGCCTCGATATGGTCGATGTGGTGCAGCATCAGCGCGCTGGCGCGTTCGGCATTGCCATTTTCCAGCGCCTCGAGGATCTGCGTGTGTTCGTTGTGGCCGCAGCTCGAGATACCCGAGCGGCCATAGAGTGCGATCACCAGCGATGAACGAGCGACCAATTCCTCCATGAAACGCTGGAGGATGACGTTTCCCGCGACCGAAGCCAGAAGCAGGTGAAAATCCCCGGACGCCTTGATCTCCGATCGCCTTGCGTTCGGTCCGCGTTCGGCGATGAAACGGCCTTCTTCGTCGAGCTGGGCCTTGAACGCTGCGACATGCGCCGGTGTCATCCGTCCGGCGGCGGCAATCGCGATGCCTGGTTCGATGAGGCGGCGCGAAGCAAAAACCTGCCGCGCCTCCTCCGGCGACGGATTGGCGACGAAGGCGCCGCGATTGCGCTCGGTACGCACCAATCCCTCGAAGGAAAGCATCTGCAGTGCGGCGCGCGCCACGGTGCGACTGACATCGAACAGCGTGCCGACTTCGCCTTCGGAAAGCTTGGTTCCCGGCGCCAGCCGGCGATCGACGATCGCGTCGCGCAACTGGTCGCGGATCGCCTGCGCGCGATCCTCGTTGGCGGCCTCGATAGCAGGGAAAGTCTGGTCGGCAATGTTCATGGCGGTGATCCTGCGTACTTCTACCCTGAATCGCATCGCTTGGACGAGAGACAAAGTGAATACAGGGATGAAAAAGATTGCATACGATTTTTGCGAGGATCGGCGGCAATCGCCTATAATTTGTGCATTGCACAAGGATGCCGTATCGGCAGCCACGTAGATGCAGCCCCGATTTCTTCGAGGATTCAGTCGGTTGGTGCGGCGGCGCGCAACTGGCACGCATGATGCTTTGGCTAATCCGACCAAAGGGGAAGCTGGATGTCCAAAGCCGCCGAAATCGACATTGTGTCCGTTTCGAAAGTCTATGGCGCGACGACTGCTGTCGAAGGGATCAGCCTGAAAATCCCTGCGGGAACCTATTGCTGCCTGCTCGGTCCCTCCGGCTGTGGCAAGACCTCGACGCTGCGCATGATCGCCGGGCACGAGAGCATATCGAGCGGCGACGTGCGTCTCGGCAACACAGTGGTCACCGACCTGCCGCCGGCCAGGCGCGGCACTGCCATGATGTTCCAGTCCTACGCACTGTTTCCGCATCTCGACCTGATCGACAATGTCGCGTTCAGCCTGAAGATGAAAGGCGTGGGCAAGGAGGAACGCCGCGCCAAGGCACTCGACATGCTGAAGCTGATGCAGATGGAGGCCTATGCCAGCCGTCGTCCGGCGCAGCTGTCCGGCGGCCAGCAGCAGCGCGTTGCTCTTGCGCGCGCGCTGATCACCGATCCCGAGGCGCTGTTGCTGGACGAACCGCTTTCGGCGCTCGATCCGTTCCTGAAAATCCGCATGCGGGCCGAACTGAAGAAGCTGCAGACGTCGCTCGGCATTACTTTCGTCCACGTCACTCACAGCCAGGAAGAGGCGATGGCGCTGGCCGACCTGATCGTGGTCATGAACGACGGCCGTATCGAGCAGGCGGCGCACCCTCGCACGGTGTTCGAGCGTCCGGCCACGGCCTTCGTCGCTCGTTTCATGGGCGACCACAATGTCATCTCGGGGCGCGTCAGCGGCAGTCGCGACAGCATGGTCGTGTTCGATGTGCCAGGCGGCGTCGCGCTCGCCGCGAGCGGGCAGGGCAGGGAGACCGGGGAACCCATCGACATCGCCATTCGCACCGACCACGTGCGCATCGGTGAGCCGCCGGCAGCCGGGCTCGGCTTGACCGGCATCGTTTCAAACGTCGAGTACCGCGGTTCGACCGTGAAGCTCTCGGTCAATGGCGCCGGCATCGACGATTTCACGGTAATCGTCGACGACACCAGCTTCTTCGCCAGGCCGGTTGCCGTCGGCGACGCCGTGCCGATCGCCTGGGACGCCGAGGACGCGATCGTCCTTGGTCGTCTCGATTCCTGAAACCCAGCATAACCAATCAAAACAGGGGAACTGAACATGACCAACACTACCGACAAGAAGACTGGAATATCGCGTCGTTCGCTGCTCAAGACAGGTGCCGCCGCCGTCGGTTTCGCCGCCGGTTCCGGCGCCATATCAGGCTTTCCGACCATCTGGGCGCAATCGAACATCACGCTGCGCCAGTTCGGCACCGGCGTGTCCAACCTCAATGCCATCGCCGACAAGTGCAAAGCCGACCTCGGCATCACGCTGGAGATGACGGCAACCGATTCCGACGCCGCCGCGCAGCGCGCCGTGACGCAGCCCGACAGCTACGACATCGCCGACATCGAATACTGGATCTGCAAGAAGGTGTTCCCGACAGGCGTCCTGCAGCCGATGGATGTCACCAAGCTGAAATATTACGACGAGCTCGTGCCGCTGTTCAAAACCGGCAAGCTGACGCCTGACAGCGTTATCGCCCAGGGCACCGCGCCGCATACGGTCGGTTACGTCGAGGCGCAAGATAGCAAGGTTTTCGCCAAGGCGCCGACCAATTGGTTCACCATGGTGCCGACGATCTACAATGCCGATACGCTCGGCATCCGCCCCGACCTCGTCGGCCGTGACATCACCACCTGGGCCGACATCATGGATCCGGCCTTCAAGGGCAAGACCGCTATCCTCAACATCCCGTCGATCGGCATCATGGATGCGGCGATGATCATGGAAGCCACCGGCAATATCAAATATGCCGACAAGGGCAACATGACCAAGGAGGAGATCGACAAGACGATCGACTTCCTGATCAAGGCCAAGCAGGACGGCCAGTTCCGTGCCTTCTGGAAGTCCTTCGACGAAAGCGTCAACCTGATGGCTTCAGGCGAAGTGGTGATCCAGTCGATGTGGTCGCCGGCCGTGGCCGCAGTCCGCTCCAAGGGCATCGCGTGCCGGTTCCAGCCGCTCAAGGAAGGCTACCGGTCCTGGGGTGGCGGGCTTGGCCTGGCAGCCCATCTCTCCGGCGCCGAACTCGATGCCGCCTATGAATACATCAACTGGTACACGTCCGGTTGGGTTGGCGGCTATCTCAACCGCCAGGGCTATTACTCGGCCAACATGGTGTCGGCCAAGAAGTTCATGTCCGAGGACGAGTGGGGCTACTGGATCGAAGGCAAGCCGGCAAAGGGCGATATCCTGTCGCCGGACGGCAAGGTCATGGAAAAAGCAGGCGCCGTGCGTGACGGCGGCTCGTTCGAAGAGCGCATGGGCAAGGTCGCCTGCTGGAACTCGGTCATGGACGAGGACCGCTACATGGTAAAGCGCTGGAACGAGTTCATCGCTGCTTGATGCTAGGCGATAACTGAGATGTTGCATTCCTTCGCGCCCCCCTCTGTCCTGCCGGACATCTCCCCCACAAGGGGGGAGATCGGCTGTGGCTCTCTTCAGCGCTCTTCGTCATACGGCGATGATTGGCGAAGGCCGGCATGCAAGCCAATCTCCCCCCTTGTGGGGGAGATGTCCGGCAGGACAGAGGGGGGCGCGAAGGATCACAGCCCGGCAAAATACCATCGAGGCTGTTCCAGATGACAGTGGCACTCGATCAGCCCGCAACCATTGCCACAAAGCCGGCCAGACGTAAGCGCTCCTTTGCCGGCGTCGCACCCTATCTCCAGGCGGCACCGCTGGCGCTGATCCTCGGCGCGTTCCTCCTGCTGCCGATCCTGATGATCGCCGTGGTCTCCTTCTGGGACTACGATTTCGCGGCGATGTATCCGGATTTCCTGACCACCAACTACGCCGACACGCTCGGCTCGTGGGTTACCTGGAAGACCTATCTAAATACGCTGAAATACGCCGCCATCGTCTGGGCGCTGACGCTGTTCATCGGTTTCTGGGTCGCCTATTTCCTCGCCTTCCACATCAGGACCACGGCCATGCAGGTGGTGCTGTTCCTGGTCTGCACGGTGCCGTTCCTGACCTCCAACATCATCCGCATGATCTCGTGGATTCCCGTGCTTGGCCGCAATGGCCTGGTCAACTCGGCGCTGGTGCAAATGGGGCTGATCCCGAAGCCGATCGAATGGCTGCTCTATTCCGAATTCGCCGTGGTGCTGGCCATGGTGCATCTCTACACGCTGTTCATGGTGACGCCGATCTTCAACACGCTGATGCGCATCGACAAGTCGCTAATCGAAGCCGCACGCGACGCCGGCGCTTCAGGCTGGCAGGTTCTGTGGAACGTCGTCATTCCGCTCGCCAAGCCCGGCATGGCGATCGGCACCATCTTCGTCGTCACCCTGGTGATGGCCGACTTCTCGACGGTGCAGGTGATGTCCGGCGGGCAGAGCGCCTCCGTCGCGCTGATGATGAAGAACCAGATGTCGCTGCTGCAGTATCCGGCGGCCGCTGCCAACGCGGTCGTGTTGCTGGTGCTGGTCCTGCTGATGGTCGCGGGCATCCTGCGCATCGTCGACATTCGCAAGGAGCTGTGAGGCGATGAGCCACGACAAGCGCACCCTCGAATTCTATGTGTTGGCGGCGTTCTTCGCGCTTTTCGTGCTGTTCCTCTACGGCCCGCTTTCGGCGATCCTGATCCTCTCTTTCCAGGGCGAGAACGGCGGTCTGACATTTCCGCTGAACGGCGTCTCGCTGCACTGGTTCGCCAACCTGTTCGAGCGCCAGGCGGTCGGCGACTTCGGCGGCAGCTTCAGGCGCTCGCTCGTCCTTGGCCTGATGGTGATGGTCGTTACGGTCGCCGTGTCGCTGCTCGCCGGCCTCGCCTTCCGGCAAAAATTTCGCGGCGCAACTGCCTTGTTTTATCTGGCCGTCGCCAGCCTCGTCGTGCCCTCGATCATCATCAGCCTCGGCATTGGCGTCGTCTTCCAGCAGATCGGCTTCCGCCCCGCCTGGTACACGTCCGCTTTCGGCGCCCATCTGACCTGGACCTTGCCTTTCGGCGTGCTGATTATGTTTGCTGTCTTCAACCGGTTCTCGCCGGCCTACGAGGAAGCCGCGCGGGATCTCGGAGCATCGTCCTGGCAAACCTTCGCGCATGTCGTCCTGCCGATGATCGCACCCAGCCTGATCGGCGTCGGCCTGTTTGGCTTCACTTTGTCTTATGACGAGTTCGCCCGCACGCTGATGACCTCGGGAACCTTCAACACGCTGCCGCTCGAAATCTACGGCATGACGACGAATGTCACCACGCCGGTGCTCTATGCGCTGGGCACAGTGACGACCGTGTTTTCCTTCCTGGTGATCTTGCTGACGCTCGGCGCGATCGTCTATGTCGGCCGCCGCCGCGAGCGTGCCTGACAGTGCAGATCCTCGTCGTCAATCCGAACACCACCGCCAGCATGACCGAGACCATCGCGGCCGCCGCGCGATCGGTCGCCGGCGCATCGACGACGATCGTTGCGGTCACCTCGACGATGGGACCTGTATCGATCGAAGGCTATTATGATGAAGCGCTTGCCGTGCCCGGCCTGCTGGTCGAGATCGCCACCGGCGAACGCTCGGGCGCAGGGGCCGCGATCATCGCCTGTTTCGACGACACCGGCCTCGATGCCGCGCGCGCCATGGCCAACATTCCGGTCATCGGCATCTGCGAGGCAGCGCTCAGCACGGCCTCGTTCATCGCCCAGCGCTTTACCGTCGTTACCACCACCGGGCGTTCGCGCGTGCCGGTCGAAGGGTTGGTGCAGCGCTATGGCATGGCGGGGCGCGCGCGCGTGCGCGCCCCCGATATCCCGGTTCTTGCCCTCGAAGATCCGGCGTCCGACGCACTCCTCAGGCTGCGCAACGAGATTGCGCGCGCCATCGACGAGGATCGCGCCGAGGCGATCGTGCTCGGCTGCGCCGGCATGGCCGATCTGGCGGCGGCGCTGCAGCGGGAATTCGGGCTTCCAGTCGTCGACGGCGTCGGCGCGGCCGTGAAACAGGCCGAGGCATTGATCGCGCTTGGCCTGACGACATCCAAGCGCGGCGCCTATGCAAGCCCATTGGCAAAGCCCTATCATGGCGCGTTGAAATCCTTCGCGCCTGGTGCCGCCGAGTGATCGCAATGCCCGGAACGATCCGAACGCTCGCGCTTGAAGAAGTGCAAACCCTTGTCGATTGGGCGGCGGCGGAAGGCTGGAACCCCGGCCTCGGCGACGCCGCGCTGTTCCAGGCAGCCGACCCGCAGGGCTTCATCGGCGCCTTTGTCGACGGCGAACTGGCGGCCGGTATTTCGGCCGTTGCCTATGGCGAGGAATTCGGCTTCATCGGCCTCTACATCTGCCGGCCGGACAGGCGTGGCCAAGGCCACGGTAAGGCAGTCTGGGATGCCGGCATGGCGCGGCTCGGCAGCCGCACGATCGGCCTCGACGGCGTCGTCGAACAGCAGGCCAACTACCGCAGCATGGGCTTTGCGCCGGCCTACCGGACGATCCGGTTCATGGGGTCACCGAATGTCCCGGCAGCCGCCGACAACGACATTCGCGCCATAGGGCCGGAACTCGTGCCGGACATACTGGACTATGACCGCCGTTTCTTCCCCGGCCCGAGGCAGTGCTTCCTGGAGCACTGGCTGCGCCCACCGCATATGGCCCTTGCGATCATCAAGGACGGCGCCATTGCGGCATACGGCGTCGCGCGCCAATGCCGGGACGGCTTCAAGATCGGCCCGCTTTTTGCCGACGATCTGGACGCGGCAAGCCATCTCTTCACCGCGCTCGCGCACATGTCCGGTCCTGGAAACGTCCATCTCGACGTTCCCGAAACCAGCGGACAATTTGCAGATTTGCTGTCGTCCGTCGGCCTTCAACCGGGCTTCGAGACCGCTCGAATGTACAAGGGAAAGGCGCCGCAGCTCATGCAGTCCGGAGTTTTTGCGATAACGACGCTGGAGTTGGGGTGAGGCGGTACAAGCCGACTTTCAGCGCAAAGTCGGCAACAGGAATACATGGTCTACTTTTCCTGAACTGAAATGCCGGAATCGTCGATACGAAGTTCCACGCCTTTCGGCTTAGTCTCCTCGCGATAAACGTAAATCCCCAACGCAATGACGGCGACGGCCAAAGCGCCGATGATGAGATAAAGATAGTTCTGCTTCATCCGCTGTCGTTAACAACATGATGTGGGCGAGTCTAGCAGTTCGGGTATCAGGACGGCGGCCGGAGACGCACGTCGATCAGCCTTGGTATCCTACGCGCGCGGCGAGGGCGAGCTAGCCTGCCCCATCCAGCCGGTCGCGCAGCATGCTCCAGGGGAGCACCATGTTTGGTGCATGCCGCATCAGGCTGTGGAACGGGATCGGCGACGGCGGCGCAAACGGCAGCGGCAAATCCTGAGGCTTTGTTCCATCAGCCCAATCCGCAAGCACCTTGCCCATGGCAGTGGTCATGGCGATGCCGCGTCCGTTGCAGGCAAAGCCCGCGATCAGGCCGGGCCCGAGATCGACGAGGTCCGGCAGGAAGTCGGGCTCGACGGCAGCCATCCCCGACCAGCTGTATTCAAGCGGCGGGATGTCCGGGAGATCGAGATGCTTGGCGAGCCGTCGCCAGATCGCCCGCGGCACCCGCGTGTCGGTTCCGGGGCCAAAAACATGCATGCCGCCGGTGATCAGCCTGTTTCCGCTGTCGAAGCGGAAGGTCAAGAGATTGCGTCTTGTGTCGCCGACGCCTTGCCCGCCAGGAAGCAGGCGAGTGCGTATTTCGCGCGGCAGCGGTGCTGTCGCGATCTGGAAGATTTTCAGCGGGAAATAGGTTCGCTGCAACGCGCGATCCAGCGCCCCGCCATAGGCGTTGGTGGCGACCAGCACCTTTCCTGCGCGTACCGAACCGGAGGCCGTCTTCAAAGCCCAACCATCGCCTATGTGATCGATCGACGCGACACGCGTATGCTCGAAGATGCGCGCGCCGGCCTTTTCCGCCGCGTCGGCCAATCCGCGCGCATATTCGACCGGATTGAGGACGCCACCCGACCTGTCGATCCAGCCGCCGAGATAACCGCGAACGCCGGTCAGTTCCTCGACCGCCTGTCTATCCAGCGCAACAGCCGGCCTTCCGCGTCGTGCCCATTGTTCGGCGCGCGATCTGGTCTTTTGCAAAGCGGCCGGTGAATGGGCTGGTTGTATCCAGCCGCTCTGGACGGCATCGCATTCGATGGCATGCCGCCTGATCAGGTCGAAGACGAGGTCGGCGCTGCCGGCGGCGAAATCGACAAGGCGTTCGCCGCGTTCGGGCCCGAGCTGGGCAATGATATCGTCGGGGTCTCTTTTCGCGAAATTCGGCACGACGAAGCCGGCATTCCTGCCAGTCGCGCCCCAGGCGATGATTTCTGCCTCGAGAACGGCGACCGAGATGCCTTTCTCGGCGGTGTGCAGCGCGGTGGAAAGGCCAGAAAATCCGCCGCCGACAATCGCCAGTTCGACATCGAGTGCACCTTCGAGAGCGGGCCGGTCGCGGCGGTTACGCCCGACCGCATGCCATAGCGATAGGCCGCGTGGCACGGCAACGCTGCTCATGGCCTTGCGGCGCTCTCGTCCGGAGCCGCTTTCGCAGCCTTGCCGAACCTTGCACGCCGCGGCCTGTCGCCGAACAGGCCATTCGGCCTGACCAGCAGGATGACGCACAGCATCACGCCGATCGCCACGATCTGCAGCGAAGCGGCGCGTGCCTGCTGTTCCGGCGAGAACAACATACTGGTCAAGGCTCCTGATCCGGCCCATATCGCCCAGACCAGGATGCTGCCGATGACGGCGCCGATATTGCTGCCCGAGCCACCGACGATCAGCATCACCCAGACCTGGAAAGTCAGCGCCGGCAAATAATTGTCCGGGGCGATGAAGCCGGTGAAATGCGCCTGCAGCGCACCGGCAAGCGCCATGATGGCGCCACCGACGGCAAAGGCCTGGACGCGGTAGAACCGTGCGCTTTTGCCTAGGGATATCGCGGCCCGCTCATCCTCGCGAAGCGCCTTCAACACGCGCCCCCACGGGCTGCGCGACAGATGCTCCAGCGCGAGATAGACGATCAGCGTCACCACCGAGACGATCGCAAGGTTCGAAAGGTTGAACAGCAACGGCGTTTCGGCAAGACCGCCGAACGGACGCGGAATGAAGCCGATGCCGAACGGACCGCCGGTCAGCGTCTGGGCATTGAGCGCCACCAATTGCACGACGACGGCGACGCCAAAGGTGGTGATCGCCAGATAGTCCGATCTCAGGCGCAGCGTGGCAATGCCGGTAAAGGCGGCCGCGACGCCGCCAACGACCATTGCACCGAGCCAGCCGACAAGGATAGGCAGACCGAAGCCGCCCAGTCGCGCGGCATCGTCGGGCGTGGTCAGCAGCGCCGAGGTGTAGGCACCGATGGCAACGAAGCCGGCGACCCCGACATTGAAAAGCCCGGTCAGCCCCCATTGCAGGTTGAGCCCGAGCGTGATGAGCGAAAAGATCAGCGCGGTGGTCAGGAAGAAGGCGCCGTAGCCGAGCAGATCCATCAGCGTTCCCTCACTCCGAAAAGGCCGATGGGCCGGACGAACAGCACGGCCATCAGGATGATGAACGAGACGGCCGCCCGCCATTCGGCGCCGATCAGCTGCACCGCGCCTGCTTCAGCCAGACCGATGATCAGGCCGCCGAGAACGGCGCCAGGCACGCTGCCGATGCCGCCGAGGATGGCGGCCGCGAACATCGGCAGCAGCATCTCGAAACCCATGAATGGGCGGATCTGGATGAGAATGCCGATCATGACGCCGGCGACGCAGGCCAGCGCTCCGCCGATGATCCAGGTGACGCGCACGACCTTGGCGACGTCGATGCCGACAATGCGGGCAAGTGCTGCGTTCTGGCTCAACGCCTGCATCGAGCGGCCGGTCTGGGTCCGCGTCATCAGAAGATGCACACCGAGCACCAGGACGGCGGTCAGCAACAGCAGCGCGATTTGGTCCGGGGTGATGCGAATGCCGAAGCCTATCGGCATGGCGATCTGGATGGCCCGGCTGAAGTAGGTCGGCCGCGAGGTGAAGATGAATTCGAGCAGGCTTCTCAGCGCCATCGAGGCGCCGAAGCTCGCCATCACCACGATAATCGCCTGGCCCTTGGCCCGTAGCCGGGCGAACAGCACCATATCGAGCGCCAGCGCCAGCAGGCCGGTCACCGCCATGCCTATGATGAGCGCGGCGATCAGCGGCCAGCCGAAGGAGAGGGGAGCGATCGGCGCGATCTTGCCGAACATCGCGCCAATGGCGCCAACCACGGCCAGCGTCGCATAGGCGCCCCAGGCCATGAAGTCGCCATGGGCGAAGTTCGAGAAGCGCAGGATCGAATAGGTGAGTGTCACGCCGATGGCGCCGAGGCCGATCATCGACCCCGCCAGCAGTCCGTCGACGACGAATTGCAGGTTCATGCCGCGCTTCCTTGTCCAAGGTCGAGGCGGCGCTGGCCAAGATAGAGCTCAGCGACGACCGGGTCGTTCCAGAGCTCGGAGGCGACGCCCTGGTGCCGCTCCTTGCCCTCGACCAGCACGTAGGCGCGGTCGCCGATGGCAAGCGCTGCCTTGGCGTTCTGCTCGACCAGCAGAATGGTGACGCCAGATTTGCGGATGCCGGCCAGCATCTCGAACACCATCGATACGAATTTCGGCGACAGGCCGGCCGACGGTTCGTCGAGCACCAGCACCTTGGGATGGACGATCAACGCCCGGGCGACGGCCAGCATCTGCCGCTGGCCGCCCGACAGATTGCCCGCGGCCGTTCTGCGCTGACGGGCGAGATCGGGAAAGGCCGCATACATTTCCTCGATGCGGGCGGGGGTCTCGCGCGGTTGCAGGATGCCGCAGGCGACCTTCAAATTGTCCTCGACCGACATCAGCGGGAAGATGTTCTCTGTCTGTGGCACGAAGGCAAGGCCAAGGCGGACCATGGTGTGGGCGGGCGACGCCGTGATATCCTTGCCGTCCAGCAGCACCGTGCCGCCGGTGATCGGGACAAGGCCGGCGATTGCCTTGATGAGGCTCGACTTGCCGGCGCCGTTGGGACCGAGAACGACGACGATCTCGCCCTGGTCGACGGTGATCGAAGCGCCGCGCACGATCGGAACGCCAGGCTCGTAGCCGGCTTCGAGATCGCGGACATCGAGTACCCTTTGGCTCATGCCGCACCTCCGAGATAAGCCTCGATGACGCGCGGATCGCGCGCCACCTCGTCCGGAGTGCCTTCGCACAGAAGCTGCCCGCTCGCCATGACCAGAACACGGTGGCAGAGCCGCGTCACCATGTCGATATTGTGCTCGATCAGCAGGAAGGTGATGCCGCTCCTGTTGATGTCGCGGATGCGGTCGATGATGACTTCGAGCAGCGTCGCATTGACGCCGGCCGCCGGCTCGTCGAGCAGGATGATCGCCGGGTTGGCCATCATGACGCGGGCGAGCTCGAGCAGCTTGCGCTGACCGCCGGAAAGCACACGCGCCGGCTCGTGTGCGAGGTGAGCGATCGTGACGAGCTCGAGTAGTTCGACGGCTCTTGTCTCGGCAGCCCTTTCTTCGGCAGCGACCCGCCGGGGCGTCAGGAAATTGGCGAGCAGTTTTTCTCCGGCCTGCCCTTGCGCGGCCAGCATGACGTTTTCGATCAGCGTCAGGTTAGGCAAGGGCCGGGGGATCTGGAACGTGCGGCCAAGGCCGCGGCCGATGCGGCGATGGGCTGCTTCCCCGGACACCGATACGCCGTTGAGGAGGATTTCGCCGCTGGTCGGCAGAATGCTGCCGGCGAGCAGGTCGAACATCGTCGTCTTGCCGGCGCCGTTCGGGCCGATTAGGCCGAGTATTTCGCCTGGCCGGACGTCGAACGAGACATTGTTGACCGCGACCAGGCCGCCGAAGCGTCTGAGGACGTTCCTGGCCGTGAGGACCGGCGTGCGGATCTCCTCCTGCCGTTCCGTCGTGTCGCTCATCAATCCCTCTGGCCGAAAAGCGATCTTCGTCGCCTATGATTTGATTTGTGATCACACTTGCTTTGATCACGCTATTCGGCTTTAATTTCTTCCGCAAGCCGAAAACGGCCAAGACCGGGATTGCCCATGCAGAAGGCCGCCATCGAAAAGAACAATGAGGTGATCGCGGCCCAGCTTACTCCGGTCGGCCGCGAGACCGTGCAGGACCGCGTCTATTCGGAGCTGCGCCGCGCCTTGATCGGCGGCCTTTTCGAGCCGAGCCAGGTTCTGACCATCCGCGGCCTCGCCGACGCGCTGGTCACCAGCACCATGCCGGTGCGCGAGGCGCTTGGGCGGCTGATCACCGAGAAGGCGCTGGAGGCGCTTCCCAACCGATCGGTGCGCGTGCCGCCGATCACGCTGGAACGCATCGACGACCTCTTGCGGGCCCGCTCCCTGATCGAGGGCGAAGCGATCGCCCTGGCCGCCACGCGCATGAACGCGCGCCAGATTGCTTCGGTCGAGGCCATGCTCGGCGAATGGGACGAGATGCGGGCGCTGAAGCACAAGAAGGATATCGATCGCGAGGCGACGCTCAACCAGAGCTTCCATTTCGAGATCTACCGTTGCTGCGGTTCCGCCGTGCTGATCCCGATGATCGAGAGCCTGTGGTTGCAATCCGGGCCTTGTATCCGCGTTGCCATCTACGCCTTCTCCGACGCCGGCGAGGTCGATACGGCCCACTACCACCGCAGCATCGTCGCAGCGCTTTCCAGGCAGGATGCGCAAGCGGCGCGCGAGGCGCTGGTGGCCGACATCAGCCGGCCCTTCGCCTTTCTACGCGACAAGCTCCAGTCCACAAGCAAGGAAGGATTGAGGGCATGACGGCGCCTGGCATCAGCATCACCGAGCCGCGCTCGCAGCTTTCCGTGACCGCGCTGCTGTTGCCTGAAAAGGCGCCCGATAACGCTGCCTTCCTGCTGGCCTATCTCGAGCAGCCGCGAATCGTTGCCGGCATCCATGCGATGTGGACGGGGCCGGAAATCTCCTGCCCGGTTCCATCAGCCGACCTTGAGGGCCAAACCTATGCCAGGCCCTTGCCTGCGGAGAACGCAACGCTGACGCCGCAGCCGGGTGACATCGTGTTGTCCTACGTGCCGCCGCGTATGTGGGGTGGCAACCCGAATGCCATCTTCGATATCGGCTTGTTTTATGGACAGGGTGCGCGTCTGCTGTTCCCGATCGGCTGGCTTGCCGGGAGCGTCGTCGCGCAGGTAGTGCCTGAGGAGCGCGATAAATTCGCAGCCGCTTGTGGCGTGATCCGCCGCAACGGCGCCTGCGACATTACCTTCACCCGGGTGGAGATCTGAATGGCTGAGACCGACGACAGTTTCGAACTCTTCGACCTTCGCGTCGAGGCGGTTATCCCCGAGGGCAGGCCGATCTATTGCGGCGCCAAGCCCGGCGACCATTTCGAGTTGAAGGGCGAGATGCTGTCGATGCCGGCGGGGCAAGGTTTCTCGATCTATTCCATCGCGGCCGTGTTGCCGCTGCTGGCAGCAAAGCAGCGCCCGACCCACAGGAACGACTGGATGACATCGGACGCCGAGATCGCCTGTCCCGACCCCAATTGCGCCAGCCGGCTGCGGATCATCAGGACCGGCAAGCGGCGGTTCAGCCATTCAGAGACCACGGCGGTGCCGCTGCCGAAGGAGAATGACCGGAGATGACCGCCAAGGCTTTCGAGCTCAGCCCCGGCTATACGATCTCGCGGGTCATTCGCGGCGGCTGGCAGCTTGCCGGCGGGCACGGCGCGATCGACCGCCAACAGGCGGTGACCGACCTGATCGCCACCTTCGACGCCGGCATCAGGACCTATGATTGCGCCGATATCTATACCGGTGTCGAAGAGCTGATCGGCGCGGCGCGCCTGCGCCTTGCCAATGAGCGTGGCCTCGACGCTGCCGCCAAGATGAAGGTGCACACCAAGCTGGTGCCTGACCTCGAACGGCTTTCCACGATCAGCCGCGACTACATCAGCAGCATCGTCGACCAGTCGCTGCGGCGGTTGAAGACTGAGCGCCTCGATCTTGTGCAGTTCCATTGGTGGGACTATTCGGTGCCCCGCTATATCGATGCGATGGGCTGGCTCGACGAAATCCGCAGGGAAGGCAAGGTGCGCAACATCGGCACCACGAACTTCGATACGCCGCGGCTGGCCGAGATCCTGGCCGCAGGTGTGCCGCTGGTCAGCCAGCAATTGCAATACTCCGTGCTCGACCAGCGGCCGGCCAACAGCCTTGCAGCACTCGCCAGCCGGCATGGCGTCAGTTTCCTCTGCTACGGTTCGGTGGCGGGCGGCTTCCTCAGCGAAAAATGGCTTGGCGTTGCCGAGCCGCAGACGCCGCTCGAAAACCGGTCGCTGGTGAAATACAAGCTGATCATCGACGACTTCGGCGGTTGGGAGCTTTTCCAGGAATTGCTTCGCACACTGAAGGCCGTCGCCGACCGCCACGCCGTCGACATCGCAACGATCGCCAGCGCCTGGGTGCTGGAGCAGCCGCAAGTGGCGGCCGTTATCATCGGCGCCCGCAACCAGGCGCACGCCCTTGCCAATGCCAGAATCATGGACATCGCGCTCGATGTCGACGACCGGGCGAGGATCGCTGCCGTGATCGCGCAAAGCCGTGGGCCGCTGGGCGACGTCTACACATTGGAACGCGACCGTCACGGCCGCCACGGCTCAATCATGCATTACAATTTGAATGCAGGCAGGAAATGAACGCGGCTATGGACGAACAGCCCTCCTTGCTTTCCCGCGCCAGCGCCGAGGTGGTCGATCTCCACCGCTTCTTCGTCGACTGGTTCAATGCGGCGAGTGCGGACAATGCAGATTTCAGGCGCTTCGAACGCGTCATGGGCGAAGGCTTCTGCATGGTTGCGCCGGACGGCCAGGTCCTCGATCGTGACGCCGTGTTCGACCATATCAGGGCAAGCCGCGCGACCTCTGAGGACGATTTCAGTATCTCGATCGAGGATATCCGGGCCGGCTGGCAGGCAGGCGACACGATCGTCGTCTGTTACATCGAAGCACAGCAGCGCGGGGGCAAGCACAGCCGCCGCCGCTCGAGTGCCGTCTTCACCACCAGCTCATCGGCGCCCAACGGCGTCGAATGGCGACATCTGCATGAAACCTGGCTGCAGATGCCTGAAGGCTGAACAGGCTCAAGACATCAATGAGAGTCGTGTAACGAAAGGGGAACAACAATGAAAAAGACCATACTTCAGATCACCACCGCGCTGGCTCTGCTGACAGCGGCCGGCGCAGCGCACGCCGCCGACTGCAAGATCACCGTCGGCCTCGTCATGGAACTGACCGGCCCGGCCGGCGAATACGGCCAGGCAGGCGCCAAGTCGGTCGAGATGGCATTCCGCGACATCAACGATGCTGGCGGCGTGCGCGGCTGCGATCTCGCGACCGACACGCGCGACAGCCAGAGCCAGGGCAACATCGCGGTCGATGCCGCGACACAACTCGTGCAGGTCAAGAAGGTGCCAGTGATCATCGGCGGCATCATTTCCTCGGTGTCGATCCCGATCCTGACCTCGGTCACCGCTCCGGCCAAGATCGTCCAGGTGTCGCCTGCTTCCTCGTCGCCGACGCTGACGGCGCTTGGGCGCGACGGCAAGACCAACGGCATCTTCTTCCGCACCATCACGTCGGACGCACTGCAAGGCGTCGCCGCCGCCAAATATGCCATCGACAAAGGCTTCAAGAAGCTGTCGGTTATCCACGTCAACAACGACTTCGGCGTTAATATGGTGGCGGAATTCTCGCGCGCCTATAAGGCGCTCGGCGGCACCATCGTCTCCGACACGCCCTACAATGAAAAGCAGTCGAGCTATGCCTCGGAGGTGACCGCGGCGATGGCCGGCGAACCGGATGGGCTTTATCTCGTCAGCACGCCTGTCGACGGCGCAACCATCGCCCGCACCTGGATTTCGCAGGGCGGTGTCCAGAAATTCCTGCTCAATGACGGCATGAACAGCCCGGACTTCATCGAATCCGTTGGCGCCGACTATTTGAAGGACGCCTATGGCACGTCCTCTGGCACCAGCCCGACCGCATCGACCGAATATTTCACCAAGAACTACAAGGAATTTTCGGGCATCGAACCTTCGAACCCGGCGGCCGACCGATCCTATGACGCCGGCGCCATCGTCGGCTTGGCCATCGCCATTGCCGGCTCCGAGGATCCGGCCAAGATCAAGGATGCGATGTACAAGGCAGTCGACCCGGCCGGCACGCCGATCTATGCCGGCAAGGACGAATTCGCCAAGGCGCTCGGCCTGATAAAGGAAGGCAAGCCGATCCGCTACGAAGGCGTCATCGGGCCGGTCGCCTTCGACAAGTATGGCGACATCACCGGCCCGTTCCGGCTCTGGAAGATCGTCGACGGCAAGGTGACGACCGACGGCGAAATCACGACGGATGACGTCAACGCCTTGCAGGCGAAGCTTCAGTAAGCGACTATGCTCCTTCCGGCATCGATCCCATTTCATTGAGGTCGATGCCGGACAATTGCAGGTCCCGCTGCCGGTTAGGCCGGCCCGAAAACGACCACCGCACCAGCCGCCGGCACGATCCAGGGGCAGGCATAATAATCAGTGATGCGATTGATGATCCCGCCGGCGGCTTCGATCCGAACCGGATGGGCCGGCTTCCAACCGTCTTCGCCATGGTGAAGCACGAGCAGCACCGCCTCGCCATCAATCTCGCCAATCGCTATTTTCCAGGCCGTCGAGGCTCTTTCGTATTCGACGAAGTAAGGTGATTCCGACAGCCTGCCCTTGAAGCAATCCGCAACCCGCAATTGTGCGTCGGCGCTGGTCAACGCCCGTACCCCGTCCCAGTCGCGGCGGTTGAATAGTTCGACATAGCGGCTGAGCAATTCCAGAAGTTCCGGATCGCTTTTGGGCTCCGAACGGACGATTGGCTCGCCCGACAAGGCGGCCAATTTCGAGCGGCCTCGGTTCAACGCAGCCTTGACGCCACCCGCGGTCGAGCCGACGAGATCGGCGATCTCGTCCAGCGAATAGTCGAAGACATCCTTGAGCAGGACGCAGGCGCGCTCCTTGGGCGGCAGGTGGATCACCAGCCGCTCGATGGCGCGATCCGCGCCCTGGCCCGCCGGCTCGACCGGCAGGATGATCTCGTCCTCGGCGAAATTGGCCTCAGCCTGCTGGCGCACCTGCCGGCTTCGCAGGAAATCGATGCAGCGATTATGTGCGATGCGAAACAGCCAGGGGCGAAGAGCACTCGCATCGTCCAGCTTCTCGATCTTCCGATAGGCCTCGAACAGCGCCTCTTGCATCACGTCTTCGGCGTCGAGCGTCGAACCGGTCATGCGTGCGCAGTAGCGGTGCAGCCGTCCACGCAAATGCGCGACCGTCTCCAGGAAGCCGGCGTAGCGGACGTCGAAAAGGCCGGTCGGGTCAAGTCTTGGCTGCATCTTCATGGTACTCGATCACAGCGGGACATAGGTCAGCGTAATGACCCCGTTCTTGAAACGGTGCGTATCTATAAGCTCCAGCTTGACCAGGGACGGGTCGACATCCTGGAAAGCGCGTTTGCCACGGCCGACACGGATCGGCACGATCGAGAGTTGATACTCGTCGACAAGCCTGTTGGCGAGCAGCGTCTGGTCGAGATTGCTCACTCCATACTTCAACATGTTGCCGCCGGCCTGCTGCTTGATCCCAGCGATTTCGGCAGCGACGTCGCCTTCGATCAGAGACGCGTTCCAGCTCACCGCCTTGAGGCTGCGCGACGCGACTAACTTTTTCAGCCCGTTCATGCGGTCCATGTACTTGCTGCCTTTGACCTGCGGCCAGCGCGCCGAAAACATTTCATAGGTGACGCGGCCGAGCAGGAAAAAATCCGCCTCGCCGGCCTTTTCATATGAGTGCTCCTTCATCTCCTCGTCGAAGAAGGGTGACGCCCATTCCATTGGTGCCTCGATGACGCCGTCCAGCGAAATGAAGCTGCCCACGATCAATTTTCTCATCGCGTGTCTCCGGTTGCGCAACAGGCATCCGTGAGACCCAAGAACCGGCGAAAACGAAACGGCCCGATGGATAACCACAGGATGCAGTGTCTAAGACGTTCCCGGTTCGACTTTGGATACGCGCGAGGATCGTTTGAGTTAATAGAGTGGCTTGGCCATGTGCCGGGGCGTCGGCCACTCCGTCGTAATCCCCGGCTGCACCGGCCGCTCGAGATAGGTCGAGAGCACGACGTAGCTTCGCGTCGAGGTGACGCCGGGTGTTTCGTAGAGGCGCGACAGCAGGCCCTCGAGCGCCCGCGTGTCCTCGGTGCGGACCTTGATCAGCATGCATGTGTCGCCGGCCACCGAATGGATCTCCTCGACTTCGGGGTGTTCGGAGATTGCCATCAGCTCGGGCGTCTTTCCCCACCCCTTGGTGTCGATATGGACGAAGGCAAGCAGCGGCTTGTGCACCGCCTTGGGATCGATGATGACCGCGGTGTTGCGGATGGCGCCGCTGCGCCGCAGGCGCTTGACGCGTTCATGGGCTGCCGGCGGTGAAAGGCCGACGCGGTCGCCGAGCTCGGCATAGCTGATCGTGGCGTCGTCGACCAGAACGCCTAATATTTTTCGGTCGATTGCATCGATATCGCGGGCGGCAGGCCTGTTCTGCGGAATGCCATCTGTTTCTTCATCCATATTAAAATTCCCGATTGATGCAGAATTTAATACGGCCATTATTGCCGTATGTCGAACAGTGATCAAGTCGCCACATTCGCCGCGGCCCCCAAGCCGCCAATCCCGGCACTCGCCTACCTGCTGACCGGGTGCATTGCCGTGATCGGCTCGAACTCGCTGGTGCTCAGTCCGATCGCACCGGCTGTGGCCGCGTCCTTCGGCACAAGCGTGCCGGCGGTCATGACAGCGTCCGCTGCCTTCGGGCTCGGTACGTCGGCAAGCGCCTTGTTCCTGGCGCGTTATATCGATCGGCTTGGCGCCCGCCGCATGCTGCAAGGGGCGTTGCTGCTGCTGGCGATAGCGCTCGTCGCCAGCGCCGCTGCGCCGACAGTGACGGCGCTGGTCGCGGCCCAGCTTCTCGCCGGCATCGCAGCAGGTGTCGCCATGCCGGCAATCTATGCCAGCTCCGCCGCGATTGCGCCGCCCGGTCGTGAAAGCGGCACCATAGGCGTCGTGCTGACCGGCTGGACGCTGAGCATGGTCGCCGGGGTTTCGCTGTCGGCCGTGCTTGCCGATCTGGTGCATTGGCGCGCCGTTTTCGCGGCGGTCGCGGTGCTCGCAGCACTCGCATTGGCCAGCCTGTCTCTGACGTCGCTCAGCGATGTCAGGAAGAGCGGTTCGGCTCCGACGCCACTGGGCGCTTTGGCCGTTCCCGGCATAGTGCCGCTTCTGGTTGCCTGCGCCGCCTTCATGACCGCGTTCTACGGTGTCTATGGCTATCTTGGCGATCACCTTCACAACGGCTTGGGACGGCCGGTCAGTGCAAATGGGCTTGCCGCGCTCGCCTATGGCGCCGGCTTTGGTGCGGCGGCACTTCTTGACGGCGTTATCGACCGCCTGGGCGCGCGGCGTGTCATGCCATTTGCCTATCTGCTTGTCGCGGCCGTCTATGTAGTGCTTGCCGCGGCAAGCAGTAGTTTTCATCTGACCATAGCGATGATAGCCGTCTGGGGCCTTGCCAATCATTTCGGGCTGAACGTCCTGGTGATGCGCCTGTCGGCGCTCGACCCTGCGCGCCGCGGCACGATCATGGGTTTGAACAGCGCGGTGACCTATCTTGCGGTGTTCGTCGGCACCACGGCGTTCGGACCGCTCTATTCCACGTTCGGTTTTGCAGCATCGGCGGTGGTTGCAGCTTTGCTCATGCTGATCGCTGCTGCGGCAGCGGCGTGGCGTTCGCCGAAGCTATAGCGCAGCAAGGCTTGCGTCTCGGTCCGGTCCTTCGATAGATGCTCGTTGGATGGACAATACAACGCTTGAGACAACCGCCGATCCCTTGCCGCACGAGCTCGCTTTTCTTGGAGAGCGGCTTACGGCGTTCAACGACAGCGATGTCGGCGCCTCCGGCAGGAAGACATTGGCCGTGTTCGTCCGCGATGAGCGCGGCGCTATTGTCGCCGGCATCTCGGGATACACCGCCTGGGGCTGGCTCTATGTGCAATGGCTCTGGGTCGATGAAAAACTGCGCGGCCAGCGCATGGCCGGCACGATGCTCGAGGCGGCCGAGATGGAGGCGATCGCCCGCGGCTGTCACGGCGCCTGGATCGACACGTTCAATCCCAAGGCTGCCAAGGCCTATGAGCGCCAGGGCTATCTGCCCTTCGGCGTGCTTGCCGATTTCCCCATTGGCCGCAGCCGTATCTTCCTGCAGAAGAAATTGTCGGCTTAGTTAGCCGGCAAGGCGTCCGCCGCGCATCGGCTGGGGCACTCCGGTCGTACTGGGGAAGCTGATCGGCAAGCCCCTGAGCACGCGCACTGCCAGGAAGGCAAAGCACTCCGCCTCCACCGCATCCCCCTTCCAGCCCATCGCCTCGGCCGGCACGGCGTCGACACCGGCGCGGCTGGCAACCATGGCCATGATCGTCGGGTTGTGGCGACCGCCGCCGCTGACCACCAGCCGCTTCGGCCGGTGTGGCAGAAGATCGAGCGCCTTGCCGACGGCGGCCGCGGTGAAGGCCGTCAGCAGGGCTGCGCCATCCTCGGCATTCATCCCGTCCGCCATAGAGGCGCCGAAATCGAACCGGTCCAGCGATTTTGGATAGGGCTTGGTCAAATACGGGTGCTGCAGGAGCTTGGCCAACCGTGCCTCGTCGACCGTCCCGGCGCGGGCAAGGGCGCCGTCGCGGTCCATTTCGCCGAGCCCCTTCGACTTGATGAAATCGTTCAGCGGTGCATTGGCCGGCCCGGTGTCGAAGGCAACGACATTGTCCTTGCCGTCCCACCAAGTGATGTTGGCGACGCCGCCGAGATTGAGCACCGCTGTGTCGCCGCTAGCGTCGGCTTCGCGCAGCAGCGCGGCGTGATAGGCGGCCGACAGCGGCGCGCCCTGGCCGCCGGCGCGCATGTCGGCCGAGCGGAAGTCATAGGCGACCTTGGTGCCCAGGATGGCATGCATCAGCTCGCCATCGCCGAGCTGGCGGGTCTGGCCAAGCCGGCCGGCTTGCGGGGCACGGTGCAGCACGGTCTGGCCGTGGAAGCCGACGACGCCGATGTCGGCCATGGTCAGGCCGTGGCTTTCGACAAGATCCTTGACCGCCGCAGACTGCGCACGCGTCAGCGCCTCTTCGGCCTCGCGGAAGATTGCCGGTTCCGGCCCGGTGAAATTCCAGCTCCTTGCCTGGCCAAGCGTCTCTTCCAGCAAGGTCCGGATCGACTGCGGGTAGGGGGCCAGCGTGTAGGTGCCGAAATCCGCGATCCGTTCGCCGTCGGTCTTGATCAGCGCGACGTCGATATTGCCGTCCAGCACGGTGCCGGTCATTAGGCCAACGGCCCACATTGGTTCGCCATTTTTCGGATTCATGATTGTCAGGCTCCATTGACGAGATCGCCGACCGATTGCCGTAGCGCTGCGATCCCGCTGTTGAAATGACGTGTCGGATGGATCCGGTTGGTGAGCAAGGTCCACGCTCTGCCTTTGTCGAAGTCGACCCAAAGCCCGGTGCCGGTGAAGCCGGTATGCCCGATGGTTTCGGGGCTGCACAGCCCGCCGCCGGACCAGCCTTCGTAGGGTCGCTCCCAGCCATGGGTGCGGGTTGCCGACAAGGGCGTGCGCATCAGCGCTATCGAACGCTGCGACGCGCCGGTCCCGTCGAGCAGCCCTCGCGCAAAGTCGAGGACCGAAGCTGCCGTTCCGAACAGCCCGGCGTGAGCGGCCCCTTGCAATGCCGAGCAATTGTCGTCGTGGACCTCGCCTGACAGCACGCGATGGCGCCATGTGCAGTCTTCGGTCGCCGCCGCTCGATCCGGTTCGGCGGAGAACGCGAAGCCCGGGCCGGGATCCATGTCGCGAATGGTCTTGCCGGACAGGCGCTCCAGCACAAAGCCGAGCAGGATGAAGTTGATATCGGAATAGACTGGCTCCCCAGCCTGCCATTCGCGCTGCAGGATGAAGGCGCGCAGCAGCTCGGGGTCACGCCCATAGGTGTAGATCGGCGCGACGGCGGGAAACGGCGTCTGATGGCCGAGACACTGGCGAAACGTCACCTTCCGTTCCCAGGCTTTTTCGTCATATTGGCGCAGGTCGGGTAGGACCGAGATCAGCGGTGCGTCGAGATCGATGACCCCTTCTTCCGCCAGCGCCAGGATTCGCGGCGTGGTGAAGATGACTTTGGTCAGCGACGCCAGATCGAACCATGTTTCGGCATGCATCGGCCGCACCTTCGGCACGCGCTGAGCCGAGCCGATTGCTCGGACGATGCGTTCGCCGTCCCGGTCGACTATGCCGAGCACGCCGCCTGGAATGCGCGATGCAGCCACGGCCGCTTCGAGCGGGGCGAATGCGCGGTCGAAGATATCATGGTCGATCATTGCGGCCTCCGTCTGAAAGGCAGCGAGGGGCTGTCCGTCTGACTCTGCATGCTTTCGGGTGATAATCATCACACGTCCACCCGTGCTCTATGATCCGGCCCGAATTGCTGCCAATTGGCCGGGCCCGGCTCAAATCCCAGCGGACGCACGAGCGAGGGGACCTGGCGCGTGTCGAGCTCGAAACGTTCATGCCGCCGGTCTATGGTGGGAACGGCCGCGATAAGCTGTTTGGTATAGGAGTGCTTCGGCTCCGAGAGCACCGATCTGGCATCGCCGATCTCGACGATCTGGCCGGCATAGATGACCGCGATGCGATGGGCGATCCGCTCGACGATAGCCATGTCATGCGAGATGAACAGATAGGCCAGCCCGAATTCACGCTGCAGCTCGATCAAGAGCTCCAGCACCCTGGTCTGCACCGACACATCGAGCGCCGAAACCGCTTCGTCGAGGACGACAACCGAAGGATTGAGCATCAGCGCGCGAGCGATGCACAGGCGTTGCCGCTGGCCGCCGGAGAATTCGTGCGGATAGCGCTGCAGGCTGTTTTCCGGAAGGCCGACGCGTTTCAACAGCGCGGCCATTTTCGCCCGCGTTTCAACAGTTATCCGTCCGCCGGTGGCGATCACCGGCTCTGCGAGGATGCTTTCGATGGTCAGTCTGGGATTGAGCGAGCCATAGGGATTCTGGAACACCATCTGCACGGGAAGGGCGCTCTGCCCGGCGGCGGCCTTGCGCGCGCTGGCCGAGATTGTGCCGCGCGTCGAGCGCACCAGCCCCAGAATCGCACGGGCGGTGGTGGACTTTCCGGAACCGCTCTCGCCGACGACCGCCAATGTCTCGCCCGGCATCAGCTCGAAATCCACACCGTCCACTGCGTGCACGGCACCGGTGACACGGCTGAAAAATCCAGCCTTGACCGGAAATCGCACTACGAGGCCATCGACCTTCAGCGCCGGCTCGGTAGCTGTTTGCTTTTCGCGTTGCGCGTCCCTGCGTGTCGCACTGCCGCTGGCGAAATGCGGCACCGCATGTAGCAGATGCCGCGTATAGGGATGCCGCGGATCGTCCAATATTTGGTTCAGCGCGCCCTGCTCGACAGCTTCTCCGCTTTGCATCACCATCACCTTGTCGGCGATGCCCGCAACCAGACCGATGTCGTGGGTGATGAAGATCATCGACATCCCGGTTTCCTGCTTCAACTCGGCGAGCAGCGCCATGATCTGCGCCTGCACCGTAACATCCAGCGCCGTCGTTGGCTCGTCGGCAATGAGCAGGCGCGGGTTGCACGCGAGCGTCATGGCGATCATCACCCGCTGCAGCATGCCGCCCGAAAGCTGGTTGGGCGTGTATTTCAGCCGCCGTGCAGCGTCGGGAATACGCACGCGGTCGAGCGCGTCCTTGGCCGCCGCCGTCGCTTGCCGACCGGTCAGGCCGCGATGCAGGCGAAACGATTCCTCGATCTGCCTGCCGATGGTCAGCACCGGATTGAGCGAGCTCATCGGCTCCTGGAAGATCATGCCGATTTCGCCGCCGCGGATCTTCGTCAGTTGCGGCTCGGCCGCGGCGGTCAGGTCGAAAATGCTGTTGTCGGCCCGTCTCAGCTTGATCGAGCCCGCGGTGATGCGGCCGCCGCCATAATCGACGAGGCGATTGATCGACAGCGCGGTGACCGACTTGCCCGAACCGCTTTCGCCGACGATAGCCAGCGTTTCGCCATCGGCGAGCTCGAAGCTGACGCCGCGCACGACCTCATTGGCTTTCGGGTTGCGGCCGAAGCCGACGCGCAATCCGCTGACGGACAGCAGCGGGATCATGCGATCGATCTCCGCATCTTCGGGTCGAGGACATCGCGCAACGCATCGCCGAGCAGGTTGAAACCGAGGATGCTGATCATGATCGCCACCCCCGGGAAGATCATCAGCCAGGGAGCTGTCTCCATCAGATTGCGGCTGTCGCTCAGCATCAGGCCGAGCGACGCGGCGGGCGGCTGCGTGCCGAGCCCGAGGAAGCTTAAGCCGGCTTCGGTCAGCAGTGCCCAGGCCAGCGCCAGCGTCACCTGAACCGTCAGTGGCGCCACCAGATTGAGCAGCAGATGCCGTGTTACGATATAGCCCGCACTGCTGCCGAACGTGCGGGCCGCGTCGACGAACTCGCGCGCCTTGAGCGACAGAGCCGGACCTCGCACGACGCGCGTGAAGATCGGCGTGTAGACGATGGCGATGGCAATGACGCTGGTCGAGGTTCCCGGTCCCGCAACCGCGACGATCAGCAGCGCCAGCAGGATCGCCGGGAACGCCAGCAGAACGTCCATGATGCGCATCACCAGGCCGTCCCAGCGGCGCCCGAACCAAGCTGCCGCCAGCCCGAGCACGGTGCCGGCCAGTGTCGCGAAGGCGACCGAAAAGAAGGCCACGATGAAGGACTGGCCGATCCCGGTCATCAGCCGACTTGCTACATCGCGGCCGAACAGGTCCGTGCCCATCCAGTAGGTGCCGTCAGGCGCATGCAGCCGCTCGACCCGGTGCTGCGTCAGCGGATTGTCCGGCGTCAGTCCCAGCATGCCAAGCATGGCAAGCAGCAGATAAAGCGCAACGATGGCACCGCCGATGCGGCCGCTGGTGTGCGCAAGTATAGCCCGCAATGTCGCCATCAGTGCTCGCTTAGCCGAATACGCGGGTCGAGCGCGACATAGGCGAGGTCGACGAGGAGATTGACGATCATGAAGTTGAAGGCGATGAACAGCACGCTTCCCTGCACCAGCGCGTAGTCGCGCTGCAGGATGGCATCCAGCACCATGCGGCCGAGACCGGGCAGTGCATAGATCTGCTCGACGATGACTGCTCCGCCCAGGAGATAGCCGAACTCTATGCCGCTCAGCGTCACGACCGGGATGAGCGCGTTGGGCAAAGCATGCCGCCAGATGACGTCGCGCGCCGAAACGCCCTTGCTGCGCGCCGTCCTGACATAATCGTCGCTGAGCACATCGAGCATCGCCGAACGGGATATACGGGTCACCGAAGCCGCGAAGGCAAAACCGAGCGTCACGGCGGGCAGCAACAGCTGGCCGAGATTGCGCAGCGGATCCTGCCACAGCGGCGAAAACTCACCCATCGCCGGCAAAACGCCAAACCCCGCCGACAGCGTGTAGATGATCAGCAGGGCAAGGACGAAGTTCGGCGTCGACTGCCCGATCATTGCGACAACGCGCACGCCGAGGTCGGACAGCTTTTCATTATGAGTGGCGGCAAAGATCCCGGCCGGCATGCCGACACCCAGGGCGATGACCATCGACAGCAGGGCGAGCTCCAACGTTAGCGGGAAACGCTCGAGGATGACGTCGAGCACCGGCCTGCCATAGGTGGACGAAATGCCGAGGTTACCTTGGAAAAGACCAAGCAGCCAGCGCCAGTACTGGATGAACCAGGGCTGGTCGATGCCGAAATAAGCTGCAAGCGCATCGCGCTGCTGCGGCGTCAGCAGGCCGGCTTCGGTCCCCAGCATTGCCGTGATCGAATCGCCCGGAACCATCCGGATCGCCAGGAACACCACGATGGACACGCCAAGCAGGACGAGAGGGAAGGTCGCCAGTCGCCGCATCAGATAGTTCACGCGAAGAATGTCCTCTCGTCCGGCATCGAAGCAGCTACTGGATCGTCACCTTGGCGAGGCCGAACAGCGAACCTGTCGGCACCGGTTCGAATCCTGCGATATTCTTCTGCTGTGCCGTGTAGCTGTAGGACGTGTAGAGCCAGATCCAGGGCGACATCTCAGTGATGTGCTTCTCGAAGTCGGCGAAGATCGCTTTGCGTGCTGCCGGGTCGGTCTCGGTGCGGCCCTTCTGCATAAGGCTGTCCAGCGTGTCGTCGATATAGTTCGCCACCTTCTGCAGATTGCCCGTCTTGGTCCAGTAGCGGTTGTACATAGTGTAGGGATCGGCCCTGCCGCCGTTCAGCGCGACGGCCATGTCGAAATCGCCCTTCAGCCAGGCGTCGACATAGACGTTGAGCTCCATCATCTTGATATCGAGCTTCACGCCGATTTCTGCGAGTTGCGACTGGATGACCTGGGCTTCCGCCGCTGCCGTCGGCGGCTCGCCGGTGGCGCCGATCACGGTCGCCGAAAAGCCGTCGGCATAGCCGGCTTCGGCCATCAACTGCTTGGCCTTCTCAATGTCGCGCTTGTAGCAGAACAACTGGTTCGGATCGGTCGCCAGCGCCGGGATGGTCAGCGGGCCGGTAACCTTGCCTTCGCCGAGCGAGGCGGTGTCCAGCACTTCCTGCCGGTCGATGGCGCAGGAGAGCGCCTGACGCACCTTGAGTTCGGTCATCGGCTTGCGGGAAGGATTGAGCTGCAGCACGTGATAGGCAAGCACCGGCACGCGGTTCAACTGCAGGCTGGCTTCCTTGGGCACCAGCGTGGCGACAAGCGGATCGTTGAGCAAGGCAAAATCGATCTGCTTGGTGCGCATCGCTGCCAGGATCGCCGTCTCGTCCGGCAGCACGCTGATCTCGATGCCGTCGACACCGGTCGTGCCGCCCGCCCAATCCTTGTTGGCGACAAGCACTTCCTTGGAATTCGGATCCCATTTCTCGAGCTTGAACGGACCCGAGCCGATCGTCGTCGTGCCGATCGAGCCCGCCGTGATTTCGCTTGCCGGGACGATCGCGGCATTGACGTCGCTCATCGCCGTCAGGATCGGCACATCCGGCTGCGAGAGGTGGAACACGACGGTGGCTGGATCGGGCGTGTCGATGCTGGCGATCGAGAGAAAGTTGGCGCGCGCGGCCGCGCCCGTCTTCTCGTCGAGTATGCGCTCGAACGATGCCTTGACGTCGGCCGAGGTCACGGCGGCGCCGTTCTGGAATTTTGCTTTCGGATTGAGCTTGAAACTCAACTCCTTGCCGTCCGGCGAGAACTGCCATGAATCGGCAATCGCGGGCGCGATTTGCAGGTTTGCGTCGAGCCGCACCAGTGGCTCATAAATCAGCTCCAGCAGCCGCAGTGAGGAGAATGCCGTCTGCTTGTGGGGATCAAGACCGGTGGCGTCCTGCGACCACGCCATATGCAGCGTCGCCGCGCTCGCCTGCACCGGTAGCGCGGCGATGCCAACCATTGCCGCGAGCGTCATGCCGGAAAGCAGTTTCTTGCCAATGTGCCGTACCATTGTCGTCTCCCATTATTGTTAGACCAGATGCCTTGCAGTTCCCCGGACCGCTTCAAAGGGACACACGCCCCGGAACATCGGCCCAGTATCCATGCGGTCTTACACCGTCTTTTCGCCTATCGCCTTGCGCAGGAAACCTCCCGCGTTGGCAAGCGCCTTACGTGCTTCTTCGACGCCCACGCCGGTGATCGTCACCAGGATTGCCAGTTTTACATCATTGCCGGTCTGATCGAGTGCCTGTCGTGCCTGCTGCGCCGCGCAGCCGGTCGTCTGCATCACGATCATGATCGCCCTGGCGACAAGCTTCTTGTTGCTCGGATTGAGGTCAACCATCAGGTTCTGATAGCTCTTGCCGATGCGGATCATGCTGGCGGTAGACAGCATGTTGAGCACCAGCTTTTGCGCGGTTCCCGATTTCAGCCGGGTCGAGCCGGTGAGAACCTCCGGGCCAACCACCGGAGAGATGGCAATATCGGCAATGCCGGCAATGGTCGATCGAGGATTGCAGGACAGCGCCACGGTGGTGGCTCCCACCTCCTTGGCATAGGTCAAGCCGCCGATGACATAGGGTGTGCGTCCGCTGACAGCGATGCCGACCACCACGTCGCCGGCGGTCAGCTTGATGTCCTGCAGCGCCTTTATTCCCTGTTTCCGATCGTCCTCGGCGCCTTCCGCAGAGTGCATCAGCGCGTCGACGCCGCCGGCGATCAGGCCCACCACCATGTCCTCGGGTACGCCGAAGGTCGGCGGACATTCCGAGGCGTCGAGGACGCCGAGCCGGCCGCTGGTGCCGGCGCCCATATAGACAAGGCGTGCCCCCTTCTGGAACGCACTCACGATCCGGTCCACGGCCGCAGCAATATCGGGGATGACCTTCTCGACGGCTGCCGCAACGCCTTTGTCCTCGTCATTGATCTTGCGCAGCACCTCGAGGGTCGGCAACAGATCGATGTCCATCGTCTTTGGGTTCCGGTCCTCGGAAACCAGCCGCTCCAGCTCCGACATCAACCCTTGTTCGACCACTTCGCTTACTTTCAAGTGCGACTGCGAGCAGGACTGTGATGCCCGCGGTAAGCGGCGTCCAGTGCCTGCACCTGGCCGTCGGCTCCGTACCGGCCGTGCCGGTTCTGTTTCGTTAACTTTTTAGAATTCGATATTCCCTCTGTCAACGGAAAGTAGGAATATTATATTCCTTGCCGGGCAAGGCATCACTGGCGGCAGAGCGATTTTCTGGCCAGGATTATGGCTCCCGAAACCGCATCGCCGTCGGCCGGCTTCAGCCGTCGGCGGACGTCGGGAGCGAGCCATGGCTCAAGCGGGCTGGACAAACCTCCGAGCAGCGTAACCCGCGGCGCGCCATTTTCGAACAGCACCCGCACGAACGTGTCGATCTGCTCGGCAGCGCCCTGCACGATCCGCCGACCGGCCGGATCGCCCTGGTCGGCATGGCGGATCACCATGGGCGCCATTGCGGCATAGTCCGTCGCGCTGCCGCGGTCCATCCAGGCCACCGCCTCGAACGGATCGTCCTTGAAGCGCTGCAGCACCTCGGCCAGCAGCGCCGTCCGCTCATGCCGGCCGTCATGGGCACGCAAGGCAAGCTGCACTGCCTTCAGTCCGAGATCGGCGCCGCTGCCCTCGTCGGAAATCGGAAAACCGTAGCCGCCAACGCGCAGGTCGCGCCCTTCGACAAAGCCGAGCCCGATCGAACCGGTCCCGGCTATGACGATGGCGCCGTCTTGACCCGAATGCGCGCCAAGGCATGCCGCGATGCCGTCGCTGACGAAGTCGATACTCGCAAAGGGATGTTCGATGCCACGAAACGCCTCGAGCGCACCCTTACGGCCGATGCCGGCAACACCGATGCCGGCGCGGACCCTGGCGATTTCCGCCGCCGTGAACCCTGCCTCTTCGATCGCCGCGCCAAAGGCTTTGGCAATCGAGGCCCAGGCCGTCTCTATACCGAGCCGCGTTGTCGCCGGGCCCGACAGGCCGTGCCCGAGCACGGTTCCTGCCTCGTCTTCGATACGCGCCCGGCAGCCGGTTCCGCCGCCATCGACGCCCAGGAAATAATGCGGAGACGCCCCACCGGCACTCATTGCCTTATTCGTTCGATCTGGGCGCCACACAGGCGGAGCTTGCGGTCCAACTGCTCGTAGCCGCGGTCGAGATGATAGACGCGGTTGATCGTCGTCTCGCCCTCGGACACCAGCGCTGCCAGCACGAGCGAGACGGAGGCGCGCAGGTCGGTCGCCATCACTTGCGCGCCCTTCAGCTTCTCGCCTCCGCGCACCAGCGCCATGGTGCCTTGCAGTTTGATGTTGGCGCCGAGCCGCATCAGTTCGGGCACATGCATGAAGCGGTTCTCGAAGATAGTCTCGCGCAAAAGCGAAGCGCCCTCGGCACAGCACATCAACGCCATGAACTGCGCCTGGAGATCGGTCGGAAAGCCCGGATAGGGCTCCGTCGTTACGTCGACCGCCTTGAGCGGCCCGTCTCTCGAGACGATCAGCCCGCGGTCGCCCGGCCATATTTTCACACCGGCTGCTTCGAGCAGCTGGACGACGGATGCCATGTGCTCGAGCCGCGCGTGGGTCAGCTCGAGCTGACCGCCGGTGATAGCCGCTGCGACGGCATAGGTGCCCGCCTCTATCCGGTCCGGGATGATGTCGTGCGTGGCGGCGCGCCAGCCTGTGCTGCCCTCGATCAGGATGCGGTGCGTGCCGGCACCCTCGATCCGCGCGCCCATGGCGTTCAGGCAGGCGGCAAGATCGGCCACCTCCGGCTCGCGCGCCGCATTCAGGATCTCGGTTTCTCCCTTTGCAGTCGTCGCCGCCATCATCGCAGTTTCGGTCGCGCCGACCGACGGTGAACTCAAGACGATGCGCGCGCCTTTCAGTCCGCTCGGCGCAGACGCGACGATCAGTCCGTTTTCGATCGCGATATCGGCGCCAAGTGCCGCAAGTGCGGCGACATGCATGTCGACCGGCCGTGCGCCGATCGCGCAGCCGCCAGGCAGCGAAACCCGGGCATGGCCGAAGCGGGCAAGCAGCGGGCCGAGAACCAGCACCGTCGCCCGCATGCGCCTGACTGTATCGTAGCTTGTCTCCCTGGAGACGGCAGCACTGGTATCGATTGTGGCGGCATGCGCCGATCTGGTGACTTCGGCCCCATGAAGGCCGACGACGCCAAGCATGTTGTCGACATCCGTCACCTCAGGCAGGTTGGTCAGCTGCAGCGGATACGGGCTGAGCAACGCCGCCGCTATCTGCGGCAAGGCCGCGTTTTTGGCGCCGGAGATCGTCACCGCGCCCTCAAGCCTGTGTCCGCCGACGATCCGCAATTTGTCCATGGCTGTGACCTAATCCCGAGCTGCCGGCGAGTCTACGATCTTTCATGTCCGAATCGTCGACATGCCCGAAGGCTGGGCCGAAACCGCACCGGTCGAGATTTGATGGTTCATTCTTGGCTGTCAATCAGAGACGGAATAATTTATTCCTTGGCTTGGCATTGTCGATGACAGGCAACGGGGGAACGCATGTCCGTCCTGAAGAAGATCGAGGCCAAGCTCGAAGTCATGGCGCCCGGCGACCGCGAGATCGGGCGGTATATCGTCGATAATCCCGACCAGATGCTCCGCCTATCGACGGCGGGGCTTGCCGCCGAGATCGGCCGCAGCCAGTCGAGCGTCGTCAAGTTCAGCCAGAAGCTCGGCTATGCCAGTTATCAGGAGCTTAAGCTCGCCGTCAGCGAGGCCAAGTCGCAGGAATGGCACGTGCCGGCCGGCATGATCCACGGTTCGATCGAGGTCGGCGACAGCTATCTGGTCATCCTGCGCAAGCTGATCGGCAGCAAGCTTTTGTCGATGCAACAGACCGTCGCCGCCAACACCGAGCAGGAAATCGGCAAGGCCCTCGAAGCATTGAATTGTGCGCGCCGCATTCATTTGGCCGGCGTCGGCGCATCCTCGCTGGTGGCGCGCGACTTTTCCTACAAGCTGATGAAGCTCGGCCGCAACGTGCTGCACGACAGCGACAGCCATGTGCAAATGGCCAATGTCTCGACGCTTGGACGAGGTGACGTGCTGTTCGCGCTCTCCTATTCCGGGGCGAGCATCGAAACCCTGCGGATAGCTGAACTTGCCCGCAAACGTGGCACCACCGTTATCGCCGTCACCGGACTTCGCGACAATCCGCTGAGCCGGGCTGCCGACATTCGCCTCCACACGATCGCCGATGAAGAGCGCGCGCGCTCGTCATCGATAACCGCGCGTGATGCACAACTGACGCTAACCGACCTGCTGTTCATCCTGCTCGTGCAGAAACAGCCTGACGCCAACGAATACGTCCACAACAGCGAACTGGCCGTCTCGGTGCTGAAGGCTTAGCGGCCTTCGCAGTTTCGCGTAAAGGCACTCAGTCCTCCCTGCACGCCGCCAAGAGCAAGTTTCGACCTCTTTGGTGAAGTACTTTTCTTCAATGCGTCGCAACCGCTCTCCTCGTCAGGCGGCCAGGGAGTCCGCTGGCGGGCGCCGGTGGCCAATGCGGCGAACAAACAAATGTTGACAACAGCATCTGTTGTCTGAATATTGAAAGCCTTGAATTTGACGGGCCGGATAAACAATGGACGACCTTGGAGCACAGGAACAAGCGGTTCTCGACCTCATTGCGGCGAACCCATTCGCCGGCCAGCAGGACATAGCAACGGTGCTCGGCATCGCCCGCTCGACGGTCGCGGCCCACATCGTGCAACTCGTCAACAAGGGCTACATTCTCGGCCGTGGTTACGTCTTGCCGACGTCCAAGCGCATGGTCTGCGTCGGCGGCGCGGTGCTCGACCGCAAATACCACGCCAAGAAGGATCTGATCTTCGAGACGTCGAACCCGGTCGACGGCTATCGCAGCTTCGGCGGGGTTGCCCGCAACGTCGCCGAAAACCTTGCACGCCTCGGCGTCGACATAAGCTTCGTCTCGATCGTCGGCGACGATGAAACCGGCCGCTCGCTGGTGCGGCACCTGCGCGATCTTGGCGCCGATGTCAGTCAGGTCATCACCACCACGGAACGGCCGACGGCCGAATATGCGGCCATCCTCAACCGCAACAATGATCTCGTGCTCGGCATTGCCGACATGGAGATCTTCGATCTGTTTTCGTCGCCCTATCTCGACCGCTTCTGGCCGCATCTGGCATCAGCGACATGGGTGTTCATCGACTGCAATCTGCCGGCTGCGACCCTCGCAGCACTGATCTCGCGCAAGCAGGGCGCGCGCTTCAAGCTCGCCGTCGACACGGTCTCGTCGCCGAAATCAGCGCGGCTGCCGAAGGACCTGACCGGCATCGACCTTCTGTTCACCAACCATGACGAGGCCAGTACGATGCTCGGCATGACGGATGCCGACAAGCGGCTGACGCCGGAGGAGGCAGCGGCAGCGCTGCGCGCGGCCGGCGCTGGCGAGGTGATCGTGACCGTAGGCGCGCATGGATTTGCCGTTGCGACCGAGAGCGGTGTGACGACCATGCACTCCGTCCCGGCCCAGCCCGTCGACATCACCGGCGCCGGTGACGCGATGATCGCCGGCACTCTGTACAAGGTGCTTTCGGGTGAGCCGCTCGCTCATGCCGTGCGCACCGGCGCGCTGCTTGCCACGCTGACTACCGAGAGCGAATCCAGCGTCCATCCTGATCTGTCGCCGCGCTTCCTTGCCGCCGGCATGTACCGCATTCCTGCCTGAAAGCGAGATGATATGAAACCTTCCCTTGTCCACTTGAACGACGAAGTCGCTACCGCGCTTGATGAAGGCCGCGCGGTGGTGGCACTGGAATCGACTATCATCACCCATGGCATGCCCTATCCGGCCAATCTGGAAACTGCCCGTGGTGTCGAGACGGTGGTGCGTGAAAACGGCGCCGTGCCCGCCACGATCGCGGTGGTCGCCGGCAAGATTAAGGTCGGGCTCGATGATCGTGAACTGGAGCGGCTGGCGGCGGCAAAGGGCGTGGTCAAGGCGTCCGGGCGCGATCTCGCCGCCATCATGGTGCGTGGCGGCTCGGCCGGAACCACCGTCTCGGCGACGATGCGGATCGCCGCTTTAGCCGGCATCGGCATTTTTGCGACCGGCGGTGTCGGCGGCGTGCATCGCGGCGCCGAAGCCACTTTCGATATCTCCGCAGACCTGACCGAACTCGGCCAAACCGGCACGACCGTCGTCTGCGCCGGAGTTAAGTCGATCCTCGATATTGCGAAGACGCTGGAATACCTGGAGACCCAGCGTGTACCGGTTATCGCATACCGGAGCGACGATTTTCCGGCCTTCTATACCCGCTCCAGCGGGCTCAAGGCCGATCATCGCCTCGACACGCCCGACGAGATCGCGCGAGCCATGCTGCTGCATGACGTGATGGAATCCGGCACCGGCATCCTCGTCGCCAACCCTATCCCCGAAGCGGATGCGCTCGATCCGGCGTTCATCGACGGCACGATCGCAGCGGCCGTGGCTGAGGCCGAGAAGCGCGGCATCGGGCGCAAGGAACTAACGCCGTTTCTGCTCGCCCGCATCAACGAGCTTTCGCAAGGCCGCAGCCTGAGGGCCAACATCGCGCTGGTCCGCAACAACGCCGCGCTCGCCGCCCGCATCGCGGTGGCGCATGCGGAATTGAAGAGCGCGACCAGATAGACGCAGTACCCGGCCAGCGCTACCGGCCTTCGATTTCAGCCCGGCGCGAGGTCGAAGATGCGCCCGGCATTGAGGATGTTGTTCGGGTCGAAGGCTGCTTTCAAGCGGCGCATGGCTGCGATCTCGGCATCGCTGCGCACCAGATGCAGCCATTCCTTCTTGTCGAGGCCGATGCCATGTTCGGCCGAAACGCCACCGCCAGCGCCGGCGACACCGCGGTAGACGACGCTGTATGCGGCCGCCGGATCCACGGTGCGGACCTGATAATGCAGATTGCCGTCGCCGAGATGGCCGAAGACGTAGATGTCTGCGCCCCAGTCGATGGCCTTGATGGCGACTTCTGTTTCGCGCAGGAAAGTCCCCATTTTCGCCAGCGGGATGCTGACATCGACGCCAATCAGGCCTGCCATCGAAAACAGGAAACGGTTGGCCTCTTCTCGCACCGCCCAGAGCGCCCGGAATTCGCGCGGCGATTGCGAGACGACCACATCGTCGATCACGCCATCTTCAACCGCCTGCATCAGCACCGCGGCAAAACGTTCGCCGTCGCGGTCGGGCTCGCTGCCCTGTATCTCGGCAAGCACATAGACGGGCGAGCCGGCGGGCAGCGGCGCCGGCGCCTCCATTCCGGTGATCATGGCGCCATAGAGCGGTGCGAAATTCACCTCATAGGCCGACAGCAAGGGCCCGAGCTTCCGCATGAGCAGCGCAAGCAACGTGATCGCTGCGTCCAGCGAAGCAAGCGCGCAGAAGGCGTTGATCTCGGTGGCTGGCTTCGGATGCAGCCGCAGGCATGCGCGCGTGACCACGCCGAGCGTGCCCTCGCTGCCGATGAACAATTGGCTGAGGTCGTAGCCGGAGTTGTCCTTCGCCAAACCCTTGAGCGAGGTCAGGATACTGCCGTCGGCAAGCACCGCTTCCAGGCCAAGCACCTGCGCCCGGTACATGCCGTAGCGCAGCACGCGCATGCCGCCGGCATTGGTGGCGACATTGCCGCCGACGGTCGCCGTGCCGCGCGCTCCGATGTCGACGCCGAACAGCAAGCCGGCCTCATCGGCGGCGTCCTGCACCGTTTGCAGCGGCGCGCCGGCCTCGGCGATGATGGTCGCCGCCTCGCGGTCGAGAGCTTCAACGGAAGTCATGCGCTCCAGCGACAGCACAGCTTCGCCGGGTTGGATGCGAGCGCCGCCGGCGAGCCCGGTCCGGCCACCCTGGATCACAAGCCTCTGCCCCGCCTCATTGCAGAGGCGCAGTATGTCCGACACCTCGCCGGCAGTGCGCGGTCGCAGCACGACCTCCGGCCGCGCACCGGTCTTGCCGTCGGGGTCTTCCCTGTAACGCGGCCCGGCCTCATCGGCCGAGACGATCGCCGACCGGACCAGCCGACCCTCAAGTCGCGACAGAAGCTCGGCGGTTCGCGAGGAGAGGGCGCTCACGGATGCTATTGGCGCGCAGATAGCGATGCGACGCACGCGAAGACCGGCGAGGATTGCAGGAGCGGCTTGACGCGAATTTCGCTGGAAAGAAAAAGTGCGGAAAACCCGCCAAAAATACAGTCAGTTGCTGTCGCCATGCGCCGCTCCTGTAACAGGTCGACCATAGGCGCGGACCGCGTTTTGTCAAACTATGGCAGTTGGTGACGGGTGGCTCGACGCCTCCGCCTCGGCGCGGACCAGCTTGATATCGGCGGTCGCCGCCCATACTCCGATATCCGCACGGCGCAAGGCCGCAGCCATCATGTCCGGAAACAGATCCGGCGTGCAGGCGAAGACGGGAATACCAAGGGCTGCTACCGAGCCTGCCATTGTGGGATCGTAGCCGGGCCGGCCCTGATCAGTCAGCGCCAGAAGCACGACGACATTTACGCCGGATCGAACCAGCGCTGCCAGTCGCCTCAGCAGTTCCTGGCCATCACCGCCTTCATAGAGGTCGGTGATCAGCACCAGATGCGACTTGGTGGGCCGTTCGATACGGTCGGCGCAATAGGCGACCGCCTGATTGATGTCGGTGCCGCCGCCAAGTTGCACGCCGAACAGCACCTCGACGGGATCGCTGAGCTCTTCGGTCAGGTCGACGATCGCCGTATCGAAGCAGACAAGCTTCGTGCGCACAACCGGCAGCGAGGCCATCATCGCCGCGAAGATCGAGGCGTAGACCACCGAGCTTGCCATCGAGCCGGACTGGTCGACGCAGAGAACGACCTCATCCAGATCGACAAGCCGGCGCTGCTTGCGCATGAAGCCGACCAGTTTCTCCGGCACAATGGTCTTGTGCTCGGGTTGATAGTGGCGAAGGTTCGCCGAAATAGTGCGCTGCCAGTCGATATCGCGTGCACGCGGGCGGTTGGTTCGTCTCGATCGATCGAGCGCGCCGCGTATCGCCTCGGCAGTCTTCTGCTCCAGCTTCTGCATCAGCTTGGCGACGATATCGGCAATGATCGTCCGGGCAATGTCCTTGGTCTTGGCCGGCATGACCGAGCGCAGCGAAATCAGGTCGGCGACGAGATTGACGTCCGCCTCGATCGCCTTGAGGAATTCCGGTTCCATCAGCATCTGCTTCAAGTCCAGCCGTTCGAAGGCGTCCTTCTGGACGATCTGGACGACCTGCGCCGGAAAGAAGGAGCGGATGTCGCCCATCCATTGCGCGACGCGCGGCGCCGACCGGCCAAGGCCGCCACGCCGCTTGCGCGGGTCGGCAGAAGCGGCGCTAACGCCGTCGCCATAGAGAGCGTCGAGTGCCGCCGAAAGCCGTTTGTCGTCGCTGGAAAGTGCCCCAGACGTTTCGTCATCGGCGCCGATCGCCAGTCGCCAACGGCGCTCCCTTCCGCCATCGGCAGTGAGCGGGCCGGGTTCGTTCATTTCGGCCTCGTCATCCATTGCCGGTTTCTCCGTTGAGCAATGGTCCAAGCAGCCCCAGGTGCCGGCGCCATGCCTCGCCGCCATCCGGCGTCGGCGTCAGGCCAGCCGGCAAGCGCGCGGCGCGGCCGAGGACCGCTTCGATCAGCCGGCGGCGTTCCATGCTGTCCAGATTGGAAAAGACCCGGCGCAGCAACGGCAGGTGCGCGATGAAAGCATCTTCGTCCAGGGATCTGAGCCACCCATCGACCGCACCGCGCAGACCCTCGTCATAAATCAGCCGTTGACCGGCTGTGCTGAAGAAGCCTTCGAAGAACCCGGCCGCTTCAGTGACAGGCGTCCCCGGTGACAGGCGTCGCCCGAGCAGCCCGGCAGCGGCTTCGGCGGACAGGCGACCGGCTTCATACAGCAGGTGTGCGGCGCACCCGGCCAGCAGCGCCGTCGACCGTGACGCCTCCAGCACGGCCGCCAGCCCGTTGCGCCATCCGTCCAGCACGTCTTGGCCGGGTTCGACCAGCCTGATCGCCTCACTGGCCTTGCGCATCGCACCAACCAGTGTCGCGGCGGCCTGCTCATCCAGATCGCGCGCAGCATAGGGAAGCGCGATCGCACCTTCGACGATCAGCCGCTCCATGAGGCCGGACAGCCGGTCCGTTTGCGTTTTGCGGGCCTCGCCGTAGCGGACAATGTCGGCGAGCGGCGGCACCGACGCCAGGATCTCCAGGCATTCACTGCGGCGCGCCGCGCGTGCCTCCAACGCCGTGAGGCCGGCAGTAGATGCTTCCGGCAAGTTTGCCGTGATGGCGCTCTGGACCAGTGCCGCAAGCGTATCGAGCGTCGCCGCAGCATTGATCATCTGGATCAGGCGACCGTTGGCAGCCTTTTCGATGGTCGGACCGTAAATCAGGTTCTCGACCAGACGAACGGCATATTCCGGTTCCCACGCTAGGGTCCACCGCTCGCGGAAGGTGCCACGGCTGCGACCGGCATCGGTCAGTCTGCCCCAATGCACACCGAGCACGTTCAGCCGATGCAGCAATGTCGAGCGGAACAGCCCGCTTTCGCTTCGCAGGTCGACCGACAGTTCCCGTTCCAGCGCCTCAGGCTTCAGGCGCGCCGCCCTCTGGTTACGCTGGAGATCCTCGATCAGCGGCGCCAGCGGTGTGTCGGGCGGAATTTCCCCGACGTCCGAACCCAGAAGCAGCTCGGCCTCGACCAGCCCCCACAGCAACGCTTCGCCATTGAAGAGGGCGGCGGTCGCGGCGTCGCGCAATTCCTCAAATCCGGGTTTCGGTCGTTCGCGAATCGCGGCAAGCGTCCGGGCGAGCCGCTCCGCTTCGATCAGCGAGGCGGTCGAGATCAGGTGACCTTTCGCCCGCAGCACGGCGGCGATCGTCGCAAGCCACAGGGTCGCCGCATCGCGCCGGCCGCGCGTGCGCCAGAGATGCTTGCACCAGCCCGGTGCGACGACGCCCGCGCCATAGCCGTATTCCAGCGCCAGACGCGGTCCCGTCCATGGCGCCCATGTCATTGTGGTCTTGCGCCGCGCAATTCCCTTGATCAGGACCTGATCGTTTTTTTGCGTGTGGGTGGTCTGCAGCGCCGGCACATGCCATGCCCCGCAGACGACGGCGATCGGCCCGTCGAACTCCTTGCGCGCCGCGGCGATTTCGAGCCGCATATGCGCCTCGCGTTTTGCTTCGAGCTGCGCGATCGGACCCTCGCCATCCCGCAGTGTCGTCATCGCATCGGCGATGGCGGCAAATATGGGGCCGGGTTCCGGGTTCTGTTCAATGATGTCCGACCACCAGCTTTCGCCATCCTCATAACCGGCGGCGTGCGCCAGCATGGCTATCGGATCACGCGGTAGCGGAGCCGCGTCACCATTCTCGGGGGCTTGGATAGCTTCGGTCGCATCGGCGTCCTCCGCGCCACCGATCGCAGCAGTGGTGAATCGTGCCGATGACGGCAGGTCGATAAACTGCAACGTCGCCTTATTGCCCACAGCCCAAAGCGCCGCCTGGTATTCGGGCGAGAACTCGGCGAAAGGCCAGAAGCTTGTCGAAGCCGGATCCTCCTCCGGATAGCAAAGGAGCGCCACCGGCGGCTGCATTTCGGGGCGGGCCAGCATGGGCAGAAGCTCAGAGGCGTCGATCGGCCCCTCGATCAGCACGGCGACCGGGTTCAAATCCTGCAGTGCCTGCACCAGGCTGTCGGCGGAACCCGGCCCGTGATGGCGTATCCCGAAATAGGCAATGTCGCCGTGGCCCATGGCGTCAGATCGCTGCGTTCAGCGCCGCGTAATAGCCGGCATAGTCGGGCCGCTTCTTGAGCACCGTTTCCAGATATTCCTCCAGCACCACCTTGTCCTGCACCGGATCCTTCACGATCGCGCCGACAAGGCTGGCGGCGAGACCTTCGGCGCCGAGCTTGCCGCTGTCGAACCACGCCGCCTGGCTGAGCCCGCCAACCATGGTGGCGATCGCTTCTGCGGTCGACAGCGAGCCGGAAGGCGTCTTCAGCGTCACCTTGCCGTCGGCAGTCGCGCCGGAGCGCAATTCGCGGAAGATGGTCAGCACACGGGCGATCTCCTCGCCGACGTTTTTCGGTACCGGCAGGTCGAGGCCGCCAGCCATCTCATCGACCCGTTTGGAGACGATAGCCACCTCTTCGGCCATGTCTTCCGGCAATGGCAGCACCACGACATTGAAGCGACGCTTGAGCGCCGAGGAGAGCTCGTTGACACCTTTGTCGCGGTTGTTTGCCGTGGCGATAATGTTGAAGCCGCGCTGGGCGTAGATCGAGGTGTTCAATTCCGGGATCGGCATCATCTTTTCGGAAAGCACGGTGATCAGCGTGTCCTGCACGTCCGAGCCCATGCGGGTCAGTTCCTCCAGCCGGCAGAGCTTGCCGTTCTGCATGGCTCGGTAGAGCGGCGTCGGCACCAACGCTTCCTGGCTCGGGCCCTTTGCCAGTAGCTGCGCATAGTTCCAGCCATAGCGGATCTGGTTCTCGTCGGTGCCGGCCGTGCACTGCACGATCAGCGTCGAGTCGCCCATGATGGCGGCGGCAAGATGTTCCGAGACCCAGGACTTGGCGGTTCCGGGAACGCCGAGCAGCAAGAGTGCTCGGTCGGTGGCGAGCGTCGCTACCGCGGTTTCCATCAACCGGCGGCGACCGACATATTTTGGCGTTACCAAGGTGCCGTCACCGGCCTTCCCGCCTAGCAGATAGGTCAGCACAGCCTGTGGCGACAGGCTCCAGCCGGCAGGCCTCTGCCGGTCGTCATCGCGCGCCAGCGCCTGCAATTCCGAAGCGTAGGCCTGCTCGACCGGGAGGCGGATGGCTGCGTTCATTTTGCGGTTCTCCGGATTGGTCATGTGTTGGTTCCAGGCCCCGCCAGTGATGCGTTGAGACGTAGAAGCCCGAGTGAAGGAGCCGCGGGCGGCACGCCCGCCTCGACCATGTCGTCGATCAATTTCGCTGCCGTGGTCGCGGTGGCAAGGAAGCCGATCGTCTCCAGTACATCGTCGAGACCCCGCCGCGCGGCGTCGTCTTTTCCGCCGGCGGCGGAACGCAGTGCGGCGAGCGCCTGTCCATTCGTCAGGTCGTCCCATTCCAGCCAGTCGGCATCAATGTCTTCCGCCAGGTTGATCATGCCAAGATAAGTCGTCTCCTTGAGGATCAGCCTGATGAGGACACGCTTTCTGCGGCTGTCCAGGCGCGGCATGAGGTGAAGCACGAACAGCGCCGGTTTGCCGCCTTCGGCGATAAGCGTATCCGCCATCTGCGTAAGGGCGGCTTCGCTCCCTGAAGCGGCGACCATTCGTGCGATCAGGATGTCGGCTTTATTGTCGGCGCCGAATTGCCAGCCTCCTATGAATTCGGCTTCCGTAGTGTTGAACCGTTCGGTAAGGTCGACGAGGTTGCATATCTCGAACAGTTCGGCGCGGCGTTGCTCCTGCGCTTGGGATTTTAGTTTTGCCGGAGTGTAGATCGTCCGGCGGCGGATGAAGCCCGATCTGCCTTCAGTGATAAGGGCGGCGAGCTCGGCTACGGGATCGTCCGGTCCACCGTCGCTCGGGCGAACGTGCTCTCCTAATCTTGCCAGCAGCCGGCCAGCCAGTTCGCGCACCTTGCCGGACCTGTCGGCGGAAAGGCTTTTCAGGAAAGGCGCGTCCTCGGCACTCAGGCCGAAGCGCATAAGCTCGACCAGCGCAAGCCTGACTTCCGCCGGTTCGCCCGACGCCTTGGCTTCGATCAACATTCGAGCCGATGTCGGGTCGGTACGGCGCATATCGGCAAGGGCCAAGCGTCGCGCGGCGGGATAGAACTCATCCCAGTTTTCTGCAGTCAGTTTCTCTCGTGGGGCATGTCTTTCCCCGTCCATGCTTGCTTGCCAGTCTACCCATGGTGCGTAGACGTCAGGACAGTTCTGATCCGAGGGCATCCAGTCCATGGGATGGAGCACAAAACTGCGGCTGGCGACGAGCGCCGCCACGCGTGTCTTTCGCCTCGCGTCGGCGGCGTGCTTCAGAGCGGCTCTCAACAACGGGCGAAATCGTGCCGGCAGAATGGGCAGGGCAAGTCTGGGTAGCGGCGGACGACGCTTGAGTGTCGTCGGCGCGGCCGGCCGCAGCGCGACGTCGAGCGCTTGTGCTGCGATAGCCAGCAGCCGGCGCTCCTGTTCGTCGGGACTTGCACCGCCGGCGATTGCCTTCCATCCGGCCGGAGCCAGATCGAACGTAGCACCGCCGGCGATCCAGCAATCGCGCATTGCCGCCAGGCCTGTTTGCTCGCTTTCGTTCACGCCAGATCAAGCCTCCCAAACTCGCTTTGCGCCGCCAGAAGCTCAAGCCGGGCGCCATTCCAGAGCGCTGCCGTGGCCGCAAGGTCGAGGCCGAGCAAGGTTTGATCTACCGCGCCGGCGATCGGCAAGGCGATCCCCTGCGGTTCATCCTCCGCCTGCCACCATGCCGTGCCCCGATCGTCGAGCAGGATAGCGCCGGGCGGCAGCATGAGGGGACAATCGGCGATCCAGGGCGCGGCGTCCTGATGGGAAGCATGCGTGGCGAGCGGATCCTTCGCGGTGCCAAAAGCAAAATCGGGCCACGCGCCGGGCGCAACTTCCCCAGTGTGCTCCGCCACCAGGGCGCGGAGCGGCATGCGTGATGGATAAAACACCAGTCGGGCATTGAAACGGTCGCCTGGTGCAAACGCGTTGGACCGGCGCCCGGCCGAAGCCGGGAAAAAGTCGAGCAGCAAGGCAAATTGCGGGGTGGCGCTCTTCAAATCGAGCAGCCAGGTCGAATGGCTGACCAGACCATTGCGGCGGCTCTCGATCTTCTCGCCGAGAACTTCCCAGAGGCTTTCAACCTGTCTTGCATCCGGACTGCTGAGAACCAGTTCGCGGGGTTCAGACGTCGATACGAGGCGCTTCAGCTCGGGGTCGTCGGGCGCCGCCCGCCACGCCTTGGCCAGCAGCACGAGCTTGCCGAGCTCGCGGATTGCCGCATCAGACCGTTCCTCGCTGCGCAGCCCCATCAGCCGCGACGGAATCTCGTCGATACGGCCGGCGAGCGCGGCTGCCTTCATATCGACCAGCCGCCCAGCAATCCGCCGGCAACGGTCGCTGCTGGCGTCGACAAACCCGGACAGACCGAGCCGTAACTGGTCGGCAATCCACTGGTCAAGCTCATCGAGCCCAGCCGACACTGCTTCTCGTGTGCTTTCCGCCCGCTTGCGCTGCGCCGCCTCGCGACGCTCGAGCGCCGCGATGTCTTCAACGGCGGTGCTCTCGTCGGCTTGTGCGGCTTCGCCAATGCGCTTGGCTTCCGCGCCGGGTACCGGTTGCGCCGGCTGTGGCGTTGTCTTCCTGCGTCGGCCAAGCCAGTCATTCACCCATTCCGGCGTGCTATTGGCAGCGGCAAAACTGGCTGGCGCGGTGGCGGCAATCCACATCAGGGCCAGCGTGTGCTTGCATGGGAATTTGCGCGAGGGACAGGTGCATTTGTAGCCGTGATCACCCGTGTCGACCACCACTCGATAAGGATTGGAGCCGGAGCCCTGGCATTCGCCCCAGATGAGCGCCTGCTGCTCATGCTTTTCGAGCCGCGGCCAGTTCGTTCGTTTGGTGAGCTTGGAGGCGGCGCTCAGCGACGCCTGATCGGGAGCAAGCGCCTCAATGGTTTTCGGATCGAATTCCAAGCCGCGTTTCCCCCCGCCCCGACACAGTATAGATAGCGGTTTGTAAAGAATTATTATAGCTCTGGCATGGTGAAGATCGGCATGCCTTGGCCCTGTTTGATGGGCCAGGACATGCCTCAGACGCAATATAGTATCGACTGTTATTCGGCAGACAGAACGGGCTTTGATAGCCGGCGGCCTAGGCGGAAGCGTTCAGGCTCTGCCCGTCAGGAACTCGATCACCATTGCCGCGGTCCAGGTGAAGCGGCTGCCGCCGAGCGGCTCGCCGCTGAGCGGATCGTAATATTCGGCAAAGCCGCTCTTGGCGATCAGGTCGAGACTGGACTGGGTGATCCGTTGTGCGATTTGGCTGTGGCCGGCGGCGGCAAGGCCGTCGGCGATCATGTAGTTGACCACCAGCCAGACTGGGCCGCGCCAGTAGCGCTTGGCATCGAAGCGGGGATCATCGAGCTCATGCGAGGGGACGATGTAACGGGCTTTGCCAGCGATGCGCTCGATCGTTGCAGCGATGGCCGCTGCCCGGCTTTCCGGAATGGCCGAAAACACCGGCAGAATGCCGCCGACCGATGCGCTGTCAACGTGCTTTCCGGCCACTCGGTCGAAACAAATGTACTGGCCATGTGTGTCGCTCCACAGCCGTTCCATCGTCGAAAGCCCCTTTTCGGCACGGGCGCGGTTGGCTTCTGCGATTTCGGTTTCGCCAAGTGCCTCGGCGAGATCGGCAAGATCGGCGGCGGAACGGATCAGGATGGCGTTGAAGCCGGGATCGACGACCTGGAATGGCGAGGCATCGTGCAGCCGGGCGTTGTCCCAGCCAAGCCCGCGGAAATGCTGCAGCAGCCAGATATAGCGGTCATACTGTGGCTTGGTTGGACGATGCGCCGGATCGGCGTGCAGGATGTCGCGGCGGGTGTAGGGCTCGACGCCTTCGGTCGGCACGCGCTCGAACGCCTCGTCCCAGTCGATCGAGTTGTCGCGGCCGGACTCCCATGGGTGGATTATGGCGACCAGCCCTTCGCCGTTCGGGTCGCGATTTTCGTAGAACCAGCGGTGCCAGGTATCGATTTTTGGCAAGAGCGCACGGGCGCGCTCGGCCGCCAGTTTCTTGTCCTTTGCCCGGTCGAACAGGCGGCGCACGGCAAAGCCGGCGACCGCCGGCTGGGTGATGCCCGAGGTGGCGGTCGGGCGGTCCGTTCGCCAGACCTCCGGTCCGGGGAAATAGCCGTCGCTCCAGACATGGAACACGATGTGCGGCACCATGCCGTCAGGCCACTGGTGGGCGAACAGCGTGTCGATCTCGGTCCAGGCCCGAGCCTCATCGTAGTGGGCAAGACCGAGCGCGGTCAGGCAGGAATCCCAGTTCCACTGGAACGGGTAGAGGCCCTTGGTCGGTATGGTGTAGGTGCCGTGGTCGTTTTCCCTGAGCACCTCGACGGCGCGGGCGATGGTTTCGTCGACAGCAAGAGATATCATGGGAGCATTCGTACTTTCAGGATCGAAGGGGCGTGGGGGATCAAAGAGCTTTGGTGGTTTCGGGATCGAACCAGCGGATGCGGTCGGGTTTGGGCGAAAGCCGCAAGTGATCGCCGACGGCGACCGTGGCATTCGATTCGAGGATGGCGCGGAACAGGCCGCCCTCGACATCGCAGGTGACCAGCGTGTGCGGTCCGAGCGGCTCGACAACGCGCACGGTGGCGTGCAGCCCTTCGCTGCCGGCGTCGACATCCTCGGGGCGAATGGCGAATTCTATCGTCGGCTTGTCGGATTTGGGGCCAGGCAGCGTCAGCCCGGCGACGGTCCAACTGCCATCTGCCGCCTTCGTCGCCGGGATGAAATTCATCGGCGGGTTGCCGATGAAGGAGCCGACGAAGCGTGCGGCCGGATTGCGATAGACCTCTACCGGCGAGGCGGCCTGGACGATATGGCCCTGATGCATGACGGCGATGCGGTCGGCTAGGCTCATCGCCTCGACCTGGTCGTGGGTGACGTAGATGGTGGTGGTCTTTGACGCCGCCAGCACGCCCTTGAGCTCGGCGCGCATTTCGAGCCGCAGCAGCGCATCGAGGTTCGACAGCGGCTCGTCCATCAGGATCACGTCCGGCTCCATCGCAAGTGCCCGAGCGACTGCCACGCGCTGGCGCTGGCCGCCGGAAAGCTGGCCCGAATAGCGCTTCAAAAGCTGCTCGATATGCATGAGCTCCGCGGTGCGGTTGACGCGCCCCTCGACCTCCTGCTGCGGCAGCTTCTTCATGCGCAGGCCGAAGGCGATGTTCTCGAATACGGTCAGGTGCGGAAAGACGGCGTAATTCTGGAACACCATGGCGATGCCGCGCTCGCGCGGCGGCAGATGGTCGACGCGGCGGCCGCCGATCCAGACCTCACCCTGGCTCGGCGTCTCCAAGCCGGCGACGATCCTGAGCAACGTCGTCTTGCCGCAGCCCGAGGCGCCAAGCAGCACCATGAATTCCTGGTCGGCGATGGTCAGGTCGATCGAATGCAGCGCGGTGAAGCCGCCGAAACGTTTTGCGACCTGCTTGATGGCGATCTCAGCCATCGGCGTTCTCTTTTGTGCGCGTCATCGGTTGGCGATCCCCCACATGGCGAACAGATATTTGCGAACGGCGAAGATGAAGATCAGCGCCGGAATGACCAGTGCCGCGCCACCGGCGAATTTGAGATAGAGCGGCGATTCGCCGAGGCTCTGCAGCAGGAAGGCGGTCAGCGTCCGGTTCTCGATGGTGAGCACGGCGGCGGCAAACACCTCGTTCCAGGAGATGGTGAAGGCAAAGACCGCCGAGGCCGCGATGCCGGGCAGTGCCAGCGGCAGGATGACCTTGCGAAACGCCTGCAGGCGGGTGCAGCCGAGCGTCCACGCCGCTTCCTCGAGCTCTACTGGAATGCCTGAGAACAGCGAAAAGGTTATCAGCACCGCGAAGGGCAGCGCCAGCGTGGTGTGGACCAGCGCCAGCCCGATGGCGGTGTCGTCGAAGCCGGTGCGGATGAACATCACCGCCAGCGGTAGCGCCAGCAGCGGCAGTGGGAAGGCGCGGGTCATCAGCACGAGGAAACGGAACGCTTCCTTACCCGGGAATTCGAAGCGCGACAGCGCGTAGCCCGCGGGTGCGCCGAAGCCGATCGAGAGGAGCATCGTCAGCGTGGCGACGAGAACGGAGTTCCACAGCGCCTTGGCGACACCGGCGAAATTGATGAAGAAAGAAAGGCTGCCGAAATCGAATGACGGGAAGAAGCGCTTGGGAAAGGCGGTCACCTCTTCCGGCGACGACAGCGCGTTGACGATCAACAGATAGATCGGCAGCAGGACCCAGACGCAAAGCAGGATGACGGTTGCGACCAGCAACCAGTTGCCGGCTTTGCGGGCCTCAGGCGCGGCGATCGAGAGCTCCGCGACGGTGCTCATATGCGAGCCTCCTTCGGCACACGCAGCACCCGCAGGAAGAACAGCGTGAAGCCGATCGAGATGGCGAGGATGAACAGCGCCATGGCGGCGGCGACATTGCGGTCCTGCAGCGTGAACTGCCAATTGTAGGTCTCGCCCATCAGCACCGGCAGATTGGTGCCGCCGAGTGCTGCAACCACGGCAAAGACCTCAAAGGCAAGGATGACGCGCAGGATGATCGCCGTCTGCAGGCTTGGGCGCAACAGAGGCAGCGTGATCTTGATGAGGCGCTTCCACGGGCTAGCGCCGAAGACCTCGGCTGCCTCGTAATATTCCCGGGGGATCAGCCCCATGCCGGCGACCAGAATGACCATCATGATGGCGGTCGCGCGCCAGATCTCGGCCAGCGCCACGGCAATGAAGATCGTCAGCTTGCTCTGGTAACCGAGGAACATGACCGGCCTGTCGATGACGCCGAGATTGGAGAGCAAGGTGTTCAGGAAGCCGGACTGGTCGAAGATGGCGAGCCAGATCAGCCCGGCGGCGAGATCGGAGATGCCGAGCGGAATAGCGAAGATGTAAAGCGCGGCGCTGCGCCCGGTTTCAAGCCGCGACACCACCGTTGCCATCAGCAGCGCCATGACCAGCTGGATGGGCACGACGACGGCGCTGAGAAGCAGCGTGTTGCGAACAGTGACCGGAAACTTCCAGCTGCCCGCCATGGTGCGGAAATTGTCGAGCGTAAAGCCGCCGTCGCGGGTGAACGCCTCGAAGCCGACCAACACGAACGGATAGAGGAAAAAGACACAGAGGAACAGCGTCGCCGGCATCAGCAGCAGATAGGGCAGGGCCTTGCCATGCATGGAGCGCTCTCTATTCGATGCTTGAAAAGGGGTGGGCGCCCGGCGCGCTGAAAAGTCCGGACGCCCGGGGAGGATTCTTAATCGACCGGGCAGGCGCCTTGCGAGGGCTTGTCGGGCGCCCAGCATGGCGCCTTCACCTGGTCGATGATCGTCTTCAGCGCCGTCGCCTGTTCGTCGAGCACGCCGTGCACATCCTCGCCGCCGAGCACGATGCGCTCGAAGCTGTCGGTGTAGATCTGATTGAACTTGCCGCCGAGGCCGCCAAGTCCCATCGGCAGCAGCGCCGGCAACGCATCGGGAGCTCCGGTCATGGTGGCGATCACTGGGCTGAAGGCCTTCACCGAGGCCGGCATGTCATCGGGCAGCTTGACGTCGACGATGGGGAAGAAGTTTGTCGCCTTCAGCGTCGCGATCTGAGTTTCCGGTTTCAGCATATAGGCGACCAGTGCCTTGGCCTTGTCCATGTCAGGCGAGGTCTTCGGGATAGCGACGCCGGCCACCACCGGCATGTAGCCGCGGCCTGCCGGGCCGGCCGGCGCCGGGAAGGCGACGAACTCGTCGGGTTTCTGGTTGAAGGCGTCGGCGAGGCGCGCCACGTGGTCGAATGCCACCCAGACTTCGCCGGTCAGCAGCGGCTCCTGCATGAAGGCATAGTTGGTCGAGTTCGGGTTGGTGTATTGCCACAGTTCCTTGAACTTGTTCCACGCCGTCTCGGCCTCCGCCGAGCGGAACTTGGTCACCATCGAGCCGGTATACGATGGAAGGAGAAAACCCTCGAAGAAACGGTGCTTCAGCCCTTTTGGACCGGCCGGAAAACCGAATTTGGGTGAGCCGGTCTTTTCAGCGATGTTTTTCGCCCACTCGATCAGCTGGTCATAAGTGATGGCGTTGAGATCGGTGCCGGCCGGCAGATATTGCAGCGCCTGCTTGTTGGCCACCATCAGAAAGGTGGCCTGCATCCATGGCAGGTACTTCTGCTCGCCCGTGCCGAGCATGCCGAGCTTCTTGTAGGCATCGTTCACCTTGACGCCGCCGAGATCTATGCCGGACAGATCGACAAGGTTGGCGCCGACGATGGAGAAATCTCCGTGCAGGCCGCCGAGCACGCCGATGCTGCCGGAGCCCGCCTGCAGCTCGGCTTGCAGTCGGGTGAGCCAAGGCCCGTCCTCGGCGACCTGATAGTCGACCTGGCCGTCAAACCCCTTCAGCACTTCGCCGCGCATTTTCTGCGTCTCTTCCACGGGTCGCGCCTGTGTCGACCAGAACAACACCTGCTGGGCTTGTGCTGCGCCGGCAGCAAGCGACAGCGCCAGCACGGCGCCTGCCAATATCCTCAAAGCATTCATCGTCATCTTCCTCCCTGGGTTGCGCCGCGAAGCGGGCATCAGTTCTGTCCTGTGGGTACCGAGCCATGGCTTGCCCGCGACACGAGTGTCGGCCGGACCAGTCGCGTCAGCGGCGCCGCCGGCCTGTTGCCGATGACAGTCAGCAGCATTTCGCCGATCTCGCGCGCGCACTGCCGGATCGAAGCGTCGAAAGTGGTCAACCCCGGCGGCGCATAGGCGGAGGCGGCTATGTTGTCGAAGCCGATCACCGAAAGGTCGCGAGGAATGGCAAGTCCGGCGCGCCTCGCCTCTTCCATCACCGTCAGCGCCAGCTCGTCGAACAGCGCGATAATCGCCGTCGGCCGCTCGGTGGCGTGCAGAAGCCGGTTGATTGCCTGGATGCGGGCACCGCGATCGAAACGCGGCGCCGTCGCCACATCGAGCCTGACGGACTGATCGCCCCGGCGCGCAATCGCGGCAGCGAGCCCGTCCTGTCTGAGATGGCGAAATGTCATCGGCTCGGAAATCGTCACCAGAGCGAAATGGCGGTGTCCGAGATCGTAGAGCATGTCGAAGGCCTCGCCGAATGCGTGCGCGCCATCGGTATCGAGCCAATGGTAGGCAAAGTCGCCGTCGAGCAGCCGGCCATGCGCGACGAACGGGAAATTGCGTTGGCGCAGATAGGCGAGCCGCTCGTCGACCTCGGCGATGCGGGTGACGACAACGCCATCGGCGCGGCCGGATTCGACAACATGGCGAAGCACGGAAAGTTCTGACTGGCCCTGCGCCGCTGCGGCCAGGATCAGGTCGGAGCCGTGCGGAACCAACCCTTCGCCGAGCCCGGTGACGAATTCGCCGAGGAAGGAATCGACCAGATTGGGGCCGCGGATCGGCAGCACCATGCCGACAAAACCGCTGCGGCCGGAGACCAGCGTGCGGGCTGCCGTGTTCGGCACATAGCCGGCCTGGCGCGCGGCCTCGGCGACGCGTTGGCGCGTTCTCAAGGCGATCTGCTCGTGGCCGGCAAGCGCGCGCGAAACGGTGGTAATCGACAGGTCGAGCTGCGCAGCAAGTTCCTTGAGGGTGGTAACGCGGGGCGGCATCGTTCCTCCCGAACGGAGTTTGAAACGTTTGTAATATGCCCAAGCGAAATTGCAAACGTTTTAAATGCGCATGGTCGGTATTGTTTCTTGCCCGTTGGCTCGCGTGGCTCCTGTTCGGCCCCGACCGGCTGGCTCCCGGACAGCGATTTAAACGCAGCGGTTGCTTGACTCGGGCGATACCTTGTGAAAAATTTTGCAGCAACTGATAAAAATATCAAAGGGCGGAAATGGTTGGTTTTGGCAACGGCCTGCTGCGCGACGATGAGACAGGCATGGCGGCCCGTGCCGCCTGGCTTCACTATGCCGGCGGCCTGACCCAGTCGGAGGTCGCCAAGCGGCTCGGCCTGACCAGCCTCAAGGCGCATCGCCTCATCACGAAGGCCAATCAGGAAGGCCTGGTCAAAGTCTACATCGACGGCGAAGTCTCAGAATGCGTGGAACTCGAGGACGAGTTGTCCGGCCGTTACGGTCTCGACTATTGCGAGGTAGTTCCGGACTTCGATGCCGAAGACCTGCCGCTCAAGGCGCTCGGCATCGCCGGCGCGCAGTTTCTCAAGCGCGAGATCGAACGCGGCGAAGAGGCGCTGATCGGCGTCGGCCACGGCCGCACGCTTGCCGCCTGCGTGGAATATCTGCCGCGCATATCGGCCGGCAGGATCCGTTTCGTCTCGCTGCTTGGCGGCCTGACGCGCAAGTTCTCGGCCAATCCGCATGACGTCATCCACCGCGTCGCCGAGCGGACTGGTGCGGAGGCCTATGTGATGCCCGTACCGATGTTCGCCAACACGGTCGAGGATCGAACCGTGTTGCTCGGGCAGAAAGGCGTCAGCGATGTCTTCGACCTCGCCAAGTCCGCCGACTTGCTCATCGCCGGCATCGGCACCGCCGAGCGTGAGGCCTCGCTTGTCGCCACCGGTATGATCGAGAAGGGCGAGATGGAGGAGATCCGCCGCAATGGCGGCGTCGGCGAACTGCTCGGCCATTTCTTCGACGATGCCGGAAAGGCTGTTGCGACGACGCTTTCCGACCGGGCGCTGGCACTGGCGCGCGAAGACATCAGCAACCGCAGGATTGTCGCCGTCGCCGGCGGCAAGGTGAAGGTTCGCGCCATCAAGTCAGTGCTGGAGGGCCGCTATCTCAAAGGCTTGATAACCGACGAGCGGACGGCGCGATCGCTCGTAGAACAGACGCCGGTCGGGTAGCCGGCAACCATTTCGTTGAAACTACCCTGTGGAGGAGAAGAGAAATGCATGAGAAAGAGAAAGACCTCATCGACGCGTTCCTGCGTGGACAAGTCGACCGCCGTGGGCTGATCAAGGGCCTCGGTGCAATGGGCCTTGCCGCCAGCACCGCCGGCACCCTGCTCAACCTCGGGCAGACCCGCGCCCTGGCGGCTGATTTCGACTGGCAGGCCCATAAGGGCAAGACCATCAAGCTGCTGCTCAACAAGCATCCCTACGCCGATGCGATGATTGCCGACCTCGACAACTTCAAGCAGCTGACCGGCATGGAAGTCGTCTACGACGTATTTCCGGAAGATGTCTATTTCGACAAGGTCACCGCGGCACTGTCGGCCAGCTCGCCCGAATACGATGCCTTCATGACCGGCGCCTACATGACCTGGACCTACGGTCCGGCCGGCTGGATCACCGACCTCAACGAATGGATCAAGGATCCGGCCAAGACCAACCCGAAATATGCCTGGGACGACTTCCTGCCTGGCGTCAGGAGTTCTTGCGCCTGGAACGGGCAGCCCGGCGGCGTGCTCGGGTCGGAAGACGCCAAGCAATGGTGCATTCCGTGGGGCTTCGAGCAGAACAACATCACCTACAACAAGGGCATGTTCGACAAAGTCGGCGTCAGCGTTCCCGGCAATATGGATGAGATGGTAGCTACGGCAGCGAAGCTCACCAAGGACGTCGGTGGCGGTGTCTACGGCATCGGCGTGCGGGGCTCGCGCTCCTGGGCGACGATCCACCCAGGCTTCCTGTCGGCTTACGCCAATTTCGACCAGAAGGACCTGAACGTCTCGGCCGACGGCAAATTGTCGGCCGCGATGAGCACCGCCGAATCCAAGGCTTTCCACAAACAGTGGGTCCAGATGATCCAGGAGAGCGGCCCCAAGGACTGGTCGACCTACACCTGGTACCAAGTCGGCACCGATCTCGGTGCCGGCGCCTCGGCGATGATTTTCGACGCCGATATCCTCGGCTACTTCATGAATGGCGGCGACAACAAAATGGCCGGCAAGCTCGCCTTTTCCGCTTTCAAGGCCAATCCCGCCGCCAAGGCACCGACGCCCAATATCTGGATCTGGTCGCTGTCGATGTCCAATTTCTCGAAGGACAAGGACGCCACCTGGTACTTCATGCAATGGGCATCCGGACCCGAGCACGGTCTGTTCGGTGCGACCAAGATGGACTTCGTCAATCCGGTCCGTCAGTCGGTCTGGAACGACCAGATGTTCCGCGACAAACTGAACAAGAGCTATCCGGGTTATGTCGAGATGTTCGACGTGTCGGCGCCAGGCGCCAGCATCAAGTTCACTCCGCAGCCGCTGTTCTTCGATCTCACCACCGAATGGGCGGCGACGCTGCAGAAGATGGTGGCCAAGGAAGTGCCAGTCGACGAGGGCCTCGACAAGTTGGCCGAGAGCATCAACGGCCAGCTCAAGGAAGCCGGGCTCGGCTAAGCCGCGGCCAGGGCTGGCCCGTCCCGCGGGCCAGCCTTTAGGATGTGACACGTTTGCGAAGCGGTGCCGAGCGGTACCGCCTGCTCGCCCGACCGGCCGCCTTGCTCCCTTGGGCGGCCGGGACGGCGAAGCAACAGGATGACGGAGCAGCAGATGACTGCGGCGACAACACAAAGAAACAGGCCGTCGGGCTTCAGGATCAGCAAGCGGGTGCTGCCCTATCTCCTCAGCTTGCCGGCCCTGCTGGTCTGCATCGGCATCCTGATCCCGTTCTTCACATCGGTGGTCTATTCTTTCCAGCGCTACCGATTGAGCCAGCCTTGGGCGCGGCAGTTCAACTGGGGCGACAACTACATCTCGTTCTTCACTGACCCGAAGTTCTGGAACACGCTGCAGGTGTCGCTGCTCTACGCCGGCATCACCGTTGGGCTCGAGCTGCTTCTCGGTCTCGGCATCGCCATGCTGCTGCAAAAGCGCTCGACGCTGAACAACTTTATCTCGATCATGCTGTTGATGCCGCTGATGACCGCGCCGGCGCTCGCCGCGCTGATGTGGAAGCTGATGACCAATCCCGGCTTTGGCGTGCTCAGCTATCTCGCCAGCCTGATCGGGCTGCAGGATTTCCGCTGGGCCTCGTCCCCGTCGACGGCACTGCTCACCGTCGTGCTTGTCGACATCTGGGTCTACACGCCGTTCATCATGATCCTGCTGCTTGCTGGCCTGCGCAGCCTGCCCACGCAGCCATTCGAGGCGGCAGCACTCGACGGCGTGCCGAGGAGCTTCGTTTTCTTCCGCATCACCCTGCCGATGCTGACCCCCTATATCCTGACGGCGACATTGTTCCGCCTGCTCGATTCCATCCAGCAGTTCGACATCATCTATGCCATGACGCAGGGCGGTCCGGGCGATACGCTGACCGTGTTCCAGGTTGAGGCTTATCTCAACTTCTTCCAGTCGACCAATGTCGGCCGCTCGGCAGCGCTGATGATCATTCTGTGGGCGATCACCTATTTCCTCTCGAATATTTTCATCAAGAACTGGCTGCGGCTCCGCGAACGCGCCCGCGGACAGGCATAGGAGGCTGGCATGGAACACACCTCCCTTCTCGAACGCATCCTGCGCGGCATTGCCCTGGCGCTGGTCGTGATCTTCTTCATGTTCCCGATCGTCTGGATCCTGATGATGTCGTTCCAGACCAACGAGACAATCCTGCGGATTCCGCCGCAGCTTGTCTTCGAGCCGACGCTCGCCAACTACACTGCCTTGATCACCGGCAAGCTGATGACGGCAGCCGGCACGCTCGACATCGCCTTCATGCGCAATCTGTGGAATTCCGTCTTTCTGTCGGTCACCTCGGTTGCCGTCGCGTTGCTGCTCGGCGTTCCGGCGGCCTACGCCTTTGCGCGGCACAAATTCCGCGGCTCGGAGGACATTGCCTTCACGCTGCTGTCGTTCCGGTTCGCGCCGGCGCTGCTGGTGCTCCTGCCGCTCACCCTCTATTTCCAGAAGCTCGGGCTGGCCAACACCTATATCGGGCTGATCTGGGTCTATCAGCTGATCTGCCTGCCGTTGATCCTGTGGATCGTGCGCGGCTATTTCGAGGATATCCCGGCCGACATCGAATACGCCTACCGCATTGCCGGACATTCCTGGTTTGCCACCTTTCGCAAGATCGCGCTCCCGCTCGCCGGTCCGGGAATCGCCGCTGCCGGTCTGCTCGCCTTCATCTTTGCCTGGAACAACTTCGTTTTTGCATTGGTGCTCGCCTCGGCCGACAAGCAGCCGGTCACGGTCGGCGCACTCGCCTTCATCACGTCCTCGGGCATCCAGTATGGGCAGATCTCGGCGGCGATCGTGCTGTCGATCACGCCGACGCTGGCGCTCGCGCTCTATGCGCAACGCTATCTCGTCGAAGGCCTGTCGCTTGGCGCGGTGAAAGGATAGTCCGATGGCAAGCCTCGAACTGCGAAACATCGTCAAGCGCTATAAAAGCCAGACCGTTCTCGACAATCTGTCGCTGACCGTCGCCGACGGCGAAACGCTGGTCCTGTTCGGACCGTCCGGCGCCGGCAAGACGGTGCTATTGCGGCTGGTCGCCGGCGTCATCGACCCCGACGAGGGAAAGATCCTCATCGGCGGCGAGGACATGACCGATCTCGACGCCGAGTTCCGCGGCGTCGGCATGGCATTCCAGAACTTCGCGCTGTTCCCGCATATGACGGCGTTCGACAACATTGCGACGCCGCTGCAGGCGAAGCACTCGTCGCAAGGAACGATAAAGACCGGCGTCGAGAGCGTCGCCAAGTTGTTGAAAATCGGCCATGTGCTCAGCCACAAGCCGCGGGCGCTGTCCAACGGCCAGAAGCAACGCACCGCGCTTGCCCGCGCGCTGGTCGGCTCGCCGCCGCTTCTGCTGCTCGATGACCCCTTGCGCAACGTCGATGCCAAATTGCGCTTCGAGATGCGCCTCGAACTGCCAAGGCTGCTCGCCGATCGCGGCGCGACCGTCATCTACGTCACCCAGGACTACAAGGAAGCGATGGCGCTCGGCGACCGCATCGCGGTGATGTCGCAGGGCGTCGTCAAACAGCTCGGCACGCCCGAGCAGATCTATCGCGAGCCGGCCAACGTCGAGATCGCCCGGCTGTTCGGCGACCCGACCATCAACCTGCTCGACGTCAAGCCGTCCCGGGACGCCAAGGGCATCTATGTCGGCCTCTCCAATGTCCAGGTCCATCTGGCCGGGGCGCATGAGGCGGCGGTCGGCCGCGACTGCGTGATAGGCTTGCGGCCGGAGGCGCTGGCCTTCGTCGAGGAAGGCACTCAGGGCGCCATTCCGGTGACGGTCGAGGCAGAGACTCCGCTCAACGAGAAGATCGTCACGCTGGTGCGCACCGTGCGCGGCCGTGAAATCCTGGTCTCGCGTCCGTCCGGGACACCGGGCCAATCCGAGGGCAGGGCGCATATCGCCGTCGATAGCAAAAGCGCCCTGCTGTTCGATCGGACAAGCGGCGAGCGTATTGGCTCGAAAAACGTCGTCAATTTGCGCAGTGGAGAAGCGGCATGAGCCCGAGCGCAATCACCCTCTCAGGCGTCGACAAGTTCTACGGACCGATCGACAGGGGCGTGCACGCCGTCAAGAACGTGACGATGGAAATCGCCAAGGGCGAGATCGTGGCGCTGCTCGGCTCGTCCGGCTGCGGCAAGACTTCGACATTGCGCATGATCGCAGGCTTCGAAGAGGTCTCGCGAGGCACGATTTCGGTCGCCGGCCGCAAGGTGCACATGCTGCCGCCGGTCAAGCGCAACGTCGCGATGGCCTTCGAGGGCTATTCGCTCTATCCGCCGCTGACGGTGCGCGAAAACATGGCCTTCGCCCTCAAGGCGGCAAGGCTGCCGAAGAGCGAAGTAGATGCGAAAGTTGCCAGCATCGCCAAGCTGCTCGAGATCGAGGACATTCTGGAACGCTACCCCAGCTCCATCTCCGGTGGCCAGCAGCAGCGCGCCAGCCTCGGCCGGGCGCTGATCCGCAAGGCCGACCTGCATCTTTTGGACGAGCCGATGGGCCAGCTCGAGCCGCAGCTTCGTGCCGTGCTGCGCGGCCGCATCAAGCATTTCATCAAGGAGCGCGGCCTGACCGCGATCCTGGTCACCCACGACCAGACTGAGGCCAATGCGCTTGCCGACCGCATCGCCGTCATGGAGGGCGGCGTGCTGCAGCAGTTCGACACGCCTGACAGGCTCAAGGAGCGGCCGGCAAACCTGTTTACCGGCACCTTCGTCGGCGAGCCGCCGATGAATGTCTTCGAGGCCTATGTCGGCACAGCTGACGGCAAGATCAGTCTCAAGCTGCCCGACGGGCTTTCGCTCGACTACGACAAGGATGCGTTCAGCGGCCCGGTTCGCGACGAATTGCTCAACCGCCAGCGCGTCGTCATCGGCGTCAGGCCCTATGCGGTCCGCCGCTCGAAGGATGGTGTGCCGGCGACGGTTTCGGCCAATCAATGGCTCGGCGACCAGACCCATATCGCCGCCGATTTCGCCGGCGGTTCGCTGGTCCTGGTCGAACATGACCGAACCCGCTTGGAGCTCGGTGCACCGATCAAGATCAGCATCGATCCGAAAAACCTTCACGTCTTCGATCAGGCGAGCGGCAATGCCATTTCGCACGGCACGGAGCTTGCTTGATGCAGGATGTGCTGATCGGCATCGACGCCGGCACGTCTGTCATAAAATCCGTCGCCTTCGACACGGCGGGCAGGCAGATCGCGTCCGCCGCGCTGCCCAATAAATACGAGACACTGCCGGGCGGCGGCGCCGAGCAGGACCTGACACGCACCTGGGCCGATACCGCGACGACCTTGCGCCAGCTTGCCGACAAGGTGCCGGATCTCGCCAGCCGGACCATTGCCATCGCCGTGACCGGTCAGGGCGACGGTACCTGGCTGATCGACAAGGATGGCGAGCCGGTAGCCAAGGGCTGGCTGTGGCTCGACGCGCGCGCTGCCGCGGTCGTCGAGGAGATCCGCGCGCGGCCAGAGGACCGGCTGCGCTTCGAAAAGACCGGCAGCGGGCTCGCTGCCTGCCAGCAGGGATCGCAGTTCGTGTTCATGAAGCGCCACATGCCCGCGATGCTTGCCAATGCAGCGACGGCCTTCCACTGCAAGGACTGGCTCTATTTCAAGTTGACCGGTCACCGCGCCACCGACCCGTCCGAGGGAACCTTCACCTTCGGCGACTTCCGCACGCGCGGCTATTGCGATGATGTGCTCGAGGTACTCGGCGTCACCGATCTCCGGCATCTACTGCCGCCCATCGTCGATGGCACCAGGCAAAGCACCGCACTGTCGGCGGCAGCAGCCGATGCAACCGGCCTGCTCGCCGGCACACCGGTCGTTCTGGCCTATGTCGATGTCGCCTGCACGGCACTCGGCGCCGGCCTGTTCGATCGCGAGCGCAAGCCGGGATGCTCGATCATCGGCTCCACCGGAATGCATATGCGGCTTGCCGAAACGCCGGACGAGGTGCTGCTCAACGAGGCTGCAACCGGCTACACGATGACGATGCCGGCACCGGGCGTTTTTGCGCAGATGCAGTCGAACATGGCGGCAACGCTCAATATCGACTGGGTCCTTGGCCTCGCCTCCGGCATTCTCGCCTCGCAAGGTATCACGCGGACCAATGGCGAGATGATCGCGCTGGTCGACCAGTGGATATCGTCGTCCGAGCCAGGCTCGCTGCTCTACCAGCCCTATGTCTCGGAGGCCGGCGAGCGCGGCCCGTTCGTCGATGCCAATGCCAGGGCCGGCTTCGTTGGCATTTCGTCCAGGCACGGCTATGCCGACATGGTTCGTGCGGTGTTCGAGGGGCTGGCTTTCGCGGCACGCGATTGCTACGCCGCCATGGGGCCGCTGCCCAAGGAAATTCGCCTGACCGGCGGAGCGGCCAGGAGCCCGGCGCTGCGCAAGATCCTGGGTGCTGCGGTCGGCGCGGACATTCGCACCAGCGAGCGCGAGGAGGCCGGTGCTGCGGGCGCTGCAATGATTTCTGCGGTCTGCGTCGGCCAGTACGCATCGATGGACGATTGCGTCAGTGAATGGGTCACGCCTTTGCTCCGTGCGGCCGAGCCCAGCGACCGGAAACTTGCCGCCGCCTATGAGGCGATTGCTCCGTCCTACGCATTGGCGCATGAGGCGCTGCGGCCGGTCTGGCGTTCGATGGCCGCATCCAGGCAAACTGACGTGACCAGACAAACTGACGTGAATTGAGAAGAGCATGCGCAAAAAAATTGCGATCATCGGTGACCGCTTCATGCTTCCGGACGTGTTTCGCGAGAAAATCGAGGCGGCCTGCGGCGACAATCTCGACATCCGCACCGTTGAGACCGCTTGGCCCGACGAGCCGATGCAATTCGGCAACCCTGCGCTCGGCCTCGACAAGGTAAAGGAATATTTCGGTGATCCGGACGAGGTGGTGGATTTCATCGGCGATGCCGAAATTTTCGTTACCCAGCTTGCACCGCTCTCCGAAAGCATGATGCGGCGCCTGCCGACGCTCAAGCTGGTTGCGGTATCGCGCGGCGGGCCGATCAACATCGACATGGCGGCCGCCAAGGCCCATGGCATCACGGTGGTCAATGTGCCCGGTCGCAATGCCAGCGCCGTGGCCGAGTTCACCATCGGCGCCATTCTCGCCGAGACGCGGCTGATCCGCGTCGGCCACGAAGCCTTGCGCAAGGGCGAGTGGCGCGGCGATCTCTACCGCGCCGACCGCACCGGCCGCGAGCTCAACGAAATGACCGTCGGCGTCATCGGCTACGGCAATATCGGCACCAGGCTGGTTCGGCTGCTGCGCGCGTTCGGCTGCCGCATCCTGGTTTGCGATCCCTATGTGCAATTGAGCGCCGAGGACCGCAATGCCGGCGTCGAGCTGGTTGCGCTGGACGATCTGCTGTCGCGCTCCGATGTGGTCACGCTGCACTCCCGGGTCACCGAAGAGACGCGCGGTCTGATCGGCAAGGACGCCATCGCCCGGATGAAACCCGGGGTAATCTTCGTCAACACCGCGCGCGGACCGCTGGTCGACTACGATGCGCTTTATGAGGCGCTCGTCTCGGGACACATCGGCAGTGCCATGCTGGAGACGTTCGCCGTCGAGCCGGTGCCTGCCGACTGGCCGCTGTTGCAGCTGCCGAACGTGACGCTGACGCCGCATATCGCCGGCGCGTCGGTACGCACCGTGACCTACGCGGCCGAGCAGGCGGCCGAGGAAGTGCGCCGCTTCATCGCCGGCCTGCCGCCGGTCAACCCATGCTGACCGCAGGGCATAGAGCGAGATGAGCGGCGACACCGAAATCGTCGATCTGTTCGTCATCGGCGGCGGCGTCAATGGCGCCGGCATCGCGCGCGATGCGGCGGGCCGGGGGCTGTCGGTCATCCTCTGCGAAAAGGACGATCTCGCCGAGGGCACCAGTTCACGATCGGGAAAGCTCGTTCATGGCGGTTTGCGCTATCTCGAGTATTACGAGTTCCGCCTGGTACGGGAGGCACTGATCGAGCGCGAGGTGCTGCTCGAATCCGCGCCACACATCATCTGGCCGATGCGCTTCGTGCTGCCACACAGCCCCGATGACCGGCCGGCCTGGCTGGTCCGGCTCGGCCTGTTCCTCTACGACCATCTTGGCGGCCGCAAGCGACTGCCGCCCACGCGTACGCTCGACCTGCGCACCGCACCCGAAGGCGCGCCGATCAAGGACGCCTTCAAGCGCGGCTTCGAATATTCCGACTGCTGGGTCGACGACGCCCGCCTGGTCGTCATCACCGCGCTCGACGCCGCCGAGCGCGGTGCCAGGATATTCACCCGCACCGCCTGCATAGCCGCCCGTCGCGAAAACGGCCTGTGGTCGGTGGAGATGCGCGAAGGTCGAACCGGCGTCAGGACCACAGTCCGGGCACGGGCGCTGATCAATGCCGCCGGTCCTTGGGTCAATGACGTCATCAACCGCGTCGCTGGCCAGAACTCCAGGCGCAACGTGCGCCTGGTCAAGGGCAGCCACATCGTCGTGCCGAAATTCTGGGAAGGGCGGCAGGCCTATCTCGTTCAGAACAGCGACAAGCGGGTGATCTTCATCAATCCCTATCAGAACGACCTCGCGCTGATCGGCACCACCGACATTCCCTATGAAGGGCGGCCGGAGGACGTGACCGCCGATGCGAGCGAGATCGATTACCTGATCAAGGCAGTCAATCGCTACTTCAAGCGCCAGCTCGCACGAAGCGACGTCGTCTACTCGTTTTCCGGCGTCAGGCCGCTCTATGACGACAATGCCGACAATCCGAGCGCGGTGACCCGCGATTACATTTTCGAACTCGACGCTTCGGCAGGGCAGGCGCCGCTGCTCTCCGTCTTTGGCGGCAAGATCACCACCTTCCGCAAATTGGCCGAGCACGCGCTGGACCGCGTCGCCCCGTTCTTTCCCAAGATGGGCAAGCCGTGGACGTCGAAAGGGCATCTGCCGGGCGGCGATATCGCCAATGCCGATTTCGAGCAGTTCCTCGGTGACCTCGGCCACGAATATCCCTGGATGCCGGCATCGCTGGCTAAGCATTACGGCCGACTCTACGGCACAAGGACGCGTGATCTGGTCGGCGCGGCCGGTTCGCTCGCCGAACTGGGCCGGCGCTTCGGCAAGGATTTTTTCGAGCGCGAAGCCAACTACCTGCTCGAGCGCGAATGGGCCGAGACCGCCGCCGATATTCTCGACAGGCGCACCAAGCACGGCCTGCATCTGTCCGCCGCGGAAAGAACCGCCTTCGAGGACTGGTGCTCGAGCCGGCTGGCGAAGGCCGGCTGATGGATTTTACGCTGTCCCTCAACACCAATCCGCTGGTCAACCGTTTTGCCGAGCCGGACCACCTGATCGATACGATCGCCTACGACATCGGCATCCGCGACGTGCAGCTCACGCACGAGTTCGTCAATCCCGGCTGGCCGGCGGCGACGATCGCCAAATTCATCCGCCTGTTCCGCTCCGCTCTCAACCGAACCGGCGTGCGCGTGACCTCCGCGATGACCGGCCCTTACGGCCGGCTCAATCATTTCGGCCATCCCGATGCCGAGGTGCGCCGCTACTACGTCGACTGGTTCAAGACCTTTGCCGAAATTTCGGCCGAACTCAGCGCTGCCGGCATGGGCACGCAATTCGCGATCTTCACCCATCGTGACTACGACGATCCCGAGCGTCGCGCGCGGCTTTTCGAGATCGCGCTGGAATGCTGGCGCGAGGTCGCCGAGCATGCCAAAGCAGCAGGCTTGACCTACCTGTTCTGGGAGCCGATGTCGGTCGGCCGCGAATTCGGCCATACGATCGAGAGCTGCCGGGCACTGCAGCGCGAGATCGAGGCGGCCGGCATGGCCGTCCCCATGAAGATGATGGTCGACATCGACCATGGCGACGTGACGTCGAGCAATCCGGACGACATCGACCCTTATGCCTGGGCCGAAGCTTTTCCAAAGGAATCGCCGATCATCCACATCAAGCAATCGTCGATGAACAAGGGTGGCCATTGGCCGTTCATTGCCGCCCACAACAAAGACGGCCGCATCACGCCGGAAAAGCTGCTGGAGACGATTCGCCGGGGCGGCGGCATCGACAACGAGATCTGCCTCGAACTGTCGTTCCGCGAGCGCGAGCCGGTCGACCATCAGGTCGTCGCCATGATCCGCGAGTCGGTCGACTATTGGGCGCCCTTCATCGAGACCGGCAGGGCCGATCTGTTGCCGCGAGCATGATGGGATGAGCAGGAGCCGAGGCGGCTCCTGCTCAGAACCGGAATATGTCAGCCAAATTTCGGATCGAGGCTTCCGGACTTGTAGCGTTTGGCCATTTCCGGCAGCGGCAGCGGCTTGATCTTGGGAGCGTTGCCGGCGGTGCCGAATTGCTCGAAGCGCTCCTTGCACAGCTTCCGCATGGCTGCCATTGCCGGCGTCAGATATTTGCGCGGATCGAATTCGCTCGGGTTCTCGGTCAGCACCTTGCGGATCGCGCCGGTCAGCGCCATGCGGTTGTCGGTATCGATATTGATCTTGCGCACGCCATGCTTGATGCCGCGCTGGATCTCCTCGACCGGCACGCCCCATGTCGGCTTCATCTGGCCGCCATATTTATTGATGATCTCCTGCAACTCCTCCGGCACCGAGGACGAGCCGTGCATGACGAGATGCATGTTAGGCAAGCGGCGGTGGATTTCCTCGATGACGTTCATGGCCAGTACAGCGCCGTCCGGCTTGCGGCTGAACTTGTAGGCGCCGTGGCTGGTGCCCATGGCGACTGCCAGCGCATCGACACGGGTGTCGCGCACGAATTGTTCAGCCTGCACCGGATCGGTCAGCAGCTGGTCGTGGCTGATGACGCCCTCGACGCCATGGCCGTCTTCCTGTTCGCCGCCGCCCATCTCCAGCGATCCGAGAACGCCGATCTCGCCCTCCACCGACACGCCGCCCCAATGCGCCATGTCGACGACGCGGCGGGTGATGCCGGAATTATAGGCGTAGTCGGCGGGCGTCTTGCCGTCCTCCTTCAGCGATCCGTCCATCATCACCGAAGTGAAGCCGTGCTGGATCGCGGTGACGCAAGTGGCTTCGTTGTTGCCGTGGTCGAGATGCATGCAGACCGGGATATCGGGATGGATTTCGACCAGCGCATCGATCAGCTTGGCCAGCACGACATCGTTGGCGTAGGCCCGCGCGCCGCGGCTCGCCTGCAGGATAACCGGCGATTTGGTCTCCTCGGCGGCCTCCATGATAGCGAGGCCCTGTTCCATATTGTTCATGTTGAAGGCAGGCACGCCATATCCGTATTCGGCGGCATGATCGAGCAATTGTCTCAGTGTGATGCGAGCCACTCAGTAGTCTCCCGTATCCGGTTTCGAGCCAGTGTTTGCGGGCTGTTCGGTTGTCGTCGAGCCCCTGATGCTTCTGGCCGGATTTCCGCGGCACCGCAACCGCTGGGCGCTCGGCCGGCAGCAATTCTTGTTACAGCACGCGACCAGAAGCGTCATGATATCTCATAGATATATAACATTATCACAAAAAATTTGGTGGCTGTGCGACGTTTTCTGTTATATCTCGGAACGTGCGTTCGGGTTGCACGAGGAAGCCGCGGAAATGAAGAGCGACGGCCGCCGGCAAGGCATCATGGATTTTCTGATGGACACCGGCACCGCCAGTGTCGACGATCTTGCCTCGCGCTTCGGCGTCTCCAAGATGACTGTCCACCGTGATCTCGACGAGCTCGAGGAAAGCGGTTTTCTGCGCAAGGTGCGCGGCGGCGCCTCGATCCAGCCGAGCAGCCTTTTCGAGAGCGATTTCCGTTACCGCCAGCGGCTGGCCGGCGATGAAAAGCAGCGCATCGCTGCCGCCGCCGTGACGATGATCGAACCGGGTCAGACAGTGATCATCGACGACGGCTCAACCGCGGGCGGCGTTGCTCGGCACCTTGCCGATCTGCGTCCGCTGACGGTGATCTCGAACAACCTGGCTGTCATCCAGGATTTGGCGGGCGTTGCCGGGATTAACCTGATTGCGCTCGGCGGCCAGTACAGCAAGAAGTTCCACGGCTTCTTCGGCCTGCTCGCCGAGGACACGCTGAAATCATTGCGCGCCGATGTCGCTTTCCTGTCGTCATCGGCCATACATGGTGCCTCTGCCTTCCATCAGGATCAGGAAGTGGTCCAGACCAAACGGCTGATGATGGCCGCAGCCGCGCGCAAATATCTGCTGGTCGATCATGGCAAATTCGGCCGCACCGCCTTGCATTTCCTGACCGATCTCAAGGCTTTCGATACCGTCTTCACCGGCCGCGAGCCGCAGCCGCAGATGCGCGCGGCGCTAGATGGCGCTGGCGTTTCGCTGACAGTGATCGCAGAGTAGGAGAGCACGCATGGTTTACTGGGTCGGCACCAGCTGGAAAATGAACAAGACGCTCGCCGAGGCGATGGCTTTCGCCGAGGCATTGGCCGAGTTCGTCCCCGGTTTCGACGAGCGCATCCAGCCCTTCGTCATCCCACCCTTCACGGCAGTCCGCGAGGTCAAGAAAGCGCTATCGCCGACGCGCATCAAGGTCGGCGCCCAAAACATGCACTGGGTCGACGCCGGCGCCTGGACCGGCGAGATCTCGCCGGTCATGCTGAAAGACTGCGAACTTGATATGGTAGAGTTGGGCCACAGCGAACGGCGCGAGCATTTCGGCGAGACCGACAAGGCTGTCGGGCTGAAGACTGCGGCGGCGGTGAAGCACGGTCTCGTGCCACTCATCTGCGTCGGCGAGACCTTGGCTCAACGCGACAGCGGGCAGGCGGATGCGGTGCTGGCCTTGCAGGTGCACGGCGCGCTGCAGTTTCTCGAAGGCGCGGCCAAGGCGGCGACTATCCTGTTCGCCTATGAGCCGGTCTGGGCGATCGGTGACAAGGGAATTCCGGCAAGCTCGGACTATGCCGGCAGACAGCAGGCGTTGATCAAGAAAATCGCCCGCGAACTGCTGCCGGCAGTGCCGCCGGTGCTTTATGGCGGCAGCGTCAATCCGCAAAATGCCGCCGAACTGATCGGACAGTCTCATATCGACGGCTTGTTCATCGGCCGTTCCGCCTGGCAGGCGGACGGCTATATAGACATTCTCAAATGCGCCTCGGCGGCGATCTGAAGCATCGAACAGGAAGGAAACCGAACATGAAAATAGCCATTGGAGCCGACAGCGCCGGCAAGCCGCTGCTCGACGTCATTGCCGCTCACCTCGCCACCAAGCCCGGCCTCACGGTCAGCGACCTCAGCCAGGCGGGCTACTACGCCGACCTGTCGCAGAAGCTCGCCCAGACCATCCTGGACGGCGAGAACGATCGCGGCATCCTGTTTTGCGGCACCGGCATCGGCGTATCCATTTCCGCCAACAAGGTGCCCGGCATTCGTGCCGCACTCACCCATGACACCTATTCGGCCGAGCGCGCTGCAAAATCCAACAACGCCCAGATCATCACCATGGGCGCGCGCGTCATCGGCCCGGAATTGGCCAAGTCGATCGTCGATGCATGGCTCGCATCGGAATTCGACGAGAAGGGACCGTCGGCCGGCAATGTCCAGGCCATCGATAGGCTCGACGCGGCGAAGCAGCTTTAGGTCGAAACTCAATCAGCTGGCTGCCGCCAATGGCCGAGATGGTGGAAAGCGGTCTTCGATTCTGCTTTATACGCACATAGTTTCAGAATCGCGGGTCCTGCATGAGCCTTGCCTTCTCTTACGTTCTCGCAGGCAGAGGCTGGGCAGATTGCTCGATCGAAGTAGATGGAGCCGAAATGCTCATGCAAGTCTCCTACCTCTCCGACGCTTTTGACGATCTTGTTCGAGCTGCGTTAAGCGCGCTCACCCACGGAACCATTGAAACCGCCGTCTTTAACGACGAGCCGGGCACATACCGTTGGCGCCTGACGCCTTCGGGCGAGTTCCTCAACATCAAGATCACCACCTATGACGATCCTTTTGCGCGAGAAAAAGATCCGAGTGGCTATCTATCCTTCGATGCGGACTGCCGCCTGCGCACGTTCGCCGGAGCGGTGCTAGCAGCCGGTCAACAACTTCTTATTGCCCACGGCGAAGAGGGCTATATGAAACAGTGGAAATACCCCTTCCCAACTGCACCGCTAGCTCAGTTGAAGCAGGCACTACGCGAAAAGTGACGCATGGCTGCAATGGGTGGAAAGCAGCCAATGCCAATTTACCGCAAACTCATAAACCACACAGACTCAGGCATCTTAGATCCAGAGCATTTTGCAGCCAAGTGGATTCACTTGGCGTCGCACAAATACGGATAAATCAAATAGAGCGGATGCCCGATTCAATTTAAATGTATCCCGCTCTACGCCAGGCTTTTCCACATCGCATTGATGATCGTCACGGCCGACGCGGCGCCGGGATCCATATGCCCGAGCGATCGTTCGCCGAGCCGCGAGGAGCGGCCCTTGGCGGCGATCATGTTCTTGGTTGCCTCGGCGCCCCGTTCGGCTGCGGCGAGTGCAGTTTCCAAGCTCTCCAACAGGGTCTTGCCGGCTTCCTGCGCGGCGCCCGCTGCCTGTGCTGCCGGCAGCCAGGCGTCGACCATGGTCTTTTCGCCGAGCTCGGCCTTGCCGCGATCCTGGATACCTTGCGCCATCGCCCGGAGCATGGCGATGATGTCAGCATCCTCCAGAATTGCCTTGCCTTTGACGGCGGCGGCAGCGCGCATGAAGGCGGTCGCATAGAGTGGGCCTGACGACGCGCCGACGGCGTTGAGGAACGACTTTGCCGCGGTATTGAGCAGCGCCGTCGGTCCGGTCGCCGCGAGGTCGAGTTGCGCCAGCGCCTCGCGTACCGCGCCGAAGCCGAGCGCCATGGCGATGCCGTGGTCGGCGTCGCCGATGACGCCGTCGAGTTGGCAGAGCCTGTCCTTGTCGGCGTCGATCGCCGCCGCGATCTCATCGAACATTCTTTTCAAGCCGGCTGAGTCGATCGAGGTCATGATGCTTTCTCAGCCGGCGCGGAACATGGCGCAGTCGCAAGGGTGGTCGAGCATCTCCTGCAATTCGCCGTCGAGATGCATCAGCGTCACTGAGGCGCCGGCCATTTCGAGCGAGGTGCAATAATTGCCGACCCAGGTCGCGTGGACGGAAACGCCGATGTCGTCGAGCCTCTGCTTGACCCGCCGGTTCATGATGTAGAGCTCCATCAGCGGCGTCGAACCGAGCGAATTGACCAGCACGGCGACCTTGTCGCTGCGCGTCGGCGCCATCTCGTCTAGGATCTTGTCCAGCATCTCGTCGGTGATCTCGTCGGCCGTCTTTAGTTTTCCGCGTGCGATGCCCGGCTCGCCATGGATGCCCATGCCGATCTCCATCTCGTCCGGTCCGATCTCGAAATTCGGCCGGCGGGTCTGCGGCAGCGAACAGGGCGAAAGCGCCACGCCCATAGTGAAGGTCTGATCGTTGGCCTTCCTGGCGATACGCTCGCATTCATCGAATGTCAGCATCCGGTCGCATGCGGCACCGACAGCCTTGAAGATGAAGAAATTGCCGGCGACGCCGCGCCGCTTCTGCCTCTGGTCGCGGGGCGCCGAGGCGACATCGTCGGTGGTCAGCACGGTGCGCACCTCGATATCGTCCATCGCCGCCATTTCGGCGGCCATGTCGAAATTCATAACGTCGCCGGCATAGTTGCCGTACATGAACAGCACACCGGTACCGCCGCTGGCCGCTTTGGCGCATTCGAGGATCGGGTCCGGCGGCGGCGAGGCGAAGACATTGCCGATCGCGGCCGCGTCGGCAAGCCCGTTGCCGACAAAGCCGAGGAAGGTCGGCTCGTGGCCCGAGCCACCACCGATGACGAGGCCGACCTTGCCGGGGCGTGGCCCGTCGCGGGCGATGATGGAGCGGGGGCTGCCGTCCGCACTTCTGAGATGGCGCGGATGCGCGGCCAGAATGCCCTCCAGCATCTCGTCGACGGAGCGGTTGCCGTCATTGATGATCTTCTTGGTCTGCACCGGCATCCTCCCTGGTTTTCGTGAGATACTACAGCGCCTTACCGGGATTTCCACCCGGCGACGGAGATTTCACGCCGCGATGCGTTCGCGTGTCGCGAGCAGTTGCACGCAGGCGCTGGCCGCCTCTTTGCCCTTGACCCTGAAATGCTCGAAAAAGAAGCGGTGATGGTCAGCGCTGTCATGGTAGTTGTGCGGCGTCAGCACCGCCGACAGCACCGGCACGCCAGTTGACAATTGCACGTTCATCATGCCGTCGATGACCGCGCTCGCCACGAACTCATGCCGGTAGATGCCGCCATTGACGACGAACGCGGCGCCGAGGATAGCGGCATAGCGGCCGGTCTCGGCAAGCGTTTTTGCATGCAGGGGAATCTCAAAGGCGCCCGGCACATCGAAGACATCGACGGCAAAGCGTTTCTCTCCGAGAACCGCCAGTTCCGCCTCGAATGCTTCAACGCATTGGTCGACGATATCGGCGTGCCAGCGCGCCCGAATGACGGCAACGCGGATCGTTTCATAGTCGTTGTGGGAATGCTGATTCATGGGTCCATCCTTCCGTTTCGAACCAGAATCAGGACGCACGATACGGAGTTCGAACCGCGAAAGCGGATCGTCTTCCATTCGTTCTCTTCCATCCGGACTTTGACCGTCGGCTCCGGAATCACACCGGATCTGCTGACCCCTCCGGCTAACCGGAAAGCGCTCGCGGGCTTGGGCCGAGACCCTTACCGCCGGTGGGGACTTTCACCCCGCCCTGAGAACATTGACGGCGTTTGTATGGAAGGGCCGGATAGCGCTGTCAACCACCGACGTCGTCGCGGATGGCGCAGAAATAGCGATCCGTTCCGACCTGTCCGCCTTTGAGGGCAAGGGAGGCGCTGATAAGTTGCAGCGTCAAATGGCGATCACCGGCAAGGCCGGCAGCACCTTGTCCAGGGTGATGGGAAATTCACGCACTCGCACGCCGGTCGCGTTGTAAACGGCGTTGGCGACAGCAGCCCCCGCACCGCACACGCCGAGCTCGCCGAGACCCTTCGCGCCAAGCGGATTGGCCTTGTCGTCGTCTTCCTCGAGGAAGACGACCTCCATCGCGGGGACGTCGCCATTGACCGGCACATGATACTCGGCAAGATCGTGATTGACGAAGTGGCCGTAGCCCGGGTCGAGCACCGTCTGCTCCATCAGCGCTGCACCGATCCCCCAGGTCATGCCGCCGATGATTTGCGAGCGCGCGGTCTTGGCGTTGAGGATACGCCCCGCGCCGATCACTGCCAGCATCCGGCGCATGCGGATTTCACCGGTATCGCAATCGACAGCGACCTCGGCGAAATGCGCGCCATAGGAATGCTGCGAATAAGTCTTGTATGACTGGGTGGTGGCGCCCGCGGCTACGGAGCCTTCGGCCTCGAACCCGTCGGGAGAGACCCTCCCTATGAGATCGGCCAGGCTCGCCGATCGCTGGCCGATCCTGACCTCGCTGTCGGCAAAGCTTGCCTCGGTGGCGTTCGCGCCGCGCAACGGCGAGGCCTCGCTCGACTGCGCCGCCTCCAGGATCTGTTTCTTGAGGACGTTGCACGCATTATACAAGGCCGAACCCGCGCTTGCTGCGCCCCAGGACCCGCCGGAGCCAGCGGTACGCGGGAAGCGGCTGTCGCCGAGCTCCACCTTGACGGACGAGATCGGCAGGCCGAGGCTCTCGGCGGCAATCTGGGTCAGGATCGTATAGGTGCCGGTCCCGATATCGGTCATGTCGAGCCGCGCCGTAACGCGAGCGTCCCGGTCGATCGCAACTCGTGCCGTCGCCGCGCCGATGTAGTTCGGACGGATCGCTGCCGCCATGCCGTGGCCGATAAGCTTGCGGCCCTCCCGGGTTCGGCCCGGTGTCGGGTTTCTCCGCTCCCAGCCGAAACGGCGGGCGCCTTCCACCATGCAGGCGACGAGATTACGGGTGGAGAACGGCACGCCGCGCTCGGGATCCTGTGCCGGTTCGTTGCGGATCCTGAGTTCGATCGGGTCCAGACCGACCTGCTCGGCGAGCTCATCCATGGCGCATTCGAAAGCCAGCATGCCGGGCGCTTCGCCGGGCGAGCGCATCCATTCGCCGCGGTTGATGTCCAGCGGAACCAGGCGATGGCGAGTGAGACGGTTCGGCGCCGCATAGAGCGAGCGCGCAAAAACTGCCGTTTGTTCGCAGTACTCCTCGAAGCTGGACGTTGCGGACCAGACATCGTGCGCGATCCCGGTGAGCCGCCCGTCGGTGTCCGCGCCGAGACGTACCTGTTGGACCATCTCTGCGCGGTGACCGGCATTGGCGAACATCTGTTGCCGCGTCAGCGCGATCTTCACGGGGCGCTGCAGCACCCGCGCTGCAAGTGCGGCCAGGATCGTGTCGGCATGGGCAATCAGCTTGGAGCCGAAGCCTCCGCCGATGAAGGGGCTCACGATGCGTACCCGCTCGGGCGGGATGCGAAGCGTGCTGGCGACCCCGGCCCGGAAGTTCGCGAGGGTCTGCGCCGATGTACGGATCGTCAGCTCGTTGCCTGACCAGGCAGCAAGCGTCGCATGCGGCTCCATCGGATTGTGATGTTCGAAGGGGGTCCCGTAAGTGGCATCGATCTTGATCGGCGCCGTCGCAAAGGCGCGCTCGAAGTCGCCGACCACGCTGTCGGTCTCGAAGCCGGCATTGGTCCGCTTTGGCGCGTAGGCGTCGGCGATATGTCCCGGTAGATCGTAGACGCCCGGCTCCTCGTCGTAACGCACTTTGATGAGGCCCGCTGCAGCGCGTGCCGCCTCGAACGTCTCCGCAACGATCAGCGCGACCGGCTCGTCGTAATACCGCACCCGATCGCTGTTGAGCGCGGGCCGGGCGCGGGTGAAGACCTCCGGCACCGTCGGCGTGACCGATGGGCCGAAATCCGGCTGGGCCGGCGCATTGCGGTGCGTCATGACGAGCAACACCGCCGGCGCCCGTTCGGCTTCGGTCGTGTCGATCTCGGCGATGCGGCCTTTGGCGACGGCGGCGCCGAGAATGTAGCCATAGGCTGTACCATCCAGCTCATTCTCGTAAGCGTAGGTGGCGCCGCCCGTCACTTTGAGCGGACCGTCGATGCGGTCGATCGGCCGCCCGATGATGCCATTGCGTGGTTCGGACGCACGGTTCTCGCGGGTCTTCGTCTCCGTCATCGTGTCACCTCACGCACTCTCGACGGCAGCAGCGAGCGTCTGCCGTATCGTCCGTTTCGCCAGCGGGATCTTGAAATCATTGCCGCCATGCCCGACCGCCCCTGCGAGCGCGGCTTCGGCCGCGTCGGTAAAGGCACCGTCGGACGCCGACGCTCCTGCGAGCGTGCGCTCCGCCTCCGTCGCGCGCCAGGGCTTCGCTGCCACGCCGCCCATGGCGATCCGAGCACTTCGGATACGGTCGCCGCTTTTCTCGACGATTGCTGCCACCGACACTAGCGCGAAGGCGTAGGAAGCACGGTCGCGCACCTTGCGGTAAACCTGCCGGCCGGGCGGTGGCGGCGGCAGGGCAACCGCGACGACCATTTCGCCGTGGCCGAGCACGGTCTCCACATGGGGCATCGTCTCGGGCAATCGATGGAAATCGCCGATCGGGATCGTGCGGGTCTCGCCGCCGGGCGAGACGGTCTCGATCCTGGCGTCGAGCCCGGACATGGCGACCGCCATGTCCGAAGGATGGACCGCGATGCAGGCTTCGCTCGCGCCGAGTACGGCGTGCATACGGTTGAAGCCCTGAAGTGCCGCGCAGCCCGAACCCGGCTGGCGCTTGTTGCAGGGCATGTTGCGGTCATAGAAGTAGGGGCAGCGCGTCCGCTGCAGGAGATTGCCGCTGGTCGAGGCCTTGTTGCGTATCTGGCCGGACGCTCCCGCCAACAGCGCTTGCGTGAGCATCGGATAACGCGACCTCGCCCGCGGATCGGCGGCGAGATCGCTGTTGCGGACCTGGGCGCCGACCCGGAGCCCGCCTTCCGCCGTATCCTCGATCCGATCGAGCGGCAGCCGGCTGATGTCGATGAGATGCGCTGGGCGCTCGATCTCGAGCTTCATCAGGTCGAGCAGGTTGGTGCCGCCGCTGATGAACTTGGCGTCCGGCCGGGCCGCGACCGCGGCGGCCGCCTGCTGGGCACTCGTCGCACGTTCATAAGTGAAGGACTGCATTGCTCATGCCTCCTCTGCCGCGTCGCGGATTGCAGCGACAATGTTCGGATAGGCGGCACAACGGCAGATGTTGCCGCTCATCCGCTCGCGGATCTCGGCATCGGTGAGAGCGACGGAAGCCGCTGCCACGTCGGCGCTCGCATGGCTTGGCCAGCCGGCCCGCGCCTCGCCCAGCATACCAACCGCCGAGCAGATCTGGCCTGGCGTACAGTAGCCGCACTGGAAACCGTCGCGGGCGATGAAGGCGGCCTGGACCGGATGCAGCCGGTCGCCCTCGGCAAGGCCCTCGATCGTGGTGATCTCGTCGCCTTCATGCATTGCGGCAAGCGTCAGGCAGGAATTGATCCGGCGCCCATCGACGAGCACCGTGCATGCGCCGCACTGGCCGTGGTCGCAGCCCTTCTTCGAGCCGGTGAGGCCAAGATGGTTGCGCAGAGCGTCGAGCAGCGTCGTCCGCGGGTCGAGCTCGACGGTAAGATCCTTCGCGTTGATCCGCAACGATATCGGCATCGTCGGTAGCGGTGAGGACGACGCAGCCACCGTGACGGTCTCGGCCGGCTCGGCGCCAACCGGTATCCCCGTAGCAAGGAGCACCCCGGTCGCAACACCGCCCTCCAACACCATCCGACGCGTCGGCCCGCTCCTGTTGTCCGTTTTGGCCATGCATGATCTCCCAGTCGTAATGAAGAACACAGACGGCAACTTGACCCGATAGCGAACCCTCGGGTTCTGTCACCTAACGACACTGGAGGTGGGAGTGCGCGTGGCGGCTTTCTTTCAAGAAACCGGCGGCACTATCAGGATTCTGGAGAAGAATTCACCCGATAGGCACGAGGCGTCATGCCCCTTAGACGCCGGAAGGTCGTGGTGAAGTGGCTCTGGCTTGAAAAGCCGAGCCGAAAGGCAATGGTACCGATCGACAAACCCGTTTCGCGCAGCAGCATCTCCGCTCGCCGCACCCGTTCCTCGATCACATAGGCATAGGGTGCAAGGCCGGTCGTCGCCTTGAATCGGCGCGCAAAACTGTCGACGGCCATGCCCGCGACGGCTGCCAGCTCGCTTAGCGAAATGTCGGAATTCATATGCGCATCGATGTAATCCCGAACGCGACCAAGTGCCCGGCGGCTGAGGCAGCCGTGACGTACAAACCGCTGTTGCTCCCGGCTCAGATTGGCCACGCGGAGGCTGACGAGGGTGACCAGATGCTCGACATAGGCAGTGTCTGGCTTGTGGCCGAGTGCCATTTCGTCGCGAAGCGAACTCAGCAGCGTGGCGACGACCGCGTCCTTCTTGTTCACCAGGATCGGCAGGTTCCTCAGGCGTTCGCATCCGGGAAGCCTGATATCGGGATCGATCCACAGGGCTGAGTAGGAGAGGTTTACATCGCGATAGAAGCCCTGTCGTTCCGCGCCTGCCGGGACGAAGGTGAGGGCTCCGGGACGGTCCATTCCGTCGCAAAGGGATCGTGCCTCGTGTCGGATGGATGTATGGGACGTGCCGCCTTCTTCGGTCAGCACGATCAGATGATGAGGGGCTGTCCAGCGGAGCTCCGCCTCCCGGCACGCCCACCGCCGGTTGTCGAAGACGATCGAGGAGCTGACCCATGACGCGGTTTGCAGGGGCTCCGACTTCTCGTCCTGGCTCCGAACCCGTCCGTCACCAAGCAACGGTCTGAATGACATCGCGGTAACCCGCTGGTTCACTCGCCGGGCCGTGGTCGACCCCGGCTTCGAGCGCTGGGCGCCGCCCCGCCGCTACGCATACGGCCGTCCATGTGGGACAGGCAACGGGCGTTTTTAACCGTGCCGTGTTCAAGAAATCGTGAGATCAGGCAAATCCAGCGCCCTCCCGGCAAAGCGGATCATCCGCGCTCGGGAAACATCGCCTTCAGGCCTTCGCGCGAGGCCGTAGCGACACCGCGTTCGGTAATCAAGCCGGTGACCAGCCGCGCCGGCGTCACATCGAAGGCCGGATTGGCCGCCGGCGTCGCTTCCGGCGACACGCGGACCTGGGCGATCTCGCCGGAGGCGGTCTTGCCCCAGACCAGCGAGACCTCGTCGGGCGAGCGCTGTTCGATCGGAATTTCGGCCAGCCCGTCGCCCACCGTCCAGTCGATCGTCGGCGACGGCAGCGCGACATAGAACGGCACGTCGTTGTCGGCGGCGGCCAGTGCCTTGAGATAGGTACCGATCTTGTTGCAGACATCGCCGTCGGCGGTGGTCCTGTCGGTGCCGACGACGACCATGTCGATCTGGCCGCGCTGCATCAGATGGCCGCCGGCATTGTCGACGATCAGCGTATGCGGCACGCCGTGGCCGGCCATCTCCCAGGCGGTCAATTGGGCACCCTGGTTGCGGGGTCGCGTTTCGTCGACATAGACATGGACTGGAATGCCGGCTTCCGTCGCCAGATAAATCGGCGCGGTGGCGGTGCCGTAGTCGACGGTGGCCAGCCAGCCGGCGTTGCAGTGGGTCAGGATATTGACCGGTTCGCCCGGCTGCTTGCGCGCCGCGATCGCCTTGATGATTTCGAGCCCATGGGCGCCGATGGCGCGGTTGAGACCGACATCCTCGTCGGCGATCTCGCCGGCACGTCGATAGGCAGCCGCGGCACGTTCTGCCAGGGGAAGCGTCAGCAGGAAGCGCTGCATTTCGTTCAGCGCCCAGCGCAAATTGATCGCCGTCGGGCGCGTTTCGTGCAAGGTTGCCCAGACCGCGTCGAGTGCTGCATCCGACGGATCGTCGGCCATCTGCATGGCGACGCCATAGGCGGCGGTGACGCCGATCAGTGGTGCTCCGCGCACCCACATGTCGCGGATTGCCGTGGCGATGCCGGCGACGGTATCGATCTTTTCGATGCGGAAATCATGCGGCAGCCAACGCTGGTCGATGATCTCCACCGAACGCCCGTCGTCACTCGGCCAGATGGTGCGGTAGTGGCGGTCGCCGACGTTCAAGTCTTGCTCTCCCGTTCGATCAGCGCGGCCAACTGGTTGACCTCGTCGATGCTGTGGATCTGGCGCCGGTTGACGGCGAGGTGACGGCCGAATTTCAGCGCCTTTGCTTCACATCTGGCGCGCAGATCCGGATCGGCAATGGTCTCGAAATCAGCATTATGGGCAAGGCCGAGAATGCGCCGGTGAACCTCGACGCCGGCAAAGCCGAGCAGATCGGTCCAGATCGACTGCAGCATGTGGTCTAGCGCCTGCTCGGCGCCAAGCCTGTCGTCCTGATCTTCGAACAGGCTCTTCTGGTAGAGCATGCCGGTACGCTCGGTCCGCCACAGATGCGAGAACTCGGCGCGAAACACCGACCATGTCTCGACCGTAACGCCGAGCAGATAGTCGCGCATGGCGTCGCGGCTGCCGCCCTGTTCATGGCCGCGCTGCGAGAAGAACGCCATCCAGAAATTGGCGAGCAGCATGCCGACGTCGAAGGCGATCGGCCCGTAGAAGGCGAATTCGGGGTCGATCATCCGCGTTTCGGTGTCGGTGACCATGATCGAGCCGGAATGCAGGTCGCCATGCAGCAGCGTCTCGGCATTGGCGGCGAAGATGTGCTTCATGCGCTGCGCCTCGACCTTGAGGTCGCGGTCGGCGCGCAGCTCGGCGACGATGTCATCGAGCTGTGGGCTGGTGTGCCGGTTCATCTTGGCATCGAAATACGGATCCGAGAAAACCAGGTTCTCGGTGATGTCGCAGAGTTCGACGTTGTCGGCGAATAGCGCCAGATCGGCCTTGCGGTCCTTGGTCGCCATGCTGAGGTCGGAGCCGCGAAACAACGTGCGGGCCATGAACAAGCCGATGTCTCTCGCGATGTTGGGCAGTTGCCGGCCCTCGATCAGCGCCCGCCGCAAGATAATATGCGGCGACAGATACTCCATGATGATCAGCGCCTGGCCTTCATCGAAGTGGTAGATCTCAGGCACCGAACCCGGCGCCCGTGCCTGTTGCCGCGTCAGCGCATGATATTCGAAGAAGGAACGCTTCAACGGCAGCGGCCAGCTGTCGCCGACCAGCCGGACGTAGGGCAGGGCCTGCTTGACCACGGCCGCACCCTCAGCACCCTCGACAATGAACACAAGGTTTAGATTGCCGTCGCCGACTTCGCGAACCTTCCACTGGCTCGTATTCTTGCCGATCTGCGAACACAGGGACCCGTTGGCACCGAGACGGCCCGCCAGCGTCTCGACCGACAGTGCTTCGAACGGCGATTTCCCAGTCATCCTCACCTCCCGCTCATGTGCTCCGATGATAGCGGAGCCAACGCGGTCGGGCCAAGCTAGGAAGCCTTCTGGCAATTGTCAATCGTGTTGACAATTGCCGATATAGCCCATAGCGTCACGGTCAGGGAGGAACGAATGGGCAATGATGCCGTGTTCCGCGTCGACGGCCTGAGGAAATCCTTTGGCCATATCGAGGTGCTTGGCGGCGTCTCGCTCGAATTGCATGCCGGCGAAGTGACCGTGCTGATGGGCGCCAACGGTGCCGGCAAATCCACCCTCGTCAAGATCATCAGTGGCGTCTACGACCATGGCGGCGGCTCGATGTCGCTTGCCGGTCATGACTTCGACCCGAAAACGCCGGCGGAGGCGATCCGCGCCGGTGTCGTTACCGTCCACCAGAACATCAATGACGGTGTCGTCGCAGACCTTGACGTCGCCACCAATCTTACCCTCGACAGGTTGAGCGGCAGCGGCGTGCCGACCCTGTTCAATCCAGGCCGGGTACGTCGCGAGGCCAAGGCGGTGGCCGGCCGCATGGGACTGGCCATCGACCTCAAGGCCCGGATCAGCGATCTCTCTCTGGCCGACCGCCAGATGGTGGCGATCGCCCGCGCCATGGCGCACCGGCCGAAAGTGCTGATCCTAGACGAGCCGACCTCCTCACTGTCCAGTGCCGAAGCCGACCGGCTGTTCGCATTGCTCGACCGGCTCCGCCAGCAAGGCGTGGCCATTCTCTACATTTCGCACCGTATGTCTGACATCAGGCGGCTTGCCGATCGCATCATTTCGATGCGCGATGGGGTCATCTCAGGCATCTTCGACAAGAAGCCGCTGGATTACGAAGGTGCGGTCAACGCCATGCTCGGCCGCAAGATCCAGCTCGAGCGCATCGTCGCCAGGAATTCGGCCAAAGCAATTTTTACTGCCGACGGCTTGCGGATTGCTGAAGGCGCCAGGCCGATTTCGCTGACGCTCGGCGACGGCGAGGTCGTCGCCATCACCGGCCTCGTCGGCGTCGGCAAGACCGCGCTCGCCGAGACGCTGTTCGGCCTGCGCAAGCCGCTGTCCGGGACCATGATGCTGAACGGGAAACCCTATGCGCCGGCGTCGACCGGCGAAGCGATTGCCGCCGGCGTGTTTCTCGTCGCCAAGGACCGGGGCGAAAACGGCATCGTCGGCGACTTCAATATCCAGGAAAACATCAGCCTGCCGTTCCACAGCCGCATGTCGCGTCTCGGTGTTCTCAAACGCCGTATCGAACGCGCTATTGCCCGCCAGCAGATCCAGGAGCTCGGCATCGTCTGCCGCTCGGAGAAGGACGAAATGTCGTCGCTTTCCGGCGGCAATCAGCAGAAGGTGATGGTCGCCCGCTGGATGTCGCAGGGCGCAAGGCTTTTCATCCTCGACGAGCCGTTTCAGGGCGTCGACATTTCGGCCAGGCGCGACATCGCCGGCAAGCTGCGGGCCAGCGCCAGCGGCCGCGCGACGCTGCTGTTCGTCACCGAACTCGATGAGGCCCTGGAGACGGCCGACCGCATTCTGGTGATGTCGGAGCAGACGATCGTCGGCGAGCACCGCAACACCGATATCGATCTCGAGCGTCTGCTGGCCGAAGTGGCGGGCGGGCCGTTGCACAGCGCAGCCTGAGGGCGGGAAGACGATGAGAATTGGAATGGAGAGGGCATGAGTTCAGGTTGGGTAAAGACGGTGCCAGCATGCGGGAGCGCTGAATGATCCTGCGCGACAATGCCATCCGCTATGGCTTCATCGTCCTGTTGTTCGGGTTGATCGCCTATTTCGCCGTCGCCGCCGATGGCTTCGTCTCGCCGCAAAGTGCTGTCTTCATCTTCCAGTCGGTCGCCATCACCGGCGTTCTGGCCCTCGGCGTCACCGCCACTCTGGTCGTCGGCGGCTTCGACCTGTCGATCGGCTCTGTCGCCACCAGCGCCATGATGGCGGCTGCCTATGTCATGGTGGTGCTGGAACAGAACGCCGTCGTGGCGGTCGTCGTCTGTCTTGTGATCGGCGCCGTGGTCGGCCTGATCAATGGCTGGCTGATCGTTTATATGCGGGTGCCGGATCTTTTGGCGACGCTCGGCATGATGTTCCTGCTTGTCGGTCTGCAGCGCATACCGACCGAGGGCCGTTCGATCGCCACCGGAATGACCATGCCCGACGGCTCGGTCGCCAACGGCAGCTTCGGCGCCGCGTTCCTGGCGCTTGGCCGTCATCGCTTCGATTTCTTCATCCCGAACCTCATTCCGGTGTCGGTCGTCGTCCTGCTCGTGCTGGCGGTGCTGATCTGGTTCTTTCTCGAATACACCCGTTTCGGGCGCATGATGTATGCGGTCGGCAGCAACGAACGCGCCGCGGAACTCGCCGGCGCGCCTGTCAAGGCATACAAAATCTGGGCCTATGTGATTTCGGGAGTTTTTGCCTCGATCGGCGGCATTTTGCTCGCTGCCCGGCTTGGACGCGGCGACATCGCCTCGGGTAATAATCTGTTGCTCGACGCGGTGGCTGCGGCACTCATCGGTTACGCGGTTCTCGGCGCCGCCAAGCCGAACGCCTTCGGCACGGCCGTCGGCGCGGTGTTTGTCGGCGTGCTGCTGCAGGGCCTGACGATGATGAACGCGCCTTACTACACGCAGGATTTCGTCAAGGGCGTGGTTCTCGTGGTCGCCCTTGTCTTCACCTTCGCCCTGTCCGGCAGGGGCAGGAGATAGGTTTCGACCGGTTACATTTTGGGTTCAACAAGTGGAGGAAGCAACGTGAACATCACAAGAAGACTTTTGGGGAAGGCAGCGCTCGGGCTTGCCGGCGCAACATTGCTGATGCAGTTGCCGGCGATGGCGCAGGACAGGCCGGCGCCGTTCGACAAGCCGGGCGCCGTCAAGATAGCGCTGGTCCGCTATCTCTCGACCGGCGACTTCTTCCAGGCGTATTTGTCCGGCGTCGAGGCGCAGGCCAAGGCACTCGGCGTCGACCTGCGCGTGCTCGACAGCCGCCAGGACGCGGCGCTTCAGGCGGACATGGTCGACCAGGCCATCGCGCTCGGCGTCCAGGGCATCATCATCCAGCACGGCTTGACGGAATCGATGAAGGACGCCGCCCAGCGCGCGGTCGACGCCGGCATCAAGGTCGTCGCCTTCGACGTCAATGTCGAAAACCCCAAGATCCCGCAGATCGAGCAATCCGACCGCGACCTCGCGCGCCTGGCGCTCGAACAGGCGGTCAAGGACAATGGCGAGAGCTGGAAGGCCGGCTATGTCTATGTCGCCGGCATCGCGCCGCTCGACCGCCGCAACGAGACCTGGGTCGAATTCAAGAAGAAGTATGCAGGCATCGACGAAGTTGCCATGTTCGGCACGCTCGACAACCCGATCGCCAATTCGGTCGCCAACCAGGCCCGCTCGGTGTTGTCGGCCCACCCCGACATCAAGGTGATGTTCGCGCCCTATGACGAATTCGCCAAGGGCGTGAAGATCGCCGTCGACGAGGCCGGGCTGAACAAGGACATCAAGATCTATTCGGCCGACATCTCGACCTCGGACATCGCCGCGATGCGCGAGCCGGACAGCGCCTGGGCGGCAACCGCCGCCACCAACCCGGCCGTCGTCGGCCAGGTCTCGGTGCGTGCGCTGGCGCAGCTCTTGGCCGGCGAAGACCCGGGCCACAACGTCATCGTGCCGCCGACGCTGATCACTCAGAAGGATCTGATCGACAAGAACATCAAGAACATGGAGGACCTCTCGGCCAAGCTGCCGCAATTCGCCCATGCCGACGTCGCGATGCCGGCCTGGATGCCGAACCCGAACGCGAAGTAGTCTTTCGCTATCGGCAAAGAAAAGAGCGGCTCGCGGGCCGCTCTTTTTGTTGGTCCGGTGTTTAGATCTACCTCAACGCCGCCGCGATGTTGCCGCCGTCGACCGTCGTCACATCGGCGGTTGTCCGCTCGGCCAGCGCTTGATGCAGAAAGGCCTGGGCGACGTCTTCGGCCGTCACTTCCTGCCCGAGCAGGTTGCCGGACATGTAGTCCTTCTCCGACACGCCGCGCGCGCCCGAGCGGCTGGCGATCATGGCGTCGGTCAACAGCCCAGAACGGATGCGATCGGCGTTGACGGCATTGGAGCGGATGCCATTCGCGCCGTAGTCGAGCGCATATTGCCTGGACAAAAACAGCGTTGCCGCCTTGGGAATGCCATAAGCGCCGAACTTCGGCCCCGGATTGACCGCCTGCTTGGAGGTGTTGAACAACAGCACGCCGCCGGTGCCCTGTTCCAGCATAATGCGCACGGCATTCTGCGCCGCCGACTGGTGGGCGAAGAAATTGAGTTCGAAGCTTTTGCGCAAGGTGACGTCGTCGAGCTCGCCGATCCGGCCCTCCCAGGCAGCACCGGCATTGGAGACGAGAATGTCGAGGCCGCCGTAGACGGCGACCGCCTTGTCGAAGGCGGCGCGCATCTGCGCCGGATCGGTGATGTCGGCACCAATGCCGATCGAATTGTTGCCGGCTTTTTTTGCCGCCTCGGCAGCCCTTGCCGCATCGAGATCCACGACGATGGCATGGGCACCGTTGTCGGCGAACAGCTTTGCCGTGGCAGCACCAATTGCGCCGGCGCCGCCGGTGACCAGCACCACCTGGCCGGTCAGCGGCTTCGGCTTGTTGGCGGCGAGCTTGGCCTGTTCCAGCGACCAGTATTCGAGCGGGAACAGGTCGGCTTTGGAGAGCGGGCGGAAATCGCCGACGGCTTCGGCGCCGCGCACCGCCTCGATCCACATTTCGCCAACGTCGGAGGCGATCTTCGCGTCCTTGAGCGTGCGGCCGTGGCCGAACATGCCAAGGCCGGGCACCAGCGTCAGCCGCGGCATCGGGTCGAGCATGGTGCGCTTCACATCGTCGAGCGCGTCGTTGGTCTCGAAATAGGCGCGATAGTCCTTGGCGAATTTCTCGACATGCTGGCGGATGACGGATTTGTAGTCGCCGACCTTGTCAGCGTCGGGCGCCGGCAGTGCCATCGGTCCGGTCTTGATGCGGATCGACAGGTCGGGTGTCGACACGCCGCGCCCGGCATAGTCGGCAATTTTTGCCGAATTGATGAAATCGATGATCGCATCCGAGGTCCGGAAATCGCTGATCATGCGGTCGAAGCGGCCTTCACCGCGCGCCACTGCCACCGCGCCGCGCAGCATCGGAGCAATCTCCGCGGGCTTCGCCAGCCTGGCCGGCAGTGCCACCTTTTCGGTGCGCGGCTTGCCGTGGCTGGCGATGAAATCCTCGGCGACGTTCACGTAATGGATCATCCGGTCGTAGGCCTGCCTGGCATCGTCGCCGAAGGTGAAAATGCCATGCTTGTCGAGGATCAGGCCTTCGACCGTCGGATCGGCGTCGAAAACATCAGCGGCCGCCTTCGCCAGATCGAAGCCCGGCATGATGTAAGGCACAAAGCCCATCTTTTCGCCGAACACCTTCCGGCTCAGCACCTCACTGTCCTCCTGGTCGACGATGGCGAGGATTGCGGTCGAATGCGTGTGGTCGACGAATTTGTGCGGCAGAAAGGCGTGCAGCAGCGTCTCGACCGACGGATTGGGCGAGGACGGATCGATGAGGTTCGCCCGCTGCAGCGCGACCATGTCCTCGTCGGAGAGCTTCTTGAGCGACCGCGCCTTCAACAGCGCGCCGAGCTTGACCGCCGGCAGGCCCTGCGGCTCGATGACGCCCATGTCCCAGCCGCTGCCCTTGACGCAGAGCACGTCCCATTCGTCGCCGACAAGATCGGTGGCCCTGGTCTTGCACGAGGTGTTGCCGCCGCCATGCAGGACGAGCCGCGGCTCGCCGCCCAGCAGCCTGGTCGTGTAGACGCGCAGCGCCAGGTCGCGGGCCACACCCTTCTTTGCATAGTCCTTCTTTGCATAGTCGGCGACCAGCTTCTCCGCGTCGCCGTCATTCCACAGGTTCTTCATGTCAGCTTCGTCCGATTTCTCTTTGTTGTGAACAGGAATGCCGCGACGCTTTGATGACAATGCACCGGCGGCTGGAATTAACTATCAGGCGACCTTTTCTGCTGCCGCTCCGGCATTGTCGAGCAGCCGTCGCGCCATGCGCGCGCCGACGACGAGATGGGTGCAGAGCCCGCCGGCGATGGCCGCGACGAGCGGTTCGAACTTGCTCTCTTCCTGCACCACCACAAGGCGCTTTTCGATCTGGCGCAGCGATGACAGCTCTGCCGAAATCAGCCGGCGGTTGTAGCTGCAGTCGAGCGCCTGGCCTTGGGCGTCGATGATCTGCCCGGCAATGACGCCGGCCGCACCCGATTTACGCAATACAGCCATTTCGCTTGGCGTCAGCGCGCCGCATTTGACCAGATGGCTGTCGGTGTCCACCGAGCCTACCGAATACAGCGCCAGGTCGCATTCGCCGATGCCCGACAACTGCTCGCGGATCACCGGCTCGGCGCGCAGGCCGCGAGCCAGTTCTTCCGTCGTCAGCACCAGCGGCGCGTAAAAATTCAGCCCCTTGGCATTGAGCCGGCGTGCGATTTCCATCGTACATTGGTCCGGCCGGTACGAATAGGGGGCGCCCAGATTGCCGCAGAGCTGCACCACAGTGACGTCCTGCAGATCGGCATAGGACATGATGTCGGCGATGGTGTAGATCGTCCGTCCCCAGGCGACGCCGATGCGGTCGCCCTTCCTGATCAGCTCGAGAAAGACGCTTGCCGCGAGCACCGCGATATCGGTCGAGGGGTCGGCGATATAGCCGTTTTCCGGCGCGATCCAGACCGCGTCGAGCCTCAGCGCGTCTTCCAGCTTGCGTGCCAGCACGTCGTCGGTGAAAAGCTGGGTCGAGGTCGAGATGTTGACGATGCCGGTCTCGCGCGCCTTGCGCAGATACATCGCCACCGAGGCACGGGAAATCTTGAGCTGGCTGGCCACCTGGTCCTGGCGCAGGCCGTGTGCGTAGTAAAGCCAGGCGGCCTTGTGGATAAGCTGTTCTGCCGGTCGGATCGCCATGCCATCTCCTCGCTGACATTATTCACGGCTCTCGACAAAAGTCAAATTGGGAGGAAGCGAGATAGTTGGCGTGGGGAGCATTGCCGATGTCAGTAATTGTGCATTTGTTGTTATTATGGGTACCATTGGTCGGGACAGGAAATCCGAGAATGAATGTATCATTGGGAGAGCGATGGGAAACCTTCGTGTCCAATATTGTCAAACGCGGCCGCTACGGCTCTGCCAGCGAAGTCGTGCGTGAGGGCCTGCGCCTGGTCGAAGAGCGCGAGGAAAAGTTGAAGGCGCTGCGTGCCATGGTGGACAAGTCGTTTGCCGAAGGCGGCGAAGCCTCGGAGCAAGATATCGACGCGGCCTTGGAAGCCAAGGCCAAGCAGCTCGCAAAGGAAGGTTTTTAGGAGTGCCGCGGCTGCGCATGCTGCCGTCGGTACAGACAGATTTGGTCGATATCCTTGAATACATCACCGGCCAAAGCGGCAGCCTGTTGATTGGCCGTCGCTTTGTGGATGCGCTGCGCCAGAAATGCCGCGATCTGGCGAGCTTGCCGGCGACGATCGGTCGTGCTCGTCCCGAACTCCGGCCGGACGTCCGGAGTTTCGCTTTCAGGGGATACGTGATTTTCTTCCGTTACAATGGCGATTTCTTCGAGGTGGCGAACATTGTGGAAGGCATCGGGACATCGATGGTTTGTGGCCAGAGGGTGAAGGGGCGCTCAGGTAAACAGGCGAAGCTGCATACCGCTGAGGTGGCCTCGATAAGATATTCACCAACAGCGGGCGCTTGCATCGCGCTAAGACGGTCGCAACAGACCGGCGGAGCACGAATCCTACAACATGTTTAAAGCCAGGTGGTAAGAAGGCTTGATAAGACATTGCGGAGGACGGGATGGACAATCCCTACGAACAGGACCTCGACAGGAACGCGGCCAACCATCAGCCGCTGACGCCGCTGACCTATTTTGAGCGGGCGGCAAAAACCTTTCCCGATCAGACCGCCATCATCCATGGCCCCCACCGCACGACCTATCGCGATTTCTGGAAGCGCTCGCTGAGGCTTGCCTCGGCGCTGGCGAAGCGCGATATCGGCAAGGGCGACACCGTCACCGTCATGCTGTCCAACACACCGCCGATGCTGGAAGCGCATTTCGGCGTGCCGATGACCAGGGCGGTGCTGCATTCGCTCAACACCCGCCTCGACGCTGCGGTCATTGCCTTCCAGCTCGATCACGCCGAAAGCAAGGTGCTGATCGTCGACCGCGAATTCGCCGGCGTGGTTCGGCAAGCGCTGACGCTGGCCAAGGTCAAGCCGCTGCTGATCGATTACGACGATCCCGACTATGCCGCCGATGCGCCCTATCCCAAGGGGGAGCGGATCGGCACGCTGGACTATGAGGCGTTTGTCGCCGACGGCGACGAGGATTTCGCCTGGTCGATGCCGGACGATGAATGGGATGCTATCTCGCTCAACTACACCTCCGGCACGACAGGCAATCCGAAGGGCGTCGTCTGTCACCATCGCGGTGCGGCACTCATGGCCTATGCCAACACCATCCATGCCGGGATGGGCAAGCACCCGGTCTATCTGTGGACGTTGCCGATGTTCCACTGCAACGGCTGGTGCTTTCCCTGGACGCTTGCCGTGCAGGCCGGCACGCATGTCTGCCTGCGCTGGGTGCGGCCGAAGCCGATCTACGACGCCATAGCCGATCACGGCGTCACCCATCTCTGCGGTGCACCGATCGTCATGTCGGTGCTGATCAACGCCAGGGACGAGGACAAGCGGCAGTTCCCGCAGACCGTAAGCTTCAACACCGCCGCGGCGCCGCCGCCTGAGGCGGTGCTGTCGGGCATGGCCGATGCGGGCTTTGCCGTCACCCATCTCTACGGCCTGACCGAGACCTATGGCCCGGCCGTCGTCAACGAATGGCACGGCGAGTGGGACCGGCTGGAGAAGGGGGCGAGGGCGGCGAAGAAGGCCAGGCAAGGCGTACGCTACGCCGCGCTCGAAGGCCTGACGGTGATGGACCCGCAGACGATGCAAGAGACACCGGCCGACGGCGAGACCATCGGCGAGGTTATGTTCCGCGGCAACATCGTCATGAAAGGCTATCTCAAGAACCGCAAGGCGAGCGACGAGGCTTTTGCCGGAGGCTGGTTCCATTCGGGCGACCTCGGCGTCATGTATCCGGACGGCTACATCCAGCTCAAGGACCGTTCCAAGGACATCATCATCTCCGGCGGCGAAAACATCTCCTCGATCGAGGTCGAGGAGGCACTGTACAAGCATCCCGCCGTCGGCTCCTGCGGCGTTGTCGCCCGATCCGACGACAAATGGGGCGAGGTGCCGGTCGCCTATGTCGAGCTGAAGCCGGGCAAGGCGGCGACCGAGGCGGAGGTAATCGAGCACTGCCGCGCGCTGCTCGCCCGCTTCAAGGTGCCGAAAGCGGTGATCTTCGCCGAAATCCCGAAGACTTCGACGGGCAAGATCCAGAAGTTCCGGCTGCGGGAGATGACGAAGCAGCCTTAACATCTGATCTGAAATCGGAACCGATTTCGGAAAGCATCATTTGCAAAATCCCTTGCGTCCAAAAGACGCGCGGTGTTGCAGGCGCGCCCGGCGGGAACCACATGCGCTTCATGGGCCAACTCCGTCCAGAGATGTCACCATCTGTCATCAGCGGCGCCAGCTGGTCAAAATCGCGTCTTGACAGGTGATGGTTTTCAATTTACGAGTGACGAAATTCTAAATTCGTCAGTCGTAAATTTGGCCAACGAGATGCTTGAAACCCTAGACACCACCGCCGATTCCGCCCGCCAGGAAAATGTCACGCGCATCCTGGATTGCGCGGAGCGATTGTTCCGCCACTACGGCTACGGCAAGACCAACGTCGCCGACATAGCGCGCGAACTTGGCATGTCGACCGCCAACATTTACCGCTTCTTCGCCTCCAAGGTGGAAATCCACCAGGCGGTTTGCGGCCGTATGCTTGAGACCTGCTACCGGTTGACCTACGAAGCCTGCCATAGTCCCGGCACCGCTAGCGAAAAGCTCCGCCGCTACGTGCATACGCACTATCAGTGGACGCTCGAGACCATGATCGACCAGGAGAAGGTGCACGAGATGGTCATCGTCGCCATCGAGCGCGACTGGCATGTCATCGAAAAGCACATCGACAGCATCCACGAACTGGTTGCGGAAGTGATCCGCGAGGGCATCGCCACCGGCGAGTTCGTCGATCAGGATCCGGTGATCGCGTCCCGGTGTTTCGGTGCTGCTATTATCAGCCTCTGTCATCCGCAGATGATGGCCCAGTGCCTCGCCAAGAAGAACCGGGCGACACCGGACGAGCTTACCGAGTTTGCCATCAGAGCCTTGAAGAAATGACCGTTGCCGCCCGTCGGGCGGTGATGTCGGCAATTCATCCCCACAGTTCGGGAGTACGAAAAGTGTCTTTGTCCAAGTCCATCACCTACAGGCGACCGGCCGCCGGCCTGGCACTGATTATCGTTGCCGCTCTCGGCCTCGCCGGCTGCTCGCAGGAGAAAGCCGAGGTCACCGAGATCATCCGCCCGGTCAAGGTGGTCGAGATCGCTAAGGCGAGCGATACCCGTCAGCTTTCCTATTCCGGATCGGTGCGTGCCCGCACCGAGATGAATCTCGGTTTTCGCATCAACGGCAAGATCACCGAGCGCCTTGTCGACATCGGTGACCGCGTCAAGCCGGGCGACGTTCTCGCCCGCATCGATCCCACCGACTACGAGCTTTCGGTGAGAAGCGCTCAGGCCAGCCTCGATGCTGCCGACCGTCAGGTCGAGACAGTCGAGCTTACGCGCAAGCGCGCCGAACAGCTCTACGCCAAGAATTTCGCGCCGAAGTCGCAGCTCGAGCAGGCGACGCTCGCCTATAATCAGGCGGTCGCCACGCGAGACTCCGCCCGCTCGCAGCTTGCCCAGGCACAGAACCAGGTTCGCTATACCGATCTCAAGGCGGACAAGAATGGGATCGTCACTGCCGTTGCCGCCGATGTCGGCCAGGTCGTCGGCTCCGGCACGCCGGTGGTGACCGTTGCCATCGACGGCGAGAAGGAAGTGCTGATCGCTGTTCCGGAAACCGATATCGCCGAATTCAAGCCGGGCAAGACCGTCAAGGCCGGCTTCTGGTCCGATGAGGCGCTGACGCTCGACGGCAAGGTCCGCGAAGTCGCCGGCAGCGCCGATCCGCAGTCGCGCACCTTTGCCGTTCGCGTCAGCCTGCCCAACGATCCTCGCGTGCTGCTAGGCATGACCGCCTCCATCGAAGCCGCGGCGGACAACCGGCAGCAGCTGGTGTCGATCCCGCTGGCCGCGTTGGCGCAAAAGGACAGCCAATCGATCGTCTGGACGGTGGATCGCAATGGCGGGACCGTCCATGCGCATCCGGTCAAGGTTGCCGCCTTCACCCCAGACGGCGTCAGTGTCGCCGATGGGCTAAAGCCGGGCGACGTCGTCGTCGCCGCCGGGACGCAGTTCATGACCGAGAATCTGAAAGTCAAGCTGACCGGTGATGCAGCGCAACAGTCGGCGTCGGCCGATGACGACGCTGCAAGGCGCTTGCGCTGACGGCCAGGCAATTCACGGTTTCCGGGCGGCAAGCGCCCCCGATTTTCGAGATCTCAGGTCGATGTAACCCCCACGTCGGTCCTCGCGTCCCACCGCGATGTAGATCTCTCAACTCGGTAAGGCCTCGCCGTCCGGAAGCCCACATCGGAAGTTCCGTAGGCATGCCAAGCGCGTGCGCTGTTGATCAAATTGAAATGGACTGACGCCGATGACCATCGACACCAATGAAAAGCGGTCTTTCAATCTTTCGCGCTGGGCAATCGGTCATCCGAGCATTGCCCGCTTCCTGTTCGGGCTGATCATCGTCGCCGGTGCGCTCGGCCTGATGCGCATGGGCCAGAAGGAAGATCCCGATTTCACCTTCCGCGTCATGGTCGTCCAGGCGATCTGGCCAGGCTCCTCGATCAAGGAGATGGAGGACCAGGTCGTCAATAAGATCGAGCGCAAGCTGCAGGAAACGCCGCATCTCGATTTCGTCCGCTCCTACACCCGCGCCGGCAGCGCCATCATCACCTTGCAGGTCAAGGGCGACACCAATCCGGCGCAGGTCGCGGATGCGTTCTATCAGGTGCGCAAGAAGGTCGGCGATATCGCCAATGAACTGCCGCAGGGCTTGCTCGGGCCCTACTTCAACGACGAATTCGGCGACACATTCATCACCCTGCATTCGATCAGCGGCGACGGCTACAGCTATCCCGAGCTGAAGAAATTCGCCATCCAGGCACGCGACATGCTGCTGACGACGCCCGGCGTCGAGAAGGCCGTGATCATCGGCGACCAGCCGGAAAAGCTCTACATCGATGTTTCATCCAAGGTACTTGCCGAACGCGGCCTGACGCTGACCGACCTGCAGAATGCGATCAGGGGCCAGAACAATGTCGACCCGGCAGGTTCGGTCGATACCGGCCAGCGTTCGGTGCGCATTTCGGTCGAAGGCGACGTGGCCAGGGCGGCCGACATCCGCGAGCTTCGCCTGCGCGCCGGCAACCAGGTGACGCGCCTCGGCGACATCGCCACCGTGACCTCTGGCCTCGAAGACCCCTACCAGCGCAAATACCGCTTCAACGGCCATGACAGCGTCCAGCTCGGCGTCGTCATGGCCAAGGGCTTCAACGTCACCGACGTCGGCAAGGACGTCGAAGCGACCTACAAGCGCTTCGAGGAGGCGCTGCCCTATGGCGTCTCGGTCAATCAGATTTCCGATCAGCCGGGCGTCGTCAAGGATGCGGTGGCCGAGTTCATGGAAGCGCTCGGTGAAGCGCTGCTGATCGTGCTTGTCGTTTCGTTCCTGTCGATCGGCTGGCGTTCGGGCCTGGTGATCGCCATCGTCATTCCGCTGGTCCTGGCAGCCACCTTCGCCATCATGTACGAACTCGGCATCGACCTGCAGCGCATTTCGCTCGGCGCGCTGATCATCGCGCTTGGGCTCTTGGTCGACGACGCGATGATCGTCGTCGAAATGATGGAGCGAAAGCTCGAGGAAGGCTTGGTTAAGGTCGAGGCGGCGAGCTTCGCCTATTCCTCGACCGCTTTCCCGATGCTGACCGGCACGCTGATCACCACGGCCGGCTTCATCCCCGTCGGTTTCGCTGCCTCGACGGCCGGCGAATATGTGCGCACCTTGTTCTACGTCGTCGGCATCGCGCTGGTCGTGTCCTGGTTCGCTGCGGTCTATTTCACGCCATGGCTCGGCCACATGATCCTGAAGCAGCGCAAGCACGCCGGCAGCCATCACGATGTCTTCGACACGGGTTTTTACCGCCGTCTTCGCTCGACCGTGTCATGGGCGGTGCGCCATCGCATCATCGTCCTGGTGATGACACTGATGACCTTTGCCACAAGCCTGTGGGCGTTCCAGTTCATCCCGCAGAATTTCTTCCCGCAATCGTCGCGCCCGGAAATCCTCGTCGATCTCTGGCTGCCGGAAGGCACCAGCATCAAGGAAGTCGAGACCCAGGCCAAGGCGCTCGAAGCCAGGATGATGGACGACAAGGACAAGCGCTTCATCGCCACCTATATCGGCGAAGGCGCGCCGCGCTTCTTCCTGCCGCTCGACCAGCAGCTTCGCAACCCGAACTTCGCCCAGCTTCTGGTCATGGCCAATGACGAACCGGCCCGCGAGCGGCTGATCGTCAAGCTGCGCACCATCCTGGCCGAGGATTTCCCATCGATCCGCGCCAAGGTCGATCGCCTGTTCCTCGGTCCGCCGACCGGCTGGCCGGTACAGATGCGCGTCATGGGTCCGGATCGCCAGGAGGTGCGCCGCATCGCCGACGAGGTGAAGGCAAAGTTCCAGGCAAATCCGCTGCTCGGCGCCATCCACGACGACTGGCTGGAGCCGGTGCCGGCGATGAAGCTGGTGATCGACCAGGATCGCGCCCGTGCGCTCGGCGTCACCTCGCAGCGCATCCGCCAGATGCTGCAGGCGAGCATGTCGGGAGCGCCGCTCGATGACTTCCGCGACGGCGAGGAGACGGCTTCGATCGTCGCCCGTGAGCCGGAGGCAAGCCGTCATCTGCTGTCGGCGGTCGACTCCGTCTACATCCCGACCGATTTCGGTGGCTCCGTGCCGCTGTCGCAGGTCGCCAAGATCGTCCCGGTGCTGGAGCAAGGCGTTGAATGGCGGCGCGACCGCTTGCCGACCATCAGCGTACGCGCCACGCTTCCGGATGGCGTGCAGTCGAACGATGTCGCCATGAAGATGTACAGCGACATGCAGGGCCTGCGCGCCAGCCTCGCCCCCGGCTACAAGATCGAGATCCAGGGCGGCGCCGAGGATGCGGCCGAAAGCCAGGCCTCGATTGCGGCGAAAGCGCCGATCATGCTGGCCGTCATCGTCGTGCTGCTGATGATCCAGCTGCAGCATTTTGGCAAGGCGATGCTGGTGCTGGCGACCGGTCCGCTCGGCATCATCGGCGCGGCGGCGGCACTTTTGATCAGCGGCGCGCCGTTCGGCTTCGTCGCCATCCTCGGTGTCATCGCCCTGCTCGGCATCATCATGCGCAACTCGATCATCCTGGTCGATCAGATCGATCAGGACATCGCCGCCGGCGTGGAGCGCTCCGAGGCCATCATCGGCTCGGCGGTCCGCCGGTTCCGGCCGATCGTGCTGACGGCGTTGACCGCGGTGCTGGCGCTGATCCCGATCTCGCGCGGCGTCTTCTGGGGGCCGCTCGCCTACGCCATGATGGGCGGCATTCTCGTCGCCACGGTGCTGACCATCCTTGTCCTGCCGGCAGCCTACGCGCTGTTCTTCGGCAGGGAGCCCAAGAAGGTGGTGGAGCAGGCGGCCGAGACGGAAGAAAAGAACGAAAGGCCGCAACTGGCCCTGGCGGCCGAATAGAGCTGTTGGCAAATGTGACCTCCGGCGGTTTAATCCGCCCACCAGGCGTAGGCGCCGGAGGAGGACCGTTATGACCCTAGCTCGGACAAAGGCACCGCTGCGGCTGCCGATCGACGGGCGCCATCGCCGGATGTTCATCGGTGGTGGCTGGGTCGATGCCCGCTCCGGCCGGACCATGGAGAGCCGCAACCCCGCCACCGGCGCGGTCATCGCCACGGTGCCGCGCGGCGACCGCCAGGACATCGACTTGGCGGTGACTGCTGCGCGCAAGGCGTTCGAGGGCCCGTGGAGCCGGTTCAAGCCCTATGAGCGGCAGCTGCTGCTGCTGAGGATCGCCGATCTCTTCGAAAAGCACTGGGAAGAGATCAGCCGCTCCGACACCACCGACATGGGTATGCCGATCATGCGCACCCGAGCCAACCGCAACCGCGTCATCGGCATGCTACGCTATTATGCAGGGATGGCGACGGCGCTGCACGGCGAGACGATCGAAAACTCGCTGCCCGGCGAAATCGTCTCCTTCACCCGCAAGGAGCCGGTCGGCGTCGTCGGCGCCATCATCCCGTGGAACGCACCGACGGCAGCGTCGATCTGGAAGATCGGCCCGGCGCTGGCGACCGGCTGTACTATCGTGCTGAAACCATCGGAAGAGGCGCCGCTGACGCCACTTTTGATCGCCGACATCATGAACGAGGCCGGCGTCCCGGAAGGCGTCGTCAACATCGTCACCGGCACCGGCGCGGAGGCGGGCGCGGCACTCGCCGAGCACATGGGTGTCGACAAGATCGTCTTTACCGGCTCGACGGCGACCGGCCAGTCGATCGTGCGCGCCTCGGCCGGCAATCTCAAGCGCGTCTCGCTGGAGCTCGGCGGCAAGTCGCCGGTCATCGTCTGCGCCGATGCCGATCTCGACAAAGCGGTGCCCGTGGCCGCCATGTCGGTGTTCGCCAATTCCGGCCAGATCTGCATTGCCGGTTCGCGCCTGTTTGTCGAACGCGCCGTCCATGACGAGTTCGTCGAGCGGCTGGCGGCATATGCCAGGGGTCTCAGGGTCGGCGACGGCATCGACCCGGCGACCGAGATCGGTCCGCTCGTCTCCGAAAAGCAGCTGCAACGGGTCACCGGCTACCTCGAGGCCGGTACTGCGGAAGGGGCGAAACTCGTCACCGGAGGCACCCGGCTTGTGGAAGGCGCGCTTGCCGCCGGCAATTTCGTCGCGCCGACCGTCTTTGCCGGTGTCTCGGACGAGATGAAGATCGCCCGCGAGGAGATCTTCGGGCCGGTGATTTCGGCATTGCCGTTCGACACGCTGGACGAGGCGGTCGAGCGAGCCAACAACTCACCATATGGCTTGGCTGCAGGGGTCTTCACCCAAAATCTCGCCACCGCCCACCAGCTGTCGCGAAAGATCCGCGCTGGCTCGGTCTGGGTCAACACCTATCACGCGATCGATCCGGCCGTGCCCTTCGGCGGCTACAAGATGAGCGGCTACGGCCGCGAGGGCGGCGCCGAACACCTTGACGAATATCTCAACACCAAGGGTGTGTTCATCAAGATCGATTGAGGCTGCGCCAAACAGGGTCAGAAACGAAAAAACCCGCCTTGGAGGGGCGGGTCTCTTTTGGAGCCAATTGGCACCATACCGAAATTAGTAGCATAGCTGCCGGCACAAAGCAAGAACAAAATAGGGCTATGCCTCAAATAATCGGCGTGCCGGGCGTCTCGATGTTCCGGCAGGGGATCGGGCGCATTGCGCACCCGATCCCTCAAGGCAAGCCTCAGATGACGAACAGCCAGTTGGCAAGCAGCATCACCGCGACGCCAGCGATCAGCGTCAGGTAGGGCAGCATCCCCGCCTTGCGTACCGCAAGGTCGGACGAGCTCATGCCGAGATCGGCCAGCATGTGGTCGGGGAACTTGCCCTTGTCCTGGATGTAGTGGCGGAAGCAGAACACCGGGATGATCAAGGCTGCCGTGATCAGCCCGGCCCACAATGCCATCGGATTCCAGACCTTGGCGCCGGCGCCCATGAAGACCGCGTTGACATAGGCAAGGATCGCGCCGAGGCCGAGCAGCCAGCTCGGCGCCTTCCATGGCCGCGCAATGTGGCCATTGTCGATGCGGTGGATCCAGCCGGCATTGAGGTTGAGGAAGTTGAAGATGATGTAGCCGCAATTCGACACCGCGAGGATGAAGAAGAAGCTCGTCGCGTCGGCCGAAGCGATGGCCAGCACAATCAGGTTGAAGATCAGGTCGGTCCACATCGCCCGCGTCGGCGCACCGTGCTCGTTGACGTGGCTGAGGTAGCGCGGCAGCCAGCCGTCGACCGAACCTTGGTAGAGCGTGCGCGAAGAGCCGGCCATCGCCGTCATGATGCAGAGCACCAGCGCCAGGATCATCAGCATGACCAGCAGGCTGTGGATCAGCTGTCCGCCGCCGACCATGCCGGCCAGCGCATCGGCAACGCCGGAGCCGTCGACGATCGGCGTCGCCAGCATACCGTTCAAGCCGAGCACTCCCTGGAAGGTGAATGGCACCAGGATGAACAGCAGCATGCATAACAGGCCGGAGTAGAAGATCGCCTTGAAGGTATCGGTGCCGGGGTTCTTGAACTCGGAGGTGTAGCAGACGGCGGTCTCGAAACCGTAGGTCGACCATGCCGCGATGAACATGCCGCCGAGCACCAGCGTCCAGCCGGCGATGTTCCATGCGCCGGGCTCCGGCGCATAGGCTGCCGCAAGCGGCACCAGCGGCGAAAAATTCGCCCAGTTGATCTGGCCGGTGACGATCGGCACCACGCCGACGATCAGCATCGGGATGATGACCAGCAGGCCGATATATTTCTGGACGTTGGCGGTGCCCAGGATGCCGCGATGCTGGATCGAAAAGATGATCAGCATCAGCACCGCGCCGATGAAGAAGGTTGCGTTGAAGGTGAAGGAAACCGGGCCAAGCGTGTGACCGTAGAGCGTCCAGTTGCGGATCGCCGGCGTGGCCGCCGCGGTGACGGCGGTGATGGCGTCGGCGGCGCTGGTTCCGACATGGGCCGCGATATAGGCGGCGACTTCCGGCGAAGTGTCGGTGAACAGCGGCACCGGCGCCAGCGCGTTGAGGATATAGGCGGCGGCGATCGAGCAGCCGAGCGACAGCACCGGCGACCAGGCGAACCAGTTGCACCACACAGAAAGCGGCGCGATGAATTTCGAATAGCGCAACCAGGCAGTGGCGCCGTAGATCGAGGCGCCGCCGGACTTGTTCGGGAACAGGCCGGCGATTTCCGCATAGGTAAAGGACTGCAGGAAGCCCATGATCATGGATACCATCCAGATCAGGAAGGCCAGCGTTCCGGTGGTGCCGGCGATGCCGCCGATCGAAAACAGGACAAGGGCCGGAACGCCGCTTGCGACCCAGAAGGCGCCGCGCCAATCGATGTTCCGGTGCAGCTGCCCTTCGGCAGGCGGCACCAAGGTGGTGACTATCGTGCTCATTTACGTGGATTCCCCATTTTTGATGTTCCCCATCGGCAACAGCCGCAATCTCGCGAGGCGTCATCGACGCTCACGTTGAAACGGCCCCAGGCGTTTTCCGCTCAGTAGTATTTTATTCTTAGCAGTGAAGATTGACCCAACGCGCTTTCACGTCAAGCGGTTTGTGACGCTGTGCACATTGCTGTGAAAGACAGGACAAGCAGCCGCATCGCCGAAGGGCCGGACGAAGCCCTCCGTGGGGCGATCGATCAGGAGCGCGGCCTGGTCTTTTGCGGGTCGTAATGGGCAAAGGCGACGACGCGCGCCGGCAGCCGTTTGCTGTGGCCGTCGAGCTTGCCGATCTCGACCTCGGTGCCGATCGCCGAATGCGCGACGTCGAGCCTGGCCAACGCGATGGTCTTGTTCAGCACCGGCGAACGCATGCCGGAGGTGACGGCGCCGATCTGGGCGCGGCCGATATGCACGCAATCGCCGTGGCCAACTGTGACATTGGCGTCGATGTCGAGGCCGACCAGCTTCTTCTGCGGGTTTTCCTTGCGCCGGATCAGCGCCTCGCGGCCGATGAAATCGTCGCTCTTGGTCTTCAGCGGCACGGTGAAGCCGATGCCGGCCTCGAACGGATCGGTCTGGTCCGAGAACTCGTAGCCGGCAAAGATCAGCCCGGCCTCGATGCGCACCATGTCGAGCGCCTGCAGCCCCATCGGCTTCAGGCCGTGCGGCTGGCCGGCCTGCCAGATCGCGTCGAACACCTTTTCGGCGTCGCGCGGATGGCACCAGATCTCGTAGCCGAGCTCGCCGGTGTAACCGGTGCGCGAAACCACGACCGGAATGCCGTTGCCGCCGCCGATGCGGGCGACCGCGAAACGGAACCATTCAAGCTCGTCGATCGACGGCTGCAGCGGCGAGGTCCAGATGATCTCTCTGAGGATGTCGCGGCTTTTCGGTCCCTGCACGGCGACGTTGTGCATCTGGTCGGTCGACGAGCGGACCAGCACGGTGAGGCCGAGTTTTTGCGCCGTTTCTCGCAGCCATTCGCCGGATAGATCGTCGCCGCCGACCCAGCGGAAATTATCCTTGCCGAGCCGAAGCAGCGTGCCGTCGTCGATCATGCCGCCATGCTCGTAGCACATGGCGGAATAGACGACCTGGCCGACGCCGAGCTTCTTGATGTCGCGGGTCAGCGTGTATTGCAGCAGCGCTTCCGAATCCGGCCCGGTGACCTCGAACTTGCGCAGCGGCGACAGGTCCATGATCACGGCGTCCTGCCGGCAGGCCCAGTATTCGTCGATCGGGCCTTGCCTGGCGAAGGAATTGGCCAGCCAGTAACCCTTGTACTCGACGAAGTTGCGGGTGTGCTTGGCAAAGCTCGAATGAAAGGCGGTCTCGCGGGTCATTTTCGGTTCCGAATCGGGCGTCATGCGTCTGGCGATCGCTCGCGAGAATTTGTGCTGGCCGGAATAGGTTCGCACATGGATGTCGGTCAGGTTCCAGCCATTGGCCGGTGTCGTATCGTCAGGGCAGGCTGACGAGACGCAGACGATGTCGGTCAAGGCGCGCAGCAGCACATAGTCGCCCGGCCGCGACCACGGCTCGTCGGAAACCACGACGCCATGCGCGTCGATTGTCGTGTTGAAGAAGAAGTTGATCGCCATCCAGCCGGCGCGGGGCGTCACACCCTTGTCGGCCAGCGCGCGGTTGAAATTCTCCGAGCAGTTGGGATGGCCGGGATAACCGATGTCGTCGTAATATTTGGCGGCGCAGGCGAGCGCGAATGCATCGTGCCGGCCGCAAGTGTCCTGGATAACCTCGACCAGCGGCTCCATGTCCTGGTCATAATATTTCGAATGCAGGCCGGGCATCGGATAGCTCGAGCCCATCAGCGTGCGCGTCGTCGTCACGTCGAGCGGATGATCGCGGCCCGTGTCCAGCTTGCGCGCCGAAAAGCACTGGAAGTCCGTGCATTGGCGCCCGTCGACATCGATGATCTGCAGATAGTCGCCGGCTTTGACGAAGTAGGCTTCCGCCGTCGCCGAATGGACGCGCAGGTCGAGCACCGGATCGGCCAGCGGGTCGGCAAGCCTGGATTTCGCCGCCGGGCGGGCGGTGGCGCGCCGGACGATTACGCTAAGCGGCGTCGCCGTATCGTGGCCGTCGACCAGCATCGGACCGCCCGGCGCAGCAATCAGCATCGACCCATCGCGGGCGATGGTAAAAGCTTGTTCGGTACCGGCAGGGGTGGCGCCGCCGAAAACGCGAACCGCCTTTGCCTGGTCGAGCTGCACCTCGCGCCGCTCGAGCCCCCGGTGCAGGAAAGCGAGGCTGTCGTCGCCCTCGGCCAGCAGCGCCTTGATGCCGGCGGCATTGCTGTTCGATTTCTCGCCGAAAATGCCGGAATCGGTCGCGCCGCTGCTATCCCATGCCAGCAGCTCGCAGGCCTGCCCACCTTCGACATTGCGCACGCTGATCGTATCGCCGGCCTCGACCTCGATCAGCACCGCGCCATTGCCCTGAACCGAGTAGCGCTCCATCCCGGCCGGCAGCGCAATCTGGCCTGGCCGCAGGATCAGGCTCGGCCGCGGCGGTCCGGCGGCGACGGCGGGGTAGGGCGACTGGCTCATCTCAACCCTGGTTTCGAGAAACAAGTTTGCCTGTGTGTGAAATTATTTTAGCGGGAAGAATAGGGCAGAAGAGCCGGAGTTGGCAAGTGAAGGTGGGGCAGCTCGGCCTTATCCTTCCGATTGTCGGCGCTGCCCCTCATTGCCCTGCCAGGCATTTCTCCCCGTCACTATACGGGGAGAAGATACCGGCAGGCAGATGAGGGGCGGCGCCGACGCAGACAGTTTACCCCAATTCCTCGGAATGCCCGATATCGACGCCATATTCCGCGGCGGCAGCTAGCATCGTGTGCCACAGGCTTTCGGCGAAGGTTGCAAATACCAGAAGATTGAACACCGCCTGTCCATCCGGCCGGTCGCCGCCACGCCAGAGATTGACGCTGGTGTGATCTACCGATGTCGCGGCAGCGGTGCCGGCCGGGAACGCCGCGGGGTGCAGGTCCAGCGACGACAGTTTGGCCAGCATCGCGCGTGCCTTTTCTCCCGAAACGCTGATCAGCGCGCGGGCATGCGACTGGTCGGACAGCGAGGCGGATTGCGCAAACGCCTGGCTCAGCGGTGCGATCGCGTGCTTGCCGCCATTGGACAGGACCAGGAACTGATCCGGTCCCGACCAGATCAGCATAGCGTCGGGAACTCGGACCGCCTTGGGCGTTCCCGGGGCGGCAACGCCGAAGCGGGTTTCGGCAGCCTTCGCCAGTTCTGCCGCTTTGCCGCGCCGCGCCATCACCTGGATCAGGTCGAAATTGCGGATCTCGGTGAGCGATACGCCGGCCGCCGTGCCGCGCGCGCCATAGCCGCCGACAACAAGCGCTTTCTCCAGCGGACTGCGGGCACTCCAGGAAAACTCAGCCACGCTGGCGCCCTCCATCCGGGTCGTAGAAGACGGGACTGCACAGCTCGACGTCGTAATCTTCGCCGCGCAGCGGGTCATGCGCATGGACGATCTCGCCGACGCGCTCGCGGCCGCGCTCTACCAGGCCAAGCCCAATCCACTGCTCGAGCGTCGGCGAGAAGCAGACCGAGGTGACGTAGCCCTGGTCGTTATCGGGACCGGGTGTCTTGCCCTTCGGGATGATATGCGCGCCGGAACGCAGGCGGCGTGTCTTGTCGACCGGCTTGACGCCGACCACCACCTGCCGGTCGGGGGCGACGAGCGCCTCGCGTCCGGCCATGACGCGGCCGATGAAATCCTTCTTGGTCGACATCATCTTGCCGAGGCCGAGGTCGGCGGCGGTCGTCGTGCCGTTCAGCTCCGGTCCGGCGACATGGCCCTTTTCGATGCGCATGACGCCGAGCGCCTCGGTGCCGTAGGGCGTTACGCCGAACGGCTTGCCGGCCAGCATCAGGTTGCGCACCAGCGCGTCGCCATAGCGGGCGGGAACCGAGATCTCGAACGCCATCTCGCCGGAGAACGAGATGCGGAACAGCCGTGCCCTGGTGCCGCCGCGAAGCGATACCTCTCGCGCCCCCATGAACGGAAAACCTTCATTCGACAGATCCTCGGCCGGATCGACGATCTCGCGAAGCAGGTCCCGGGTCCTAGGTCCAGCGACCGAGAATTGCGCCCACTCGTCCGAGACCGAGGTCAACTGCACATCGAACTCGGGAAACAGCACCTGCCGGCAGAATTCGAGATGCTGCATCACCAGCCCGGCCTTGGCGGTGGTGGTGGTCAGGAAATAATGATCCTCGGCCAGCCGCGACGTCGTGCCGTCGTCATAGACGATGCCGTCCTCGCGCAGCATCAGCCCGTAGCGGGCTTTGCCGACAGCAAGATTGGAGAAGGTGTTGATGTAGACACGGTCGAGGAAGGCGCCGGCATCCGGGCCGTGCACGTCGATCTTGCCGAGCGTCGAGACGTCGCAGAAGCCGACGCCGGAGCGCACCGCCCTGACCTCGCGCGTCACCGAGTCCAGCCAGTCCTTTTCGCCGGCGCGCGGATACCATTGCGCCCGCTTCCACAGGCCGGTGTCGACGAACACCGTGCCCTGTTCGGCTGCCCAGTGATGCGACGGCGTCAGCCTTGTCGCATGGAAGTTCTCGTCGCGATGATGGCCGGCGAAGGCGCCGATGGCGACCGGCACATAGGGCGGCCGGTAGATCGTCGTGCCGGTTTCGGGAATGGATTTGCCTGACACAGCTGCCATGATGGCGAGGCCGGCGACGTTCGAGGTCTTCCCCTGGTCGGTCGCCATGCCGAGCGTCGTATAGCGCTTGAGATGCTCGACCGATTCAAAACCTTCGCGCTGCGCCAGTTCGATGTCGGACGCGGTCACGTCATGCTGGTAATCGACGAAGGCTTTCCCTTTGCCGGCGACGTGCCAGAGCGGCGCCAGTGAAAACGCCTCATCGTCGGCGACCGGCGATGTGCCGGCATTGCCGCTGCGCCCGGCACTCTGCGCTGCCGCAGCACCCGCGGCAAATCCCTGGCGCAGGCATTCACCCAGCCCGAAGGCGCCGTTGGCGGCGCCCACGGCCACCATGCCGGGCGGCGCACCATCCGGCACGAAGGCTGATATATCGTCCTGCCATTTCGGCCGGCCGCGATGATAGGAAGTCAGCCCGACCGCCGGATTCCAGCCGCCGGAGACGGCAAGCCCGTCGGCTTCGACTTCCGCCCGTGCGCCGCCGGTCAGCGCCACCGCGATCGTCCGGACGCCGTCCTTGCCGCCTTCGACCCCGCTGACGGAACCGTTGAGCACGGCAAAGCCGGCCTTTGCGGCAAGCGCGCGATGCGCGGCGGAGACATCCGGACGCGCATCGACGACCGCCGCGATCTGCAACCCGGCGGCAAGCGCAGTCTCTACCGTGCGCCAGCCATCCTCATTGTTGGTGAACAGTGCGATCCTCTTTGCCGGCGTCGCCGCATAGCGCGCCACATAGGTCCGCATTGCCGAAGCCATCATCACGCCGGGCGTGTCGTTGCCGGCAAAGACGATCGGCCGCTCGATGGCGCCGGCGGCAACGACGCAGCGCCTAGCCACGATGCGCCACAGCCGCTGGCGCACCTGGTGCTCGGGCGGCGAGGGCAGGTGGTCGTTGACCCGCTCGATCGCGCCATAGGTGCCGCCATCATAGACGCCGAACAGTATCGTGCGGTTCATGATGCGGACATCGGGCAGCGTCGCGAGTTCGGCCAGCGTGCGCGTAATCCATTCGGCCGCCGGCGCGCCGTCGATCATGCCGTCGTCGGCGAGCAGGCGGCCGCCAAACGCAAAATCTTCCTCGCACAAGATGACACGGGCGCCGCTGCGCCCGGCCGCCAATGCCGCCGCGAGCCCGGCGGGGCCGGAACCGGCGATCAGAACGTCGCAATGCGCCCACGCCTTGTCGTAATGGTCGGGATCGGCGACGCCTGCGGCGCGGCCGAGGCCTGCGGCGCGGCGGATCGCCGGCTCGTAGACCGCTTCCCAGAATTTCGCCGGCCACATGAAGGTCTTGTAGTAGAAGCCGGCGACGAAGATCGGCGCAAACAGCTGGTTGACCGCCATCAGATCGTGGCGCAGCGACGGCCAGCGGTTCTGGCTGGCGGCTTCGAGCCCGTCATAAAGCTCGGCCGTGGTCGCCTTGGTGTTCGGCTCGCGCTGCGCACCTGTGCGCAATTCGACCAGTGCGTTGGGCTCTTCGGAGCCAGCGGTCAGGATGCCGCGCGGCCGATGGTATTTGAACGAGCGGCCGACCAGCTTGACGCCATTGGCGATCAGCGCCGAGGCCAGCGTGTCGCCCTGGAAGCCGGCAAGGCTCTTGCCGTCGAAGCGGAAGCCCAGCGGCGCGGCGCGATCGATGAGACCGCCGCTCTCCAGCCGGTGTGTCTGCGCATGGCCAACCATCAGGCGCCCACCTTGGCGGCACCGACGCCCGCAGCCGGCTCGACCGAGGAAATCTCGTGCGTCAGCGTGTTGCGGGCGACCTTCAGCCAGGCCCGGCAGCCGCCGCCATGATACCAGAATTCGCTCATCGGCCCGGCGACATTGTCGCGCAGATAGACATAGTCGAAGACCTCGTCTTCGGAGGCCCCGGCTGCCGGGCGCGCCGGCTTGGCGTCGCCCAGATAGGTGAACTCGCCGAGTTCGCGTTCGCCGCAGAAGGGACAGACAATACGCATGCTTCTTCAGCCAGCCTTCAATGCAGGTTCGGTTGGGCGCCCTGGCCCTTTTCGTCGATCATCGCACCTCGCCGGAAGCGGTCGAGGCGAAAGCGGGTAGCCTCCTTGTGCGGCTCGTCGCGGGCCAGAAGATGGGCAAAGACGAGGCCGGAGCCGGGCGTCGCCTTGAAGCCGCCATAGCACCAGCCGGCGTTGAGATAGAGCCCGTCGACCGGTGTTTTGTCGATGATCGGCGAGCCGTCCATCGACATGTCCATGATGCCGCCCCACTGGCGCAGAAGCCGTATCCGGCCGATCATCGGCATCAGCGCCATGCCGCCTTCGCAGACGTCTTCCATGACAGGCAGATTGCCGCGCTGGGCGTAGGAATTGTAGCCGTCTATATCGCCGCCGAAGACCAGGCCGCCCTTGTCGGATTGGCTGACGTAGAAATGGCCGGCGCCGAAGGTCATGACATTGGGGATCAGCGGCTTGATCGCTTCGGAGACGAAGGCCTGCAGCACATGGCTTTCGATCGGCAGCCGCATACCGGCCATCGCCGCGACGCGCGACGAGGAGCCGGCGACGGCCATGCCGACCTTGGCGGCACCGATCCTGCCGCGCGACGTCTCGACGCCGGTCACCTTGCCGTTGCCGTCGCGGACAAAGCCGGTCACCTCGCAATTCTGGATGATGTCGACGCCGAGCGCGCTCGCCGCATGCGCATAGCCCCAGACCACGGCGTCGTGGCGCGCCGTGCCGCCGCGTCGCTGCAAAAGCCCGCCCTGCACTGGAAAGCGCGCATTGTCGAAGTTCAGGAACGGCATCATCTTCCTGACCGCCGCCAGATCGAGCAGTTCGGCGTCGATGCCGTTGATGCGCATGGTGTTGCCGCGCCGCGCATAGGCGTCGCGCTGTGCGTCGGAATGGTAGAGATTGATGACGCCGCGCTGGCTGACCATGGTATTGTAGTTGAGGTCCTGCTCCATCCGTTCCCACAGCTTCATCGACAGCTCGTAGAAACCGGTATTGCCGGGCAGCCCGTAATTGGAGCGGATGATCGTGGTGTTGCGGCCGGCATTGCCGGAGCCGATCCAGCCCTTTTCCAGCACGGCGACATTCCTGATGCCGTATTCGCTGGCGAGGAACCATGCCGTCGCCAGGCCATGGCCGCCGCCGCCGATGATCACCACGTCGTAATGGCTCTTCGGGCTGGCGTCACGCCAGGTGCGCTGCCAGTCCTTGTGGCCGGAAAATGCCGCCCGGGCGAGGGAGAAGATCGAGTATTTCATGAACCTGTTTCGCGCCGCGCGTGCAACAATTCCGGATCAGATGTCGAGCGTGTGGTCGCGCTCCCACTGGGTGAAGTGGGACGCATAGGAATTCCATTCCTGCTGCTTGAGCTTTAGATACGCCGACGAGAATTCCTCACCCAGCGCCGCCTTGAGCGATTTGTCGTTGTCAAACTCGCGCAATGCGTCGAGCAGGTTGAGCGGCAGCTTCGGCGCCCCTTCGACCGTATGGCCGAACTGGTACATGTCGATGTCGTAGCGCCGGCCGGGATCGGCCTTCGAGCGGACACCGTCGAGGCCGGCGGCGATGATCACGGCCTGCAGCAGATAGGGGTTTGCCGCGCCGTCCGGCAGGCGCAGCTCGAAGCGGCCGGGGCCGGGCACGCGCACCATATGGGTGCGGTTGTTGCCGGTCCAGGTCACCGTGTTCGGCGCCCAGGTGGCGCCGGAGATGGTGCGCGGTGCGTTGATGCGCTTGTAGGAATTGACCGTCGGGTTGGTGATCGCCGCAAGCGCGGAAGCATGTTTCATGATGCCGCCGAGGAAATTCCGGCCCTTTGCCGACAGGCCGAGCTCCATCGCATTATCGGCAAAGACATTGGTCTTGCCGTCCCTGTCCCACACCGAGATATGCGCATGGCAGCCATTGCCGGTCAGGCCCTGGAAGGGTTTAGGCATGAAGGTTGCGCGCAGGCCGTGCTTTTCGGCAACCGACTTCACCATGAATTTGAAGAAGGAATGCTTGTCGGCGGTCGCCAGCGCATCGTCGAAGGCCCAGTTCATCTCGAACTGGCCGTTGGCGTCCTCGTGGTCGTTCTGGTAGGCGCCCCAGCCGAGCGCCAGCATGTGGTCGCAGATCTCGGCGATGACGTCATAGCGGCGCATTACCGCCTGCTGGTCGTAGCAGGGCTTCGACGCCGTGTCGTATTCGTCCGAAATCGTCTTGCCGTCCGGCGAGATCAGGAAGAACTCGGCCTCGACGCCGGTCTTGATGTGCATGCCGTCGCCGGCCGCCTCGGCAATCAGCCGCTTCAGCGTGTTGCGCGGCGCCTGCTCGACCGATTTGTCGTCCATGATGCAGTTGGCGGCGACCCAGGCGACCTCCGGCTTCCACGGCAACTGGATCACCGAATCCGGATCCGGCACCGCCAGCATGTCGGGATGAGCCGGCGTCAGGTCGAGCCAGGTGGCAAAGCCGGCAAAGCCGGCACCGTCCCGCTGCATGTCGGCGATCGCCTGCGCCGGCACCAGCTTGGCACGCTGCCCACCGAACAGGTCGGTGTAGGATATCATGAAATATTTGACGCCCTTCTCCTTGGCGAAGGCGGCGAGATCGTTCCCCATTATAATTCCTCGCTTACTGGCATTTTTGGTTTGTCTTAGAAGCCGTTCTTGCCCGGTATCCAGTTGGTGCCGGCCAGCGGCACGCCGGCCATGGCGGCGGCTTCGATCGTCAAGGCCACAAGATCCTCGGGCTCGAGATTGTGCAGGCTGTTCTTGCCGCAGGCGCGGGCGATTGTCTGAGCCTCAAGTGTCATCACCTTAAGATAATTCGCCAGCCGTCGTCCGGCCGCAATCGGATCGACCCGTTTCATTAGCTCGGGATCCTGCGTGGTGATGCCTGCCGGGTCGCGACCCTCATGCCAGTCGTCATAGGCGCCGGCGGTGGTGCCGAGTTCGTTGTATTCCGCTTCCCAGCGCGGATCGTTGTCGCCGAGCGCGACAAGCGCTGCCGTACCGATCGACACCGCATCGACGCCGAGCGCCAGGGCCTTGGCGACGTCGGCGCCGTTGCGTATGCCGCCCGAGACGATCAGCTGCACCTTGCGGTGCATGCCGAGATCCTGCAGCGCCTGCACAGCCGGCCTGATGCAGGCAAGCGTCGGCTGGCCGACATTTTCGATGAACACTTCCTGGGTTGCCGCCGTGCCGCCCTGCATGCCGTCGACGACGACAACATCGGCGCCCGATTTCACCGCAAGCGCGGTATCGTAATAGGGCCGCGCGCCGCCGACCTTGACGTAGATCGGCTTTTCCCAGTCGGTGATCTCGCGCAGTTCGAGGATCTTGATTTCGAGGTCGTCGGGCCCGGTCCAGTCGGGGTGGCGCGAGGCCGAGCGCTGGTCGATGCCCTTCGGCAGCGTACGCATTTCGGCAACGCGATCGGAGATCTTCTGACCAAGCAGCATGCCGCCGCCGCCGGGCTTGGCGCCCTGGCCGACGACCACTTCGATCGCATCGGCCCGGCGCAGATCGCGCGGGTTCATGCCGTAGCGCGACGGCAGATACTGGTAGACCAGCGTCTTCGAATGGCCGCGCTCTTCCTCGGTCATGCCGCCGTCGCCGGTGGTGGTCGAGGTGCCCGACAGCGTCGCGCCACGGCCGAGCGCTTCCTTGGCGGGACCGGACAGCGAGCCGAAGCTCATGCCGGCAATGGTGATCGGGATTTTCAGTTCGATCGGCTTCTTCGCATAGCGCGAACCGAGCACGACGCTGGTGTCGCAGCGCTCGCGATAACCTTCGAGCGGATAGCGCGAGATCGAGGCGCCGAGGAACAGAAGGTCGTCGAAATGCGGCAGCTTGCGCTTGGCGCCGGCGCCGCGGATGTCATAGATGCCGGTCGCCGCGGCGCGGCGGATCTCGGAAAGCGTGTAGTCGTCGAAGGTCGCGGATTTGCGCGGCGTCGTCGGCGGGTTGCGATAGGTCATTGAGCCTCAATACGCGTCGGCGTTGTCGATATTGAAATTGTAGAGGGTACGAGCCGAGCCGTAGCGCTTGAACTCCGCCGCCTTGACGCCGGTCACGCCGGCGCGGTCGAGTAGGTTTTGCAGCAGTTCCAGATGCTCGGGCCGCATCTCCTTGGCGATGCAGTCGGCGCCGAGGCTTTCGACTTTGCCGCGCACAAAAAGCCGCGCCTCGTAGATGGAATCGCCGAGCGCGTCGCCGGCGTCGCCCAGCACCACGAGGTTGCCGGATTGCGCCATGAACGCCGACATGTGGCCGATATTGCCGTGGACGACGATGTCGATGCCTTTCATCGAGATGCCGCAGCGCGACGACGCGTTGCCTTCGATGACCAGCAACCCGCCCCTGCCGGTGGCGCCGGCATACTGGCTGGCGTCGCCTTTGACGATGATCTGGCCGGACATCATGTTCTCGCCGACGCCGGGCCCGGCCGAGCCATGCACGGTGATGCTGCCGCCGTCGTTCATGCCGCCGCAATAATAGCCGACGCTGCCGCGCACATCGATGGCGACCGGCTGGTCGACGCCGACGGCGACCGAATGGCTGCCTCGCGGGTGAAGTACTTCCCAGGCGGTCTCGTTCGAACCGGGCGCCAGATCGTGCAGCGCCTGGTTGAGCTCGCGCAGCGACATTTCGGCCAGGTCGAAGACCCTCGATGCCTGGCCCGGCTCACGCGCGGCTTTGGAGAGGTTGATTGCCGGCATCAGATCAATGCTCCCAGAAATAGACGGTTGCGGGCTCGGGTTCCCAGACCTTCGCATTGTCTATGCCGGGCAGTTTGGTGAGCGCACGATATTCCGAGCCGAAGGCGACATACTGGTCGGTTTCGGCCATCACGGCAGGCTTGCAGGCGATCGGATCGCGCACCACGCCGAAGCCGTTCTTGGTGCCGACGACGAAGGTGAAAAAGCCGTCGAGATCGCTCAGCGTGCCTTCCAGCGCCTCGCCCAGGTTCTTGCCATGCGCCATCTGCGAGGAGAGATAGGCGGCAGCGACCTCGGTGTCGTTCTCGGTCTCGAATGTCATGCCTTCGCGGATCAGCTCGCGGCGGACATTGTTGTGGTTGGACAGCGAGCCATTATGCACCAGGCACTGGTCGGCGCCGGTCGAGAACGGATGCGCGCCCATCGTTGTCACCGCCGATTCGGTCGCCATGCGGGTATGGCCGATGCCGTGGGTGCCGGTCATCTCGCGGACGCCGAAACGGTCGACGACCGCTTCCGGCAAGCCGACTTCCTTGTAGATTTCGACGACGTTGCCGGCGCCCATGATGCGGATGTCGGGGCGCAGCGCCTGGATGGCCTCGCGCGCTTCGTCGATCTTGGCAGGCGTCGTCCTGACCACCGCATGCGTCGACTTCGCAGCAATGCTCACCGGCGCGCCGATTGCCTTGGCGAGTTCAGCGTCGAGGCCGCGGAAATCGCGCTCCGGCTTGGCCGACTGGATGGTGATCTTGGCTTCATTGGAGGACGCGCCATAGATGGCGATGCCGGCGCTGTCGGGACCGCGATCGCTGAGCGAGATCAGCATCTCCGACAGCATCGCGCCAAGCTGGGGTTCGAGCGACTTGTCCTTCAAAAACAGTCCGACGATTCCGCACATGTCAGGCTCCCGAGATTTGTTCCCTTGGAGATGTATCGAATGCGTCCGGGGAATTCAATTGGTATGAAAAAAATTTTCCTGTCGTTATATATCGGCCGAGGCGCCGCCGGCCGCACTATCGCCGCGCCCGCCGCGATTGTGAACCCATTTGGCATAGCGGATGCGGGCGATCTTGTAGGAATCCAGGATCGACAGGGCATAGATCAGGAAGCCGCCAGCATGGCGGCCGACGAAGCTGGCGTCGGGCGGCGCGATCTTGGCTGTGACCCAGGCGAGGATCACCATGAAGAACAGGAATTGCAGGCCGCGTACCGGCACGCCGAGCACGACATGCCCGCTCGCCGGCAAGGCGATCGCAGCGCCCAGAACCAGATAGGGGTTCGGTGGTGCGGGGGAGGTGGTGATCTGGCTGGTCATGCCGCCTGCCGTTCGCTTTGATTGATGGCATCGCGCAGCGCCGAAGCCGACGACAGCAGCCTCTCGATCAGCCCCGGATCGAGCCTGACCGTGCCGAATTCGGCTTGCCGGAATACGCCGTAGCGCGCCCGCTCGGCCTCGGCCAGGAGCCAGACGATGCGCACGCCGTTCGGCGTGATCAGCAGTTCCTTGGCGCGCCCCTCGGCAAAGATGTCGAGGTGACCAGCGATAAGAGCCTCGGGAAAGCGCACGCCCTTGCGGTCGCTCCGCAGCACCGCCTCGGCCGGAAATCCAGCCGCCTTCGGCAGCGTATGGTCGAGATGATCGAAATTGGAAAAGGTCGTCGGCGATCCGGGCCGCATCATCATATCGAAAGTGCCTGGTATCGCGACCTTTTCGGTGATCGAAACGCTCAGCCAGCGCGCCGGCAGCTTCCTTATCGCCAGCGTGTCGACGATAGTCCGTACCTGCACCCGCCGGCCGTTCCACGAGCCGGCGAAGGTGACGACGCCGGCAGTGCCGTCCGGGATGTTGGCCGCGTTGGGGATGACGGTGCGGATTCCGGCTTCCTCGGCGGCAAGCGCGGCCAAGGCCTTGATGCGGCTGGCGCGCGCAAGCCAGGCGAAATGAAGGACGAGAGCCAGGGCAACCGCCCCGGCGAGCAATGCTGAGATCACCTAACGCACCTTGTCACGCAAATGTCCGCCTGACAGGGCGCGCCTCTCGTCAGTAGCCCTGCGGCTTCGGCCACGGCATGGTGAACTGAGCACCGCGGCGCACGAATTTGTAGCGGTAGAAGTGGAACCATAGCGAGATCAGGAAGTAGAAGGCGACCATGGCGATCAGCTGCGAGCCGAAGCCGAGGAAGATCGCAAAGAAGGTGACTACGCAAAGGCAGAACAAGACGATCGCCGGCAGCGGATGGAACGGATGGGTGTAGCCGCGGCGGATCGAGCCGAGCGGCCACTTCTTTCTGAACATGATGATGTTGATGCTCATGAAGGTGTATTGCAGCACGCCCGACAGGATCGAGAAGGTGATCGCCTGGTTGAGGTCGGCGATGAAGGCGAAGGCGAGCGCGATCGGCAGCAGGAACAGGATCGAGCGATAGGGCGTGCGGTATTTCGGATGCACCGCCGAGAACCAGGTCGGCAGATAGCGGTCGCGGCCGAGCGAAAACCAGGCGCGCGCGGCGTCGTTGATGCAGCCATTGGCAGAGGCCAGCGCCGCAAGCAGCGTCGCGATGAACAACAGGTTTTCCAGCAGCGCACTGCCGGTCAGTTTGCCTGCGTCCCACAGCGGATAGTAGGTGATGCCGAGATATTCCCAGGGCATCAGCGAGGCGCAGACATACCAGGTCATGGCGGCGGCGATCAAAAGTGTGATCATGCCGGCCATCGTGCCGTAGGGCAGCGAGCGCGCCGGCGAGCGCACTTCCTCGGCGGCCTGCGTGGTGCCCTCAATGCCGAGATAATACCAGATGCCGAACTGGAAGGCGGCGATGACGCCGATCCAGCCATAGGGCAGGGCGTTGCCGGGGGTGACCAGCTCGTTCAGCTTCAGCACGGCGCCTTGCGTCCACGGGCTGACCGAGAAGAACAGGATGACGATCGAGACATAAGCGATGGTGGTGATGACGAAGTTGACGTTGAGCGTCATCAGCACGCCGCGATAGTTCAGCCATGCCAGCACGACGATGGTCGCGGCGATGAAGGAATTGTGGTTGAGGCCCTCGACACCGGCCTTGGCGACGATCGTGTCGCCGAGCAGGATAGCGTCCGACACTTCGAGCATGGTGTAGGCAAAGACTAGGAAAAGCGCGACGTTGAAGGCCATCAGCGGCCCGACAATGTGCTTTGCCTGGGCATATTGGCCGCCGGCGGCGGCAACCGTCGAGGTAACTTCGGAATCGATCATCGCGACCGACGTGTAGAGCAGCCCGACGATCCAGCAGACGATCAGCGCCGCCAGCGCACCGCCCTTGTCCGCCGCGAAATTCCAGCCGGTGAATTCGCCGACCAGAACGATGCCGACGCCGAGTGCCCAGACATGGGCCGGGCCAAGCACCCTGAGCAGTGAAACCCTGTCGCCTTGCACTTGCACCGCTGGTTCAGCCGTGATCGTCATCGTTCAATCCCCCACTCAGATCCGGTGTTTTTCGGACACGGCTTCAAGTTCGCCTTCCCTGGACGAGGTCAGCATCTCTTCGGAATAGGTCGTGTCGATCTTGAACCAGTCGTAGAGCATCCACAGCGCGAGCACGATCGAGATGCCCCAGCATGCGTAAGAGAGTGCCACCCACATGACGATGCTTCCCTGATTTATTTGTCGTCGAATTTTTCGTTGATGACGTCGCGGTATTCGCGGTCCGATGCGCGGAACAGAAAAATGAAATAGCCGATCAGCACCGCGGCCATGATGATCAACGTCGGCCAGTCGATGATGTAGTGGAACCGGTTCTGAATGATGTCGTGCGCGGTTTCCGGCGTGTAGCCGAGCTTTTCCCAGATCGAGGCCATGGTCGGGTTCTGTCCGAGCGCTTCCCACGTCTTGGCGTCGAGCGCGTCGATGGATTTTGCCGCCCCTGCCAGCCCCAGTTTCAGCGGCAGCCACAGCGCGACGAAAATCGCGACCACGACGACGGCGATATCGAAGACCTGTCCGGCCTTGCTCTGTTCGGGCGGTGTATAGCGGGCCATGCGTCTCCCCCTCAGGACTTGCGGTTGCGGTAGGCGTCGGCATTCTTGATGTCGAGGCCGTAGATGAAGTCCTTGTCTTCCTTGTAGTGGTTGACCATCGCCAGGATCGCGGCCGTGTTGAAGATCAGCACGGCGCCGGCGGCGACCGCGACGACGAGCTTGATGCCGGCGTCGGGGATGTACGGCCATGTCATGAACAGGACAAAGAGGATCGTCGCCCACAGGCAGACGATCAGGAGCATGGATCCACGCACGTCGGAACGGTACAACGCTTCGACGCGCTGTTGCAGGTCGGACATCGGCTTTCCCCTTTTTCAACGCCCGGTCGAATTGGCCGGTCATTGCCCTCTTTCAAGAGAGTGAAATTTTTTTCATAAAATCTGGCCGAATTCTGGAATTGTCAAGACGGTTTTACGCGACGTTAACCGTTTGTTTGGTCCGCCGGATTTGCCTGACAATGAAATTATTTGCTTACGGGTATTGCAGGCTCCCGGCGTTTGCGGTCAATATTCGGGCAACGCTCCCGCCACTGTGCAGGGAGCAAGGAAAGCAAAAGTTCTTTCGAACGGAGGACCAGCGGATGACGGCATCCTGGAGATTTTCGACGCTTGCGGACCGCCATCGCGCGCTCGGCTCGAAGCTCGAGGACTGGAGCGGCATGGGCACCGCCTGGACCTACGACAAGGACGCCGACGAAGAGTACATCGCCATCCGCACCAAGGCCGGCCTGATGGACGTGTCCGGCTTGAAGAAGGTCCACATCACCGGGCCGCACGCCTCGCACCTGATCGACCTGGCGACGACGCGCGACGTCGAAAAGATCTATCCCGGCAAGTCGGCCTATGCCTGCATGCTGAACGAGGCCGGCAAGTTCACCGATGACTGCATCCTCTACCGCACCGGCCCGAATTCCTGGATGGTCGTGCATGGCTCGGGCACCGGCCATGAAGAGCTGCAGCGCGCTTCTGTCGGTCGCGACGTGTCGCTGCGCTTCGATGACAATCTGCACGACCTTTCGCTGCAGGGGCCGCTAGCCGTGGATTATCTGGCAAAGCATGTGCCCGGCATTCGCGACCTCAACTATTTCCACCACATGCAGACGCAGCTGTTCGGCTTCCCGGTGATGATCTCGCGCACCGGCTATACCGGCGAGCGCGGCTACGAGATCTTCTGCCGTGGCCAGGACGCCGGCACGATCTGGGACAGGATCCTCGACGAGGGCAAGAGCGCCGGCATCATCCCGTGCCGCTTCACCACGCTCGACATGCTGCGCGTCGAGAGCTACCTGCTGTTTTACCCCTACGACAATTCGCAGAAATACCCGTTCGAGAATGAAGGCCCCGGCGACACGCTGTGGGAGCTCGGCCTCGACTTCACAGTCAGCCCCGGCAAGACGGGCTTTCGCGGCGCCGAGGAACACTACCGCCTCAAGGGCAAGGAGCGTTTCAAGATCTACGGCGTGCTGCTCGAAGGCAAGGAGCCGGCCGACGAGGGCGCGCCGGTCTACCGCGGCGGCAAGAAAGTCGGCGTGGTGACCTGCGCCATGTATTCGCCGCTGGTCAAAAAATCGATGGGCATCGCCCGGCTCGACGTCGACTGCGCGGTGCAGGGCACCAGGCTCGAGATCCGCAACAAGAGCGGCGCCATCAGCGCAACCGCCGAGCCGCTTCCCTTCGATGATCCGAAGAAGACCAAGCGCACGGCGAAAGGCTGAGGCATACTGCGGGTATGGCAGCGAAAAGCATCATCAGCCGGCCGGTCTATGGGACCCTGTCTCCGCAGCCCGGCAAGCATCATCTTTTCATAGCGGATGCAGAGGGAGCGCTGGCGATTGCCGATCTGGCCGCCAAGGCACCGGCGGATTTCTTCGGCGGCGCCCACATCATCTTCATTCCCGGCCGCGACGGTAAATATGCCGACGCGCTCGAAGCACTGAAGCCGGCGCAGTTCTACCTCGGCCATTCCTTCGCCAGTGCCCTGCCGCGGCTGAAGCAGACGCTGGCCAACGCCCATATGGGACTCAGGCTCTATCTTGCCGGCACCGAAGGGCTGATCGGCCAGGCCATGCAGGCGGCGCTCGAAGCCGGCATCGACCACACCTCGATCCAGACCGAGCATCGTGGCTCGCTGGCGCGCCGCATGCAGTGCGTCCATTGTAAGGGCATCACCGAGAACGTCACGACGCAGCCGGCGACCTGTTCGCATTGCGGCCTGCTGCTTCTGGTGCGCGACCACTATTCGCGACGCCTCGCCGCCTTCCAGGGCGTCTGCATCAATGCCGAGGACCGCAGTGAAATTCCTCCGACGGAGGAGGTCTTTCGATGAGCACCGGCACCACCAAGCTCGACGTCGTCGTCAGCGATGTCGTTCCGGTCAACGAGCTGGTGACGCGCTTTCATTTCCGCCGGCGCGACGGCCAGCTTTTGCCAACTTTTTCCGGCGGCGCCCATGTCGTCGTCGAGATGCGCGATGGCGAACGCACCAGGCTCAATCCCTATTCGCTGATGGGCTCGCCGCTCGACACCCGCGAATACACCATCTCGGTTCGCCGCGACGACGCCGGCCGCGGCGGCTCGCTGTTCATGCACAGGAGCGTCAGGCCGGGCACGGAGATGGTGGTCAGCTATCCCGTCAACCTGTTCTCGCTTGATCTGCGCGCCAGGAAGCACTTGATGCTGGCCGGCGGCATCGGCATCACCCCGTTCATGGCACAGACCGCGCAGCTGGCGGCGGAAGGCGGCAATTTCGAGTTGCACTACACCTGCCGCACCGCCTCGCTCGGCACCTATGCCGACCTGCTGAGAGAGCGCTACGATCGCCGGGTCAGGCTCTATCACGACGACCGCGACGAGCGCGTCGATCTCGACCGGCTGCTGTCGTCGCAGCCGCTCGGCACCCATCTCTATGTCTGCGGCCCGTCCGGCATGATCGGCTGGGTGCGCGAGCGTGCCGCGGCGCTCGGCTGGCCTCCGGAGACCGTGCATTTCGAGCATTTCGCGGCCCCGCAGCCCGGCGCGCCCTTCGACGTGACGCTGGCGCTCAGCGGCAAGACGATCCGTGTCGACGAGCAGCAGAGCCTGCTCGAGGCGATCGAGGCGGCCGGCGTCGATCCGCCCTATCTCTGCCGCGGCGGCGTCTGCGGTCAGTGTGAGACCAACGTCATTTCGCATGACGGCAAATTCATCCACAACGACCATTGGCTGAGCGAGGAAGACCACCGTTCGGGCTGCAAGATCATGCCCTGCGTGTCGCGCTTCGAAGGCAGGTCGCTGGTGCTGGAAAGATAGGAGGCGAGCTTGGGCATCACCTTTCGCAAGGAAACGTTCCGCGACGACTTCACCTTCAGGAACAGCCCGGAGCACATCAGGCGGTTTCCTTTCCCGTTCCATGAAGACAGCTACATGTATGCGGTCAATATCGAGCCGCATGTCGTCGGGCCGAAGGGCAGCGTGCTGGAGAATTTGATCGACGTCGACGAGCACTATGTCGCCGAAATGCGGGACCGCGCTTTGGTGCTGGCCGAAGACCCGCTGCGCTGCCAGTCGCTGCCGCACATGACGCTGGCCGGCTGGGATCTGCTCGAGCTTTTGATGGAGCAGCAGGCGCTGGGCTATCCCGAGCATTTCACGCTGACGCGCGACGGCGACCGCTGGCGCTGGATCAACCGGCCGCTCGGCATCGACGACAGCTTCACCTTCGGTGACGTCTCGACGCTGCCCTATGGGCCGATGGAATATATCACCCGCCAGAGCCAGGGCGATTTCTGCATCCTCGACCAGCGCGACGGCAATCTGTGGATGGATGCCGGCATGGTCACCACCCAGGCCGACTGGTCGCTCGATTTCGACATCGGCATGAACTTCTTCGAATGGCACGCGCCGGTGCCGCTGGCGCATGAGAAGGGGATATTCGTCCGGGCGCTGAAGTTCCTCACCAACATTCAGCAGGGCAAGCCGGCGCGCCGGCTGAACTGGACGATGACCATCAATCCGCGCCTCGACACCAGCCCGGAAAATTACCACAAATGGGGTCCGGACCGCGCCACGGTGACGCCGGAAAACGTCGGCGACAAGGTCCATCTGCGCGTCGAGCTGCAGAGCTTCTGGCGGCTGCCGCGCTCGAATGCGATCGTCTTCCCGATCCGCTGCTACCTGATCAAGATGGACGAGCTGGTGACGCAGCCAAAATGGGCACGGCGGCTGCACCGCGTCATCCGCGACCTGCCCGAGGAACTCGCCAATTACAAAGGCCTGACGCGCTATCGGCCGACACTGGTCGAGTGGCTGTCGAAGTTGGATGACGGCAGTGCGACGTCGCCGGGGTTTGGGCCGGATTGAGTTTTTCTTTGCGCGGTGGCGCTACCCCTAAAGCAGCCAATCTCCCCCCTTGAGGGGGAGATGCCCGGCAGGGCAGAGGGGGGCGCCGTGGAGCGCCGGCCTTGCCCAATGTCCACCCCAGCGCCTCCGCGAAGCTCACGCCGCGCCGCCCAGCCCAGCCACCATCACGACATGCTGGCAGACATTGTCGATATCGCGAACGACATCGTCGTTCCAGAAGCGCAGGACCGTCCAGCCCAGCGCTTCGAACTTGGCGGTTCTTGCAGCATCCGATTCCGATGTTTCGGCCTGGCCATGCTGGGAACCATCAAGCTCGACGATCAGCTTTTTGTCCGGGCATGCAAAATCGACGACATGGCCGCCGATAGGCATCTGGCGCCGAAACCCCAGTCCCATCAGCCTGTGTGCCCTGATCTCATTCCAAAGCTTGAGTTCGGCATCGGTCATCACCTTGCGCATCCTGCGCGCATTGCGGCGGTTGTTGGCGGATACTAGATTATGCGTCATCGCGGTTCGCCCCACTCTGTCCTGCCGGACATCTCCCCCTCAAGGGGGGAGATCGAATGTCACTTCGGCTTCGCCAATCGCCAATGCCGCAAAAGAGTAGCCGTCGCGAAGCCGCCGATCTCGCTCACAAGGACCAAGGGGGAGACCGATCTCCGTTACCCCGCGCTTTGCGGATAGCAGATGATCGACAAATAGCGCATCGGCAGAACGGTCAGCACTTCCGGTCCGTGCGGCGCATCGGCGTCGAAGAACAGGCTGTCGCCGGGCTTCATCGGGTAGAGATTGCTGCCGTGCCGGTAAACCACCTCGCCTTCGAGCATATAGAGGAACTCCATGCCTTCGTGCTGGAAGGTCGGAAACACGTCGGAATCCTCGGTCAGCGTGATCAGATAGGGTTCGACGACGACGCCGCTGGTGTTGGAGCCGATATGGCCGAGCAGATTGTACTGGTGGCCGGCGCGCGTGCCGCGGCGCTCGACGTCGAGCCCTTCGCCGGCCTTGACGAAAACAGCACTGCGCTCTTCCTCGAAGCGGCGGAAGAAAGCGGTGACGGGAACGCCGAGCGCCCGCGACAGCGCCTGCAACGTGGTCAGCGACGGCGAGGTGATGCCGTTCTCGATCTTCGACAGCATGCCCAACGAAATGTCGGTGGCGGCAGCCAGATCGGCCACCGTAATGCCGAGCTTCTTGCGGAATGCCCGCACCTCGCGGCCAATTGCGACCTCCAGCACTTTTTCGCGGGTGTCGCGAATGGCGTGCGGGTTCTGGGTGAGCGGCGCGCGTATCTTGCGCGGATCGATTGCAGCGACCGACGGCTTGGCTTTGGCGGCGACGACGGCCGCAGCAGGCTTTAGACTGGATGCTTTTTTCGCCATGTTGCCACCCCGGACCTTGCCGATTCATTTCACTCACGGTGAACATATTCGGTGCCGATACAGAAGCGCAACTGCCACGGCAAGCCACCTGTGTCGAATTGCGCAATGTCCGGATTTCGCCCGAGCTACTGCGTCGCTTGGAAATCCAGCTTGGTGAAACGAGGGTTTCGCGACAAGGCCTGTTGACAGCATCGAAGGGGCAATTACTGTCCTGTCAGTGAAATTTGTTTCGTTAAGGAAATGAGATCGGGAGGCCCGCAATGAAAGATCGTGTTGCCGTCATCGGAGCCGGGCCGTCCGGCATGGCCCAGCTCCGGGCCTTCAAGTCGGCCGCCGACAAGGGCGCCGACATTCCCGAGATCGTCTGCTTCGAAAAGCAGTCCGACTGGGGTGGCCTGTGGAACTACACCTGGCGCACCGGCCTCGACGAGCACGGCGACCCGGTGCATGGCTCGATGTATCGCTATCTCTGGTCGAACGGCCCGAAGGAATGCCTCGAATTCGCCGACTATACGTTCGAGGAGCATTTCGGCCGGCCGATCGGCTCCTATCCGCCGCGCGCCGTGCTGTGGGACTACATCAAGGGCCGCGTCGAAAAGTCCGGCGTGCGCCAATGGGTGCGCTTCAACAGCCCGGTGCGCATGGTCACCTTTTCCGAAACGACAAAAAAATTCACCGTCACCGCGCATGACCGCACCAACGACGTCACCTACTCGGAAGAGTTCGACAATGTCGTCGTCGCTTCGGGGCATTTCTCCGTGCCCAACGTTCCCTATTTCGAGGGCTTTTCGACCTTCAACGGCCGTATCCTGCACAGCCACGATTTCCGCGACGCCATGGAATTCAAGGGCAAGGACATTTTGATCATCGGCCGCTCTTATTCGGCCGAGGACATCGGCTCGCAATGCTACAAATACGGCGCCAGATCGATCACCTCCAGCTATCGCTCGAAGCCGATGGGCTTCAAATGGCCGGAGAACTGGAAGGAAGTGCCGCTGCTGCAGAAGGTCGTCGGCAAGACCGCGCATTTCAAGGACGGCAGCACCAAAGACGTCGACGCCATCATCCTGTGCACCGGCTACCTCCATTCCTTCCCGTTCCTCACCGAGGATTTGAAGCTCAAGACCGCCAACCGCATGTGGCCGGACGGGCTCTACGAGGGCGTCGTCTGGGAGAAGAACCCGAAGCTGTCCTATATCGGCATGCAGGACCAGTTCTACACCTTCAACATGTTCGACGCGCAGGCCTGGTTCGCCCGCGACGTCATCATGGGCCGCATCAAGCTGCACTCGGCCGAAGCGATGGCCGAGCACGGCAAAAAGTGGCGGGCACGCGAGGAAACGCTGGAAGACGCCGAGCAGATGATCTGGTTCCAGGGTGACTACACCAGGGAGCTGATGGAGCAGACCGATTATCCCGGCTTCGACGTCGAGGCCGTCAATCAGACCTTCATGGAATGGGAGCACCACAAGGCGGAAGACATTATGGGCTTCCGCGACCATTCCTATCGCTCGCTGATGACCGGCACGATGGCGCCGCTGCACCATACGCCCTGGCTGCAGGCGATGGACGATTCAATGGAAAGCTATCTCGAGGTGAAGGGGGTCGCGGCGGAGTAGGCCAGGGGTCGAATACCCAAATCGTTTGGACGGGCTGCGTCGTCGCAGAGGTCCGGACGACGCAAGTTGACCCTGTGGTTTCGGTTTTGACGCCTTCTCGGCGCTGCGTGAGATCGCGGTGTCGCGGGAAGCAAGCGTTTGAAGGCCCGTCGTTTCGCTGATTACGGTCCTGGCGCTCTTCACTACCGGCTGACGCAAAAAACCTCTCGTTTTCCCACTATTGTTCCCACTGCACGTCAAACGCTGCCGGCCGAGGTTTAGCCGTCCGGGCAATCCCGGTCGAGCAACATCCGAACCAGGAGTGAATGACATGCGGGACGATACAATGGTCATGGAGAAGTCTTCCGTTAAGAAGGCGCCGCGGGAGCCAAGGAACGGCGTTGACACGCCCGCCCTTCTGGCCACCATCAACGCAGTCGCGGGGCAGCCCGAGCTTGCCAAGTTCCAGTTCCGTGCCAAGAGCCGCTGGATTGCCGGCACGCACAGCAGCAGCACCATGGCCAATTTCTTCGGCGCCGGCACCGAGCAGTCTCACAAGATGGCCTACCAGGCTGACAGCGACCATCCAGCGGTGCTGTGCGGCACAGACAACGGCCCGACGCCGGTCGAATATCTTCTCCACGCGCTTGCTTCATGCCTCACGGCCGGCATCGCGAACATCGCGGCCGTGCGCGGGGTGACGCTGCATGAGGTGGAATCGACCGTCGAAGGCGACATCGACCTTCGCGGCATCCTCGGCATCTCGAACGAGGTCCGCAACGGCTACCAAGGCATCCGTATCTCCTTCAAGATCAAGGGCGATGCTCCCGCTGAGAAGCTCGAGGAAATCGTGACGCAGTCGCGTGCCCGTTCCGCCGTGTTCGACGTGCTGACCAACGGCGTGCCGGTCTCGGTTGTCGTGAAAGGCTGACTTCGGTCCGGAAGAGCAATATCGCCGGCCTCGTCCTGGAAAAGGATGGCGCCGGCGATCTGTTGCCCCTGCTTGCAAGGCGCGGATTCCATGCAGCGTACAGACGTGGCCATTATCGGCGCCGGACAGGCGGGTCTAGCCATGAGCCGATGCCTGTCCGAGCGCGGCGTCGACCACGTCGTGCTGGAGCGCGGCCGGATCGCGGAGCGCTGGCGCAGCGAACGGTGGGACTCGCTCCGCCTGCTGACGCCCAACTGGATGACGCGCCTGCCCGGCGGCGGCTATCGCGGCGCCGATCCCAACGGCTTCATGACAATGGCTGAGACCGTCGGGTTCCTGGAGGATTACGCGTGCTCGATCACCGCGCCGGTGGAGGACGGTGTGGAGGTGCTTTCGGTCGAAACGATCGACGGAGGCTTCCGGCTGCTGACCGATCGCGGCCAATGGAGCGTGCGTGCGGTCGTGGTCGCGACCGGATACAGCGATCGGCCCCGCATTCCATCAATTGCAAAGCACATCTCCTCCCGGATCCGGCAGGTCGCGCCGCGGGACTATCGCAACCCTCGGCAGCTGGCCCAGGGCGGCGTTCTCGTGGCCGGTGCCTCCGCGACCGGCATACAACTTGCTGAGGAGATCAATCGCTCCGGCCGCCCGGTAACCCTGTCGGTCGGCAGTCATACGCGATTGCCGAGGCTTTACCACGGGCACGACATCCTGTGGTGGCTCGACCGGCTGGGAATGCTTGCCAAGCCTGTCGCCGAAGTTACGGATCTCGCGGCGGCACGGCGGCAACCCTCGCTGCAGCTCATAGGCACGCCCGAGCACAGGTCTCTCGATCTCGCCGGCCTTCGTGAGCAAGGCGTTCGTCTTGTCGGTCGAGCGGTTGCCGCCTGCGATACGCGCATTCGGTTCAGTGGCGATCTCGCCGACACGACCGCGGCGGCGGAACGCAGGCTGAGGCGCGTGCTGGCCAACATAGATCGCGCGGCCGCCGGCAAGGCCCGCTACTCGACCGACCCCGGATACATTCCGAGCCTGTTCCTGAGCGCCGAACCGACCGAAATCGACCTCATCGACCAAGGTATCGAGACCGTCATCTGGGCCACCGGATATCGCCGGGAATACCCGTGGCTGAAGCTGGATGTGTTCGATGCCCGGGGCGAAATCCTGAACGATGGCGGCGTCTGCGCATATCCGGGACTCTACGTGCTCGGTCTCAATTTCATGCGCCATCGAAGCTCCAGCTTCCTCGACGGCGTCGGCCGCGATGCCGAGGCGCTGGCGGCTCACGTGGCAATGTTTCTCGACGCCTCCCGCCGAGCCGCGGCCTGACCGCAGAATACAACGCTGGCGCGGCAAAAATCGCCGTTGCCTTCAACGATGACGCTCACGGCCGACCACGACAAGAGGCTCCACTGGCGCCGTGGTCGGCGCCGGCAACCATGGAGAAATCAAGATGAGTGCAATGGTGAACCCATCCCTGTCCCTCACCACGACGCGAGGTTTGAGTTGGGCTGGCGGAACAATGTTGGCCGCAGTCTGGCGTTTCATTCGCATCCAGCAGGACCGTCGACAGCTTTATGAGTTGCCGGACTACATCTTGCGCGACGTCGGCATCACCCGCTTTGAGATCAACTCGATCACTTGGTTTGCTGGGCGTGATACCAGCACGCGTTCAGGCGGCACTGGTGCAGTTTCTGCCGAAGGCCAGCCTCGACTTCCACGCATTGATCCATGAGTCGATGTCAGCAAGAGAATATGCCCGATTGGCTTTTCGGTCTTGGTATTGCGCGACGAATTTGCTTCAGTTCCGACGCGGCTCATCGCCCGGGAACTCCAGGGCGCAATTGGTACGATTGTTCCTGGCGCGGGACACATGGGGCCGCTGACCCACGCAGATCTGGTGGCGGATCGTTTGGTCCGGCAGATTTTGTCCTATGACACCGCGGGATCGCGAGCTGCATGAGCGCAACTTGCCTGTCCCACAGGCAGCACGACCCTTCGAAGCAGATCCGTGGGTGCGGAGAATTCACACCGTAGCTTCTATGCGATCGCGTATCATATTTCCGGCCGGCTCCTCCGTGTCGAAGAAATCGTCCCGCATCTGCATTTCTGTGTAGAGCTTGGCGGCTTCCGCGAGAGTGGCATCCGCGCCAGCGATTTTGCCACGCCGCATCGCAAGCCCGAGAGCTCGCAAGGAGCGGGCAAGCTCCGGCCGCAATTCAACCCGCCTGGCAAGATTGCAGGCCTGTTCGAGCAAGCCAATGGCCGATCTGGAAGGTTTCAGCTCGGCAAGGCCGCGCAGTACGACGATCTCGCTCCACGGATCGCCGCGTCCCCGTGCAAGCTCGAGCGCATGGCCGAGATTGGCCGCGGCTTCCGGCTCACAGAGGCGCGCACGCACGCATGCGAGCACTGCGCGCGCATGACATTCGAACTGGGCAAGATCGAGCCGCTCAGACTCGGTCACCGCCATTTCCAAGGTGGCGCCCGCGTCGTGGTTGCGGCCGCGCAGGAATTCCGCATGCCCGAGCACCGTCAACAGCCATGGTCGGAGTAGGACAGATCCGCTGGTCGCGGCTTCGGAGGACCACAATTGCAGCGTCCCCATAAGCGCCGGCTCGGGCCCGCGCAGGACGCCCACCACACCGGTGAAATAGGCGGCCGCGCAGCTGTCGATCGGGCGCGCCACTTCGGCGGCGACCTTCTGCAGTTCGGCAAGCGAACGCTCCGCATCGTCAAACCGGCCAAGGCGCGCTTCCGCTTGCGCACGGTGCCCCAGGTACCATACCGCACGCGCACCGAGCTGTCCGAAACGCTCCAGACGCCAAGCTTTGGTGAACCTCTCCTCATGCGGAACAAGCCGCTCCAGCACCTGCCGGGCCTCGCTGCGGATCAGAAGCGCCTGTGAGGCGGCCAGATCCGACTCGCTTATGCAGCGCTGCACGCCGTTTGCCGTGGCGCCGCGCTTGAGTGTATCGGCCGGTTCCAGCGCCTCCTCGTAGCGGCCGTGGGAGCTGTTAAGATAGCTCAAGTGGAGCAACACGTCGGAAATGAGTTGCGGATCGCCCAGTTCCATGGCCAGTTCGCGCGCTTCCAACAGCTGCGGCAGCGCCTTCCGGTAGGCCCCGAGGGCGCCGTAGGCGGGTCGCATCCGCACCCGCAGGTTGATCGCCTGGGCGAGTGTTTTCGGATTTCGGGGCAGCGCGGCGACCGCCTTGCGGGCGCTTTCCAGGAACTGGACCGCGGCGGAATAGGCCGAACGTTCCTCCGCCCGACCCGCCGCTTGCAGCAGATAATCCGCGGCAGATTCCCATGCCTCGGCACGAAGCGCGTGTTCGGCCAGTTGCTCGATGTGGTGGTTCAGCGATCCGGCATAGAGTCTTTCCATCGCAACCAATGCAGCCCGATGCAGCCTTTTTCGGTCCTCCGCCAACAGGGATTCGTAGGTCACCTTCAGCGTCAGCGCGTGCTTGAAGGTATGTTCCACGTGAGGATAGCTCTGGACCTCGAACAGGAATTCTAGACTCTGCAGTTTGGCCAGGCATGCCTCCAACTCCGCCTCCGAGAGCGGCGAGAGCGCCCTCAGCAGCGGAAACGGAACATTCTTGCCGATAACCGAAGCCAGTTGGAGTACTTGCCTTTCCGAGTCACCCAGTTGCTGGATGCGTGCGGCGATGAGCGATTGAACCGTCGACGGGACGGTGATGGATTCCACCGGTCTCGTGAGCTCGTAGCGGCCCGACTGGCCGGCAAGGACGCCGTCCGCCACCAGTCCGCGCACCATTTCTTCCAGAAATAGCGGTGTGCCCTCGGCCCGCTCGGCAAGCGATTTCCGCAATTCCCCCAGGCTGGGATCGGATCCTAGCAATTCGGTGAGGAACTGCTCCATTTCATCTCGCGCGAACCGCTCGAGCCTTATCTGCTGGAAATAGCCGCGGCGGTTCCATTCGTGCCGGTACTGCAGCCTGTAGGTGGCGAGCAGCATGATGCGGTTGGCGCCCATGACTTCGACCAGCCTGTTCACTACCGCCTCGCTCTCGGCATCGATCCAGTGCAGATCCTCGATAAGCACGGCGACGGGCGCGGCTCGGCTCAAGGCAACGAGAAAAGCGCTCATCGCTTCGGATACCCGTGAGGTCCGCTCCCGCGCATCGAGATGTCGCCAGGAAGAATCGTCGATCGGCAGGTCCGCGAGGAAGGAGAGCGGCGCGGTATGACGGGGATCCAGATCCAGTTCAGCCTGTTTGAGCGCAAACAGGCGCTGGGCCTCCGCCAGGCCGTCTTCGCCGCGAATGCCACAAGCCGAGAGCAACAGCTTCTTTACAGCGCCGAGAGTAACGGACGAATCAAACTCCAGACCGCCGCATTCAAGCACAGTAAAACCGGCCACCTCGTCGAGAGAGAGAAATTCATGGGCAAGCCTCGACTTGCCCATGCCGGGGTCGGCGACGATCCCGACGACCTGGCCGTGGCCCTCCCTGACCCTGCGCCAGGTTGAAAGAAGGATTTTGAGCTCGAGCTCGCGTGCCACCAGTCCGGTGAGGCCGCGGTTGGCCCTCAAGTGCCAGCGCGACAGAGCGTGATTTTCGCCCAACAGCTCGTAAACACGTTCGTCGCGGCCAAGTTGTGGATGCTCCGAATGCGCCAAGCGGTGCATCTGCACATAGCCCCCGGCTGCTGCGCGCGCCCGGCCTGTCGCGGCGATCGTCGCACGGTGCAAGGCACGCATCAGCCGGTTGGCTGCACGCGGCGCGGCTCCGGCCAGTTCAACCTTGCTGGCTTGGGTCGTCCATTGCTGCCGTACGATCACCTCGCCGGTGTCTATTCCGACCCTCAACTGGATCCCGCCCTGGGAAAGCTCCTCCACCGCCAGCTTGGCCGCAAGCGCGGCGCGGCATGCAAGATAAGCGTGATCCTCCGTGGCGCGAGCGAGGCCGAATGCTGCGGTGATTGTCCCGTCAGCAGCCGACGTGACGACGCCGCCATGACTCTCCACGACTTCTATCACCCGATCCTCGACGGGCTGGAATTCGCGGATCGCCACTTCCGGATCCTCCGTTTCGAGGAGATGCATGGGACTGACCACTTCCGTGGCTAGTACGGTTATGTACTGCCGGGAGCGGTTGATTCCCAAGGACGCCGGAGGGCCGGCCAATTGCTGCGTCTGTTCAGGGTCGGCAAGGAAACGACGCGTTTCCTCCACGAAGGTCGCGAATGCCGGTTCATGGCCAAGCAGCACGTGGTTGGCGCTGTCGAGCGCGACGAAACGCGCGCCGGGAATTTTCCCAGCCATCGCCTGGCCATGGTCGAACGGAATGACTGCGTCCCCCGTGGCATGCATCACCAGGGTCGGAACACGGACCCGTGGTAACAGCTCGTCCACGTCGATGACGGCGCCTTCCTCGAAAATGCGATGGGCAATCTCCGGCGAGACGGTATTGCGTTGCAGCTCGTTGTACCAATTCCTCTGTTCCGGCGTTGCTTCAGGAATGAAGAGGGAGGTGAACATCTGCCGGAACACCGGGTCGTCTTGGCCCCACCCTTCCTGTATCAGCGATCCCATCGCTTCGCGGCGCGCTATTTCGCGCTGATTGCCCCGTTTGCGCCAGCCTTTGGTAAATCCGCCATACAGCACCATCCCGGCCACGCGCTCGGGATGCCGGACGGCATAGGCTATCGAAACGGCGCACCCTTGGGAAATGCCAAGCAGGGAAACGCGGCGCAGACCGGCCGCGTCGATGATGCTCTCCAGGTCGGCGACCATGGCCTCGAAGGATAGGTCGGCGGGATACCGATCCGATAGGCCGTTCCCGCGCTGGTCGTAGCGTATCAGCTGGTAGTGCGCGGAGAGGCCCTCGATCCAATGCTTCCATACCGGACTGTCCCATTCGAGCTCGAGATGGGACATCCAGTGGGCGGCCCTTACCAAAGGGGGGCCTTGACCACTCAAGGAATAGGCGAGGCGCGCGCCGTCGGGCGTTGTGCACCGCCGGATCTCCTGCGCAAGGACCCGCTCCGGCGCAGGGGGGAGCTGTATCTCCGCCCCCGGCCAAACCTGGGTCGGAGTGACGCTCTCACCGGCGGGAGCGACCTCCGTGTCCGTTATCGAGGCGCGGCTCTGGACCATGGCGGATTGCCGTGCTGCCTCGCTCAGCCGACGGATGTCTGCTCGAAGAGCCTCGTCTCCGGGCTCCAGCCCGTGCAGGACATGGGCGTACGGAAGCGCCCGCGCCGGCTCATCCGCCAGCCGGTCGACGAGCACCCGAAGGATGCGCAGATGCGTCACGTGCAGTTCGTCGGCGGTCGCAATGCGCCAGGCTTCGAATTCCGGACAGCGCGGCAGTGAGAGGTCATCCAGGAAACGTCCGCGAAACGCTCCGGCGAGGGCCTCCAGCTTTTCCCGTTCGAGAGCCTCTATGTCGCGAGTGCCAAGGCCGCGGAGCGGCGCGATGTCCAGCACGATTTCGCTGTTGTTCAGGCGAACTGCGTTGCGGTCGGCTTGCAGGACCTCGCCGTCCCCGAGGTCCACGACCTGTCGGATCTTCGAGAGACTCCAGCGCAGGGCGCCGCGAGGATCGTCCGGTACCTCCCAAAACATTTCGCAAAGGCGCTCGCGCCGTTGCAGGCGCTCTACGAGCGCAAGATAGGCCAGCAGCGCCCGCGTCTTTTTCGAAGGCGGCAAGGAAACGACCTCGCCATGGCGAAGGACCGTCAGATCTCCGAGAACGCGAATTTCGAGCGACACTTTGTTGACCCTAGTGCGCCTGCTAATTTAGCGATTGATTGTATCAAGTCCGTGCCGCTGCCGAAAGCGTTCGTTTCCGGAAGCGCGAGGTTTCGGTCTGCGGGAAGGCTGACACGGACAAGTGCGGATGAAAGCTGAGCCGGAACGGGATCGCGCCCGTTCCGCTCGCTTGATGGTGGCGACGGCACTGTGAAAAGCCTAGAGGCGAGATCTCACGCTGCCGCGCGCACCCATCGGGGCAGTAGGCTCTCGGGATTTGCGCATGCGCCGGGCGTGTAGTTTGCGCCGACGAACTCGAGCCGGGCGGCGAGCGTGCCTTCCCGCCAGGCCGCAAGCGTATCCATGCAGCCACCGATATGCTCGCCGCCGACAAAGACCTGCGGAATTGTAGGCGAACCGATCCGGGCCCTCAGGGCCTTCCGGATTTCCCCGTCCAGGCCGTTCTTCTGGAATTCCGGAGTATCGATTTCGATGGACCTGTAGGCGATTCCGGCACGGTCGAAAAGCTTTCTTACCGTCCAGCAGAATTCCCACCATGTCAGAGCGAACATGACCACCGGACGCTCCGGATCATTGATCGCCTTGTCGACCATCGCATGCGCCGACTGGTCGATTTGGATTTCGTTTACAGGTGCCGATGAAAGGGCGAAGGACGGCGGCCGGTCGAAGCGGTAGCCGGGTGTGGAGTGAGAGATCGCCTCTTCGGCGGGCGACATTTCCTCGCTGATGTGATCGAACAGGATCGTGCTGAGATACCGCTCACCCGTATCAGGCAACATACAGAGCACGTTTCGGTCCGCGCCGACGCGTCGAGCAATTTCCAGTGCCCCGCTCAAGGTTGCTCCGCCGGAGATGCCCGCCAGTATTCCTTCTTCCGTCGCAAGCCGGCGCGCGGCTTCCAGAGCGCTGGCGCCTGAAACGGGTAGGATCTCGTCCACAAGATCGTCAGCCATCGCGTTGCCGACGATCTGCGGAATGAAATCAGGGCTCCACCCCTGCATCGGGTGTGGCCGGAACCGAGTATGCGCCCGAGTCGGCAGCCCCTGTTCGTCGAAAGTTTGAGGAATGCCACTCGACAGCAGCGCCGAATTGTCGGGCTCGCAGACTATGATCCGCGTTTCCGGCCGCTCGCGCTTGAGCACTCGCGCCACACCGGCAAGTGTTCCGCCGGTCCCGGTGCCGGTGACCCAGTAGTCGAGTGGACGGTCCTGGAATGCCGCGATGATTTCGAGCGCTGTCGTGCGGGCATGAATATCGGCGTTGACGGGCGTCTCGAATTGCCGGCAGAGGAACCAGCCGTGCGCTCCGGCCAGTTGGACCGCCTTGGCGAGCATGCCGCTGCCGCGCTCGACGGCAGGGGTCAACACGACCTTGGCCCCGAAAAAGCGCATCAGCTTGCGGCGTTCGAGGCTGGCGTTTTCCGGCATGACGATGACCAGAGGGTAGCCTTTCCTCGCGCAAACCATGGCAAGTCCTATGCCTGTGTTGCCGCTCGTCGCCTCGATCACCGTCTGGCCAGGCCGAAGTGCACCGGAGCTCTCCGCTTCTTCAATGATCGCGGCGGCAAGACGGTCCTTGACCGAGCCGCCAGGATTGAACGCCTCGAGCTTGGCATAGAGCGAAGCGGCGCCGTTGTTGATACGGGAAAGGCGAACGACCGGCGTATCACCGATGGTGTCGAGAATGCTGTCGTAGATACTGCTCATCTCAGCTGGTCCTTGTTTGGTGACGACGGTGCTCCGCCGGTCCGTTCGATCTCTGAGGTTGGCAGGAAGGCCGTGGTTTGCAGCGTTCGAACCAACGTGGAATAAATGGATTTCGACGTTTGAATCAGCGGCTCATCGCTGGGTCCGGAAGGCGGCCGCATGGAACCTGCGCTCTCGCGCCGGATGATGCCGCCAATATGCCCAGAACCACGAGATTGGCCGCGCCTGCGACAAATGCCACTAGGAAAGCGGGCCCATAGCTGCCGAAGCTGTCATAGACAAAGCCGCCGAAATATCCGGCCACGCCCATACCCACCCAGGCGATCAGCATGACGATGCCGAGTGACTGGCCAAAGCGTTCGGCTGGCGCAAATTGGCGCACGCAAAGGATCAGGCATGTCATGTTTCCGGCAAAGCCGAAGCCAAAAACCGCCGACAGCGCCAGCAGACTCAGCTGCTGGTCCAGCGCGGGGAAAATCGCAACGCATGCCGTCTGAATAAACGACGCCAGGGCGTAGGCAGAAATGTTGCCTGCCCGGTCGGCGAGGAGCCCGAATGCGATCCGCCCGATGGCGCCGAACAGCATGGCGATCAGCAGGCTGAGCGATCCGACATTCGAAGATCCGCACACGGCCGTGACGAAGCTCGTGAGGTGCATCAGCGGGACGCCCATGCAGGCGCAGCAGAGGAAGGCTGCGGCAGATACCAGCGTCAGCGGGGAAAGATGGCCACGTTGGAAGCCTGGCTTCGCTGAAAAATGCGCCGGTGCGGCAAGGATCCGATTGACGGGCGGCGCCTGAACCGCCGGCATGAAGATCGCCAGCGCAGCCATCGTCGCCACAGCCATGATCGCGTATGCGAGGCGCCAGCCTACGCCGTCGATCAAGGTATTTGCGGCGTAGGGCATTATGCCCTGGCCTAGGGCTCCGCCTGCTGTGACGATCCCTATCACCAGGCCGCGGCGGCGGTCGAACCAGAGTCCGGTCACGGCAAGTACCGGCGCGTAGAGACAGGCAAAGCCTAGCCCGCCCAAAGCGAAGTTGGCCGCATAGATCTGCCAGAGCGAAGTGGTGAAGGAAAGCGCGGCGAGCGCGATCGCCATGCCTGCCGAGCCGATGAATAGCAGGCTTTTGATATTCAGGCGGTCCGACAGCCGGCCCCAGAACAGCCCGCCCAAGGCCATGCCGACGCTTGATAGCGTGTAGGCAAGGCTGATGTCGGCTCGCGACCAGCCAAACTCCGCCTCAAGCGGTCTGATGAAGACGGATGTGAGCGCCAGGCTGCCAAATCCGAACGCCATGGCGGTCGTGGCGCCGGCCGCAGCCAACAGGCCGCGCAGCCGTGTTGCACTATCCCAAACCTCCCTGCCTGCCGTCGGTGATATTTGATGATTCGACATGTTCTCGCCCTCGAAGGACCTCTTCGAAGCTGTCATCGGCCAGCGGTGTGGAAGCAGGTGTGTGCATCAGCGTGGAAAGCTTCACCGCGGAGCCGTGGAAACGGCCTCGCCTAGACCTGCAGCCTCGTCTCGGTGAGCGGCGGATTGGTGAGATCTTTGATCATCGCCGCGCCATCACGACGGACTGGTTGGCGCCGAGCATGATCTCGGGAAGCGCCAGCGGCAGTTGAACGCGACGGAAGACAGGGTCTGTCTATGGCAAGTCGGCGACTATCCATCGGAGGCCTTGCCTCAGCTAACCTCCCGCGCGGGGTCGGCTGCCAGCGTCAGGGAATTTGCGACGTGCTCGAGGTGCTCCTCGTCCAGGATGCTGGTCGCGACGCGGACGGCGTTCGTTTTTCCCGTCGAAAACTTCGCCCCGGCATGAACCGCGATGCCGTGTGCGGCCAACGTGACCATCGCGTAAGGTTCCGAAGCAACCGGAATGAGGACGCTGAGACCGTGTCCGGCGTCGATCGCGACATTGCGTTTCGCCAGTTCGTCGGCGAGCCGCTCGCGGCGGCGGCGATACACCTCCTTCGCCTGCTCAACGAGGGCAGCCGTGGCCGGGTCTTGCAGCAGCCAGGCGGTGGCCGCCTGCAGGATACGGCTGGTCCATCCCGAGCTGAAGCTGCGATAGGACTGGATCTGCTCGACGATCGTCGCCGATCCGGACAGCACGGCGAGCCGCAGGTCCGGGCCATGGGTCTTGGAATAGGACAGGATATGGATGACGCGATCGGGAAAACGCCGGCCAAGCGAAATGCGCGGCGCCGAAGCAATGTCGCCAACGCCGTCATCTTCGACAATCAGCACGTCGGTGCCGGCGAGCAGGTCGCCAATGACCTCCAGCCGCGCCGATGACATGCAGGCGCCGGTAACCGAATGGACGCGCGGCTGGAACAGGAACGCGACGGGCCGCTGCCGCAGAGCGTTGGCAAGTGCATCCGGCAAGGGACCGTCACTGTCGCAGTCCACCGGAATGATCGGCACGTCGAGATCCTCGAGGATGTCGAGCAGGCGAAGCGCCGTTGGGTTCTCGATAGCGACCGGCGCTCCCGGCGGGACCAGCGCATGCAGCAAGGTGTAGATGGCGTTGTAGCCGCCATTGGTGGCCAGGAACGCGCCGGGATCGTACGGCCATGACGGGCGCACCGCGGCCTCCAGCTCAGGCAGGATGCGCACCCGCTCGTAGCTGTTGAGCTTTTCGGCACGCGCACCATGCGCCAGCGCGATGTCGAGCGGCGGCAAGAGCATCACATCGGGCTCCGCGATCGCCAGGTTCAGAATGTCCGCACCGTAATTGCCGCCGCTCATGTGGCGCTCGGGCCGGGCGGCAAAGCGGTTGCCCATGATCCAGGTGCCGTTGCGCCCACGGCCGCCGATGATCTTGTAGCGCCGAAGCTCGCTCCACGCCTGCGAGACCGTCGCCGGGCTGACGCCGAGCACATAGGCCAGATCGCGCACCGGCGGAAGTTTTACGCCGACAGGCAGCGCGCCGCTTCTGATCAGCGCACTGGTCTCGCGCGCGATGCCGCGCGTCGTGCGGTCGCCAAGGCGTTCAGCGAACCATCCTGCATCGAAATCCATCGAATCGACAACTGTCAGTTTGAATGTTCAGTAACATAATAACATTTGATCGGCAAAAAATAAACATTTACCAATCGCCGGTCAAACGTAGCTTTGAAGTTCATGCCGATGCCCGTCTCCATCACTATAGCCACCCGCGATTGGGACTATCTCACCCCTTTGATGCTGGGTGACGTCACGTCGAGCCGCCTGTCGGTGAAGGTTGACCGCGTCGCTACGCTGATCGCGGATCTCGGCACCGATCCGAACTACGATGCGGCGGAGGTCTCATTCAGCCGTTATGTGTCGGCCATGGCTTCGGGCCGGGATACTGTGGTTGGACTACCGTGCTTCATCATGCGCGGCTTTCGCCATCGCTGCATCATAACGGTCGAGACCAGCCCGCTGGAGCGGCTCGCCGACCTTGCCGGCAAACGCATCGGCGTGACCGGCTGGCGCGATTCCGGCAACACATGGACGCGCGCGGCGCTTCGTCGGGAAGGTGTCGGCGTCGAGGACGCCTACTGGTTTGCCGGCAGGCTGACATCCGAGCACCCGGTCGCCGACCGCCTCGACGGATTCGGCAGGCCGGGTCGTATCGAAGCGGCACCGGGCGAACGCCCGATGATGGAACTGCTGGCGCAAGGCGAGCTCGACGCCGTTTTCACGCCCTTCATGCCGGACGGCTTTTTCGGCCCGACTTCCGGCTTCCGGCAAGTGCTGCGCGATTTTCGCGCGGCCGAACGCGCCTATTTCGCCGACGTCGGTTATGTCCCGGGCATGCATCTGGTCGCCGTCAAGGCCGCAATGGCCAGGGAGCACCCCTGGCTGCCGCAGGAACTCGCCAGGCTGATCGACGAAAGCCAGCGCGTCTGGACGGCAAAGCGCCGAAAATATGCCGATACCTCGCCCTGGGTCCTCGAGGAGCTGCTTCATGCGGGGCGCGACCTGCCTGCCTCCTGGAACGCCACCGGCCTGCCCGCCAACCGGCGCATGATCGAGGATTTCGTCACTGAGCTACATGCCCAGGGCATTCTGACGGAGCCGATTTCCGCCGAAGCCTTGTTTCCTTTTGAGGCCAGGTCGCGGGCCACTGCAGCCTGACAACGCACAATCAAGAACAGGAGAATGCCATGAGGACAATCAGCTTCATATTCGCCTCGCTCGTCACAATGCTGGCGCAGTCCAGCTTCGCCCAGGACGTCCAAAAGCAATCGGTGAACGAAGACTTGCGCGCCCGGCTGCCGGAAGAGATCCGCACGGCGGGAAAGATCACAGCCGTCAACAACGGCTCGTTCCCGCCCTATGAGATCGTCACCGGCACCGAACTGTCCGGGGCGACCAAGGACATTTCGGACGCTATCGGCCAGCTGCTCGGCGTCGAAGTCGATCATGCCTCGGTCGCCGGCCTGCCGGCGTTGCTGAGTGGCATCAATGCCGGCCGTTATCAGTTCGCGATGGGGCCTGTCGGCGACTATCCCGACCGCCAGAAATCCAACGACTTCATTGATTGGGTGCGCGAATACGTCGTCTTCGCCGTCGAGAAGGGCAATCCGCAAGACATTACCTCACTCGACACCGCTTGCGGCAAGCGCATCGCCGTCATGTCGGGCGGGTCGGCCGAAAAGGTCATCAAGCAGCAGGTACAGAAATGCACCGAGGGCGGCAAGCCGGCCGTCGAGGTGCAATCCTTCACCGACCAGCCGAGTTCGATACTGGCCGTCCGGTCGAAGCGCTCCGACGCATTCTTCTCCTCGCAGGCGCCGCTGACCTATTTCGTCGAGCAGGCGAAGGGCCAGCTGGAACTCGCCGGTGTCGGCCAGGCCAATGGCTTCAAGGACATCTATCAAGGCGCCGTCGTCAAGAAGGGCTCGCCGCTGGGCGGTGTACTGCTCGACGCGTTCAAGATCCTGATGAAGAACGGCACCTATGCCGCGGTGATGAAGAAGTGGGGCCTCGAGAAGAACATGATCGATGCACCCGGCATCAACCAGGGCCAGTAGAGGCTGCCATGACCGACGCGACCGCTGCCTACGCGGCCGGGCTGCCGCGACGTCCCGACGACGCGCTGCGCGACGTCAAACGAGCCCACCGGCCGTTTCCGCTCGTCCGGCTGGCGCTCTGGGCATTCACCATCGCCGTGGCGGCCGGCTTCGCCTATATCGTTGCGGTCAACCCGAATTTCGGCTGGCCGGTGGTCGCCCAGTATTTCTTCGATCCGACGGTCATGCAGGGGCTTTCCGTAACGCTCGGCCTGACGGTCGTGGCGATGATCCTGGGCATCGTGCTCGGCCTGCTGCTCGCCATCGCGCGCATGTCGAAGGACAGGCTGGCATCCTTCCTCTCCGGCCTGTTCATCTGGTTCTTCCGGGGAACGCCGCTGCTGGTCCAACTGATCCTGTGGTACAACCTTTCGACGCTGTTTCCGCGCATTTCCATCGGCTTCGCCAGTTGGAACACCAACGACCTGATCACGCCTTTGACGGCCGCGGTTCTTGGTCTGGCGCTGAACGAGGCCGCCTACATGGCCGAGATCATCCGTGGCGGATTGTTGTCGGTGGACAAGGGGCAGGCCGAAACGGCTGAAGCCTTCGGCATGACCCGCTCCCGGGCCTTGCGGCGCATCATCATCCCGCAGGCGATGCGGTCGATCGTCCCGCCGACCGGCAATCAGCTGATCAGCATGATCAAGGCGACGTCGCTGGTCAGCGTCATCGCCATGGCCGACCTGCTCTACTCGGTGCAGTCGATCTACAACCGCACCTTCGAAATCATTCCGCTGCTGATGGTTGCAGTGCTCTGGTATCTGCTGATCACCTCGGTTCTCAACGTCGCGCAGGGCGCGATCGAACGCCACTACAGCCGCGGCGACCGCGGCGCTCGCGATAAGACGGCGACCGCCACCCTGGAGGCTGCCAATGAGCGCGCATGACACGCCCCTGGTCCGGGCGCGCAACGTTCACAAGGCCTTCGGCCCGCTCGAGGTGCTGAAAGGCATTGACCTGGACGTCGCGCCTGGCGAGGTGGTGGTCATTCTCGGGCCGTCCGGCTCCGGCAAATCAACCTTCCTGCGATGCATCAATCATCTGGAGGCGATCGACCAAGGGTCGATCGAGGTGGACGGCGAGCAGATCGGTTACCGGTTGCACGACGGCCGCCTCGACAAGCTTTCCGATCGCGCGACCGCCGCGCAGCGGCGCAAGATCGGCATGGTGTTCCAGCAGTTCAATCTCTATCCGCACATGACGACCCTTCAGAACGTCATCGAGGCTCCGGTCGGCGTTCACCGGGAGAACCGCAAGGAGGCGATCGGCTACGCCCGCGAACTGCTGACCCGTGTCGGTCTCGCCGACAAGATCGACGCCTATCCGCGCCAGCTTTCGGGCGGCCAGCAGCAGCGCGTCGCCATCGCCCGTGCGCTCGCCATCCGCCCGAAATTGATGCTCTTCGACGAGCCGACGTCGGCGCTCGATCCGGAGCTGGTCGGCGAGGTGCTCGCCACCATGCGCGATCTCGCCAGGCAGGGCTTGACCATGATCGTGGTCACGCATGAGATCGGCTTCGCCCGCGAAGCGGCGGATCGGGTGGTGTTCATGGACGACGGGAATGTGATCGAGGCCGGGCCTCCGGACGAGGTTCTCGCCAAACCCAGGCACCCGCGCACGCGGGCTTTTTTGAGCCGTTTCATCTAACAGCAAAGCCGGCGCGATTTACCTATTCGGCCGGCAAAGGACCTTCGATGCCAAAGACCTCCAACCAGTTCGCCGATATTTCCGACTTCGCCGACAAGGCGGCCGAGCTTGCGGCGGCTCGCCAGCACCTGCACGCGCATCCCGAGCTTTCTTTCCAGGAGCATGAAACCGCTGCATACGTTGCTGAACGGCTCGAAGGCTGGGGCTACGAGGTGACGCGTAATGTCGGCGGCCTCGGGGTCGTCGGCCGCTTGCGCCAGGGCAGCGGCCGCAGCATCGCCATCCGCGCCGACATGGACGCCTTGCCGATCACCGAAGCGACCAATCTCCCTTATGCCAGCCAAGCCAGCGGCAAGATGCACGCCTGCGGCCATGACGGCCACACCACGATGCTGCTCGGCGCGGCCGAATACCTGGCGCGCACGCGGCATTTCAACGGCACGGTGAACCTCATTTTTCAGCCGGCCGAGGAAGCCGGCAAGGGAAGCGGAGCGCAGGCGATGATCGCCGACGGCCTGTTCGAGCGCTTTCCTTGCGATGCGATATTCGGGCTGCACAACCACCCGGGCGCGCCAACGGGTTCGTTCCTGATGCGCGCCGGGCCGCTGATGGCGGCGAGCGATACTGTCACCATCAAGATCGCCGGGCGTGGCGGCCACGCCTCCCGTCCGCACCTGACGGTCGACCCGATCGTCGCTGCCGCCAACATCGTCATGACCCTGCAGACGGTGGTATCGCGCAACGTCAACCCGATCGAGACGGCTGTCGTTACCGTCGGCACCATTCACGGCGGCACGGCCTCCAACGTCATCCCGGAACACGCCGAGATCACGCTGAGCGTTCGCTCTTTCTCGGCCGAGATTCGCGACACGCTCGAGCAGCGTATTCGCAGTATCGCAGCACTTGTGGCGCAGGCACATGGCGCAACGGTCGAGATCGACTACGAGCGCGGCTACCCAGTGGTGATCAATTCCGAGGGCGAGACGTCCTTTGCGACAGACGTCGCTGTTGAACTCGTCGGTCAGGACAAGGTGTCCGTCTGCCCGTTGATCCCCGGCAGCGAAGACTTTTCCTATTTCCTTGAGCACAAACCTGGTTGCTTCCTCCGCCTCGGCAACGGCGAGGATTCAGCCATCCTGCACAGCTCGAAATATGATTTCAACGACGGCAATTTGACCGTCGGCGCAGCGCTCTGGGCTCGATTGACCGAGAGATTTCTGGCCGCTTGATCCATACTTGCGGCTGGGATCGCCGATCGGCCGGTCGAGCAGAATTGGGGCGACCGGCCGCGCGACCATCTTCAACGAACTCTCACCGCATTCCAGCTCCTTCGAACAGGTAAGGTTTCGCTTTCAGACGAACAAAAAGTCACTCGTTGTCAGCGGGCTCGCAAAGTTTGCGAGAGTAACTTGATCGACTCCCGCGGTAATAATGGTGTCGGTTCCACTTTGCGCAATTGTGAGATCATCGAACGATTGCACGCCCTCCACGCCGCTAAAGACGATAGTGTCACCTTGGGTCTGGCTGAAGTCGTAGATGGTGTTTTGGGTTCCGACCGTCATTGAACCATCATCCTTGAATATGAATTGGTCTGCGCCGCCCTGAGCCAACTCGCTCAGTTGTCCATCCCCCCACATGTCATTGATGACCGTGCAGCCGGGTGCCGCGCTCCCAGCGTACAGGGTATCATTTCCACCTTTGGCCGAACCGGACATTTGTAGAGCGTCGCCGCACAGGAAGTTACGGACCTGACCGCTTTCGTTGTTGTGGCCCCCGGTAAGAATGTCGTTGCCGCCCTGGGCGGAGCCGGACATAGCGCGCGCGTCGCCGTACAACTCGTTTAGAACATCAGGAAAGGCGCTCTTGTCCCCGCCGGTCAGGGTGTCATTGCCGCCCACAGCGTTGCCGAGCATCGTCACGGCGTCGCCATACCCCACATTATGGGCGGTGCCTTGCAGCACGGCCACGTCATCGCCCCCAAGCGCATGGTCGAGCATACTGCCGCCGGCGTCCCCGTAGAACGTTACCTGGGACCCACCCACGCTCGTGAAGGTATCGTTGCCGCCCGTCGCAAAATCGGAAAGATCGCCGCCCGCATCGCCATAGAGAGTTTTGCCCCCGAGATCCCCAAACGTGTCTGTGTAATAGTCGTCGCCGCCCAGAGCATGGCCAGACATGTTGCCGCCGGCGTCGCCGAAGAAAGTGTTGGCGGAAAAGGAGCGGCCCGTAAAGGTATCGTTGCCACCCCTACTGTCGTCCGACATGTCGCCGCCGGCATCGCCGTAGAAAGTGTTGAATGAATCGCTCTTGCCCGTGAAGCTATCGTCGCCGCCCTGCGCATTGCCAGACATGTTGCTGCCGGCGTCACCGTAGAAAATGTTATTGGCTTCTGTCGAGCCCTCGAAGGTGTCGTTGCCGCCCTTGCTGCGATCGGACATCTCGCCGCCTGCATCACCGTAGAAGGTGTGGTCGGCTCCTTGTTTGGTTTGGGTCAGGAAAGTGTCGTCACCCCCCTGAGCATGGCCGAGCATGTTGCCGCCGGCGTCACCATAGAAGGTATCGACTACCTGCCTTGCCAATCCACTGTTGAAGGTATCGTTGCCGCCCTTGCTGTGGTCCGACATATCGTCGCCCGCGTCACCATAGGCAGTGGTCGTGGTGGACGAAAGCCCCGTGGTGAAGGTGTCGTCACCGCCCCGAGCAAAATTGAACAAGCTCCGAGCCGCGTCACCGTAGAAGGTGTAGGTCGGCGCTCCGGTTTCCGTAAAGGTATCGTTGCCGCCTCTCGAGAAATCGAGCAGGCTGCCGCCAGCATCGCCGATTAAGATGTTTGTATTTGGATCGCCTGCGAGGGTGTCATCGGTGCCGCGTTGATGATCTCTTAGATCACCGGAAGTAAAGGGAACACGTTTAGACATTGTTCGCTCTCCTGTTGAGCCTGCCCGTCCCATGACAGCCGTACGATGTGAGGCAAGAGCGAGCAATAATCCCGAAGGGCTATGTCGTTAGGCGTAGGGATCGGTAACTCGTCACCGGGGCGCCATTAGCGGCAGCTTCCTGAGGCCGTCCTATTCCCGGCTATCCCAGCCTCGCTCTCGCCTTGGCCGTCCAGGCGTTGAACAGCCGGTCGGCGACGATGCCGATGAAGGCGATGGCCAGGCCGGCGACGATGCCGCGGCCGGAATCGGCCTTGGACAGGGCGATGAACACCTCCTGGCCGAGATCGCGCGTGCCGACCATGGCGCAGATGATGATCATCGCCAGCGCCATCAGGATCGTCTGGTTGACGCCGAGCATGATCTCGGGCAGCGCCAGCGGCAGTTGCACGCGAAAGAAAGTTTGACGCGGGGTACAGCCCGAGACCTTCGCCGCCTCGATCAGCGCCGGCGGCACCTGCCGGATGCCGTGATTGGTGTAGCGGATGGCCGGCACCACGGCGAAGGCGACGGTGGCGATCATCGCGGTGACGTCGCCGACTCTGAATAGCATGACCACCGGAATGATGAAGCAGAACGACGGCAGCACCTGCAGCGTGTCGATGACCGGCGTGACGATCTTTTCGAAGCGGTCGCTGCGCGATGCCATCAGCCCGATCGGGATGCCGATCAGGCAGGCGATAAAGGCCGAGATGCCGCACAGATAGACCGTCGCCATGGTCTTTTCCCAAAGTCCGGTGACGGCGCAGAACGCTGTCAATGCCGCGACCAGGGCGGCGAGGCGTAAGCCGCCGAGCTGGTAGCCGGCAAGGCCGAGGAGACACACCGCGCCCAGCCACGGAAAGCCCTCGCAGAAGGCGCGCACCGGGTTCAGCACATTGAGGATAAGCGCCACGCGGAACGCTTCGATCGTGTCGAAGAAGTTGATGGTGATCCAGTTCACCGCCGCCTTCCACAAAGGCGCGGTGGTGAAGGTGATCGCTTTCGGCACCGCGGCGAAGGCCGGCACGAACAGGCCGAGCAGCGTGGTGACGGCGAGGATGGCGACGGCCAGCGTCAGATTGGGATAGCGCCGCCAGAAGCTGGTGCTGGCCTGATGGCGGACATTGCCCTTGGCGTGATTGTGGGCGATCGCCTGGCTCAGCCGGTCGAGTGCAATTGCCAGTGCGACAATGGCTAGGCCAGCCTCCATCGCCTCGCCGACCTTGAGCGCGCGCAACGCCAAAAGCACGTCATAGCCGAGCCCACCGGCGCCGATCATCGAGGCGATGATCACCATATTGAGCGCCAGCATGATGACCTGGTTGACGCCGACCATCAATGTCGGCCGCGCCGACGGCAACAGCACCCGCCACAGTTTCTGCCGTGCCGTGCAGCCGGCCATCTCGCTGAAATCGTCGATCTCCGACGGCACCCGCGACAGGCCGAGCATCGTCGCCCGCACCATTGGCGGCGTCGCGAAAATTGCCGTCGCGATCATTGCCGAGACCGGGCTGTTGCCGAACAGAAGCAGCATCGGGATCAGATAGGCGAAGGTCGGGATCGTCTGCATCAGATCGAGGGCAGGGGAGATCAACAATCTCTCTGCCCAAGGTTTGCGCCATGCCCAGATGCCGGCGAACAGCCCGGTGACAATGCAAAACGGCACGGCGATCGAGATCAAGCCGAGCGTCAGCATGGCGCTGGTCCACTGCCCGAACAGCGCGATGTAGAAAAAACAGCCGCCGACCAGCGCACCCAGCTTCCAGCCGCCGGCGGCGCGCCCGGCAAGATAGGCGGCAGCGCAGACGCCGACCCAGGACAGGCGCGGCAAGACGATCATATCCGCGCCATGGCCGATCTTGAAATTCTTGGCCAGAAGACCGAGCGCGAAATCGAGCGGCACGCCGAGCACCGCGGTGATCGAGCGGGTCAGCCAGGAGAAGTTCGACTTCACCCAGTTCATCAGCGAACTGACCCAGTCGGCGACAGGAACGGTCGCGCCGGCCGGGTAATTGACCGCCCAGGGCAGGCTTTCCTGCAGCAGGAAGACAATAAGCACGGCGGCGAGCGCGCAGGCCCAGATCGCCAGCCAGGTTTGAACCGGCCGGGGCCTCGCTGCGCTGGCGCTTGCCGTGACCGTCATGCGCCGGCCCCACGACGCTCGATGCCGGCGAGAAGATCGATCACCGCCTGCGGCGTGACTTCGCCGATCGGCTTGCCGGTGCCGTTGACCACCGCGAAGGGTTTGCCGGCAGAGACAATATCTGCCGAGAAACTGGCAATCTTGGCATCCGGCGCGACCGTGCCGCCGTACTCGGCGCCGTCGCAGGCGCGCATCAGGCTTTTGGCGGAGATCACCTTGGCGCGATCGACGTCGCGGGTGAATTCGGCGACGTAGTCGGTCGCCGGGTTGACCACCAGCTCTTCCGGCGTGCCGATCTGGATGACCTCGCCGTCCTTCATGATGGCGATCCGGTCGGCCAGCCGGATGGCCTCGTCGAAATCATGGGTGATGAAGACGATGGTCTTGTGCAGCATGGTCTGCAGCCGCATCAGCTCGTCCTGCATCTCACGGCGGATAAGCGGATCGAGGGCCGAGAACGGCTCGTCGAGGAACCAGATTTCCGGCTTCGTGGCGAGGCTGCGGGCGATGCCGACACGCTGCTGCTGGCCGCCGGAAAGCTCGCGCGGATAGAAATGCTCGCGACCGCGCAAGCCGACCAGCTCGATCACTTCCCGCGCGCGCGCCTCGCGCGTCGGCCGGTCCTGCCCCTGGATGCCCAAGGGAAAGGCGATGTTCTCCAGTACGTCGAGATGCGGCAGCAAGGCAAAATTCTGGAACACCATGCCCATGCGATGGCGCCGCAGCTCGATCAGCGCGGCATCGGAAATCTTGAGCAGGTCCTTGCCCTCGAACTCGACCTTGCCGTGGGTCGGCTCGATCAGCCGCGACATGCAGCGCACCAGCGTCGACTTGCCTGACCCGGAAAGTCCCATGATGATGAAGATCTCGCCCTGGCGGATTTCGAGATCGACGGCGCGCACCGCGCCAACCAGTCCGGCCGCGGCGATATCCGCCAGGCTGGCCTTGCCGTCGCGCCGGCGGATGAAATTGGCCGCGTCCGCCCCGAACAGCTTCCAGACATTGCGACAGGCAAGCTTTATCGGGCGGGCATCGTTGCCCGCTTTCGCCGCCTGTTCAATCGTATCGGTCATGCGATCGTCCTTCTGGAACACGGGATCGAGACCCGGCCACGAATGGCCGGGTCGTCGGATTTCCAGTCAGACGGTCACTCGGCCCAGGCTTTCCAGTCGGCTTCGTGGGCGGCGATCCAGGCGGCGGCGACGTTTTCCGGCGTCTTGCCTTCGAGATCGATCTGGCCGCTCATCTTGTTGAGCTCGTCGGTATCGACCGTGTAGTTTTTCGCGACCTTGTAGGCGACCGGCCATTTGTCCTTCATCCCGGCCCAGGAATATTTCCAGATCTCGCCATGCGGCTTGCCGCAGTCATATTTCGCGTCGGGGTTCACACCCCATTTCGGGTCGGTGTAGCACTCTGTCGTGTAGTCGGGGAATTCGACCCATTCGCCCTTGTATTTGGCCGGCGCCCAATGCGGCGAATAGATCCACAGCATGATCGGCGCCTTGCGCTGATAGGCCGAGTCCAGTTCGGCGAACATCGCCGCATCGGTGCCGGCATGGATGACGGTGAAGGGCAGTTTCAGCGCCTCGACGCGTTCGTCGTCAAAACCTTCCCATGTCACAGGTCCGCCGAGATAGCGCCCCTTCGGTGTGGTTTCGGCCGTCGAAAAGGCCTCGGCGCATTTCGGATCTTTCAGCGCCTCCCAGTTCGGCAGGCCGGGGCATTTCTCTTTCATATATTCGGGAAACCACCATTCTTCCTTGGCCTTGGGTCCGAGCTTGCCGAGGCGTTCGGTCTGGCCCGTCGCGTCCGAGGCCTTCATCGCCTCGCCGGCCGTCGTGTCCCAGAATTCCAGGCCGACATCGATGTCGCCATTGGTCAGGCCGGTGGTCAGGCTGGAGAGATAGTCTGCGGTCGGATACTCGACGGTATAGCCGAGCTTTTCGAGGATGCCGCCGAGGATCTTGGCGTTCAGATTGACGCTGGTCCAGTCGAACAGCGCGATCTTGATCGGGTCGTTGGATTCCGGCGCCGCCGCATAGGCCGAAGGTGTCAGTGCACTTGCTGCGGCAAGTGTTAAGGCTCCCATTGAGAAATTCGAAATCATGCTCCGAAGTGACATGCTTGTTCTCCTGTCAAGCTCTGGTGGAAGTTATCATTAGTTCCCTTCTTGCGTCTTTTTTTGATTGTGTTGGAAAAGCTGGTCGTTGCGCAAGGCCGTAGGCGCCACAATGCTGCCGAAGCGGATGCCGGCGCAAAACGCAGTGGTGCCCAAATTGGTGAAGATGTGGCGGGACCGGCCGCGTCATGACTGCCGAAGGATTGCTGCCGAAGCAGTCATCCGCGGATCGATCGCCGGTCTTGAGGTAAAAACCATCAAAGTCCCATGATCTCGGCTGTTGGCTCGGCAACTCGCCCAGAGCCACTTTCATGAGATGAAATTATATATACCAACGTTCATGTCGCGCAACGATTAACGCCGGTGCCAATTTCACGGCCCGTCTTTTTGCATGGACCCGTAGATGGGTTTGAAAAAAGCCAAGGTTGCCAGTCATCCCGTATGCGAGTCGCGAGGACAGGGTACCGATACAATGCAGCAGACCAAAATGCCTTACTTCTTCGCCAACCGCGGGATCGCCGCCGGCTTCTGACCTTTCAACACCAGATCATATCCGAGGCTTTCATGACCTCTTCCTTGAACAGACCGCGAATTGCCGTGCTCTTTGGCGGACGTTCCGCCGAACATGACGTTTCGGTGCTTTCAGCAACCAATGTCATGCGTGCGCTGCTGCCCGCCAAATACGATGCCGTCCCAATCTTCGTCACGCGCGAAGGACAGTGGCTGCTGAGCAGCTTCCAGGATGGTACGCTCGCAAAACCTGCGGCCGGCACGGAAGTTTGCCTGGTTCCGGGTGGGCGCGGACGGATGATGGCGATCCCGGCCGACGGCATGCCCTATGATCTGCCTAAGATCGATATCCTGTTTCCCGTCCTGCACGGCCCCCATGGCGAAGACGGCTCGGTACAGGGGGTGGCCGAGGTGGCTCTGGTGCCGCTCGCCGGCTGCGGCATCCTGGGTTCAGCAACCACGCTGGACAAGGATATCGCCAAGCGGCTCCTGAAAGCGGCGGGGCTGCCAATCGCGCGCTCAGTGACGATCCATGAAGGTGCGGCACCCGCCCTCGCCATACTGGAAAGCGAACTCGGCCTGCCGTTTTTCATCAAACCGGCGCGTCAGGGATCGTCAGTCGGCGTCAGAAAGGTCAATGCCAGCCAGGAATTCGATGGAGCGCTTGCTGAAGCCTTCCAGCACGATTGCAAGCTGTTGGCCGAGGAATTCGTTCATGGGCGCGAGATTGAATATAGCGTGCTGGAGGACCCGGCAGGCGACCTGTTCGTCTCGCGGCCAGGCGAGATCGTGCCGGCGGAAAGCCACGGTTTCTACAGCTACGATGCCAAATACATCGACGAGAACGGCGCGGTGCTGAAAGTGCCGGCCGAACTGCCGCCGGAGGTCGAGGCAGGCATGCGGGATGTAGCCGCAAGGGCTTTCAGAGCCGTCGGTTGTGACGGGATGGCGCGCGTCGACTTTTTCCTGACGCCGGACATGCAATTCCTGGTCAATGAAATCAACACCATCCCCGGCTTCACCGATATCAGCATGTATTCCAAGGCAATGGCGGCAAGCGGCGTCAGCTATTCCGAAATCATCGACCGGCTCGTGGAACATGGATTGGCACGGGCCCGCCGAGCAGCCTGAATGCAGCGAAGGGGCTTTCAGATACCAGCGGATGGTACGTTGGCCCGCGCCGCCGCTCACGACATGATCAGGCCGCCATCGACATTGATGGTCTGGCCGGTAATGTAGGCTGCATCGTCGCTGGCCAGAAAGCTGACCAGGCCGGAGACATCCTCGCCGCTGCCGGCGCGGCCCATCGGGATGTTCTTCACCCATTCGGCCATCAGCTCGCCGGGCTTGTAGTCGCCCATCAACTTGCCCCATGCGGCATCGTTATAGGCCCACATGTCGGTGTCGATGATGCCGGGGCAGATCGCGTTGACGGTGATCTTCTCCTTGGCCACTTCCTTTGCCAGGCTCTGGGTAATGCCGACGACGCCGAATTTCGAGGCCGCATAATGCGGCGTGTAGATAAAACCCTGCCGCGCCTGGCCGGATGCGGTGTTGATCAGCCGGCCGCCATCGCCATGCTTGCGGATGCGCGCGATCGCCTCCTGGCAGCACAGGAACACGCCCTTGGTGTTGACCGCCATCACCTTGTCCCATTCGGCCTCGGTCATCGCCTCGATCCTGGCGATTGTGATGACACCGGCATTCTGTACGGAGATGTCGACGCGGCCGAACTCCTGCTCGGCCAGGTCGTAGAGGGCGACGACCTCGTCCTTCCTGGTCACGTCCATGCGCAGCGATGCGACCTTGGCGCCCGCAGCCTTCAGATCGGCGGCAACCTCGTCGACGCGCGCGTCGATGGCGCTGACGACGACCGCAGCACCTTCCGCCGCGAAGCGCCTGGCCATTGCCGCGCCAATGCCGCCGCTGGCGCCGGTGATCACCGCCGTTTTTCCCTGGAATCGCTTCTGCATCTTTTCTCCTACCAGCAGACGAAGCCGCCATCGACGATCAGATCGATGCCGGTGACGAAACTCGAGGCGCGGCTGGCCAGGAACACGGTCGGGCCGACCATCTCTTCCGGCGCCGCCATGCGGCCCATCGGCGTGTCACGCTCAAAGATCCTGACCTGGTCGGCGACCTCCGGCCGCTTGTTCATCGGCGTCAGCGTGTAGCCGGGGCTGATGACATTGACGCGCAGGCCACGATCGGCCCATTCCATGGCGAGGCTCTTCGACATGTGGATGACCGCGGCCTTCGACGAATTGTAATGCGCCTGGGTCAGGCCGCGATTGACGATCGAGCCCGACATCGACGCGATGTTGATGATCGAGCCCTTGCGTCGCGTCAGCATGGCGCGGGCCTCGGCCTGGCAGGACAGGAACACGCCGCTGACATTGACGTCATAGAGCTTCTGCCATTTTTCCAGCGACAGCGTCTCTGCCGGCTCAGCTCCGGCGATTCCGGCATTGTTGACTGCGACCGTCAGCGCGCCGAGTTCCGCCTCCGTACGCTCGATCGCGGCCGCGAGATCGGCCTCTGCAGTCACCGTGCCGGTCAGCACCAGTGCTTTGCGGCCCAATGCGGTGATCTGGTGTGCGGTCTCCTCCAGCCCGCCTTTGGAGGCGTGGCCGAAGCAAGCGATGTCGGCGCCGGCCTCGGCCAGCCCAATGGCGATTGCTTGCCCGATGCCGCTGCCGGCGCCTGTCACAAGTGCCACGTCACCATGAAGTTCGAATAGTTTCATCGTCGGTCCCTCTGCTCCAACCGCCGTCCTCCGGAAATAAAGGGGCGCCAACTCTGTTGCTGGCGCCCCGCGCGGTCTGGTGCCCGGGAGGATACCACCTGCTGCGCTTTGTTTCGATGGGCCGTCCTAGCTCGTGGCGAGTTCCATGACGGCGACGTTGCTTGCCTCGCTGCGGTCGAGAATGCCGCGTTGCCGGCCGCGGCTCAGCACCAGCACGCGATGCGACAGGCCGAGCACTTCCTCGAGGTCGGAGCTCACCACCACCACCGCCATGCCGGAGCGGGCAAGGTCGGCGATGACATCATAGATCGCGGCGCGTGCACCAACGTCGATGCCGCGCGTCGGCTCGTCCAGAATGAACACCTTGGGCGGGCGCGACACCCATTTGGCAATGATCACTTTCTGCTGGTTGCCGCCGGAGAGCTTGCTGACCTCCTGGTTCGGCCGGCCCTTGACGCCGAGCCGGCGAATACCAGCCTCGGCGAATTTCTGCACCGCCTTCGGGAATACCCAGCCATTCGGCGCGACATGGTCGAAATTGCCGATCGCCAGGTTCTCGCCGATCGTCTGGTCGAGCACCACGCCTTGTGCCTTGCGGTCTTCCGGTACCAGAACGACGCCGGCCTTGATCGCCGCCGCCGGGCCATTGAGATGCACCGGCTTGCCGGCGACGCGCACCGAGCCGGATGAGATCGGATCGGCACCAGCGATCGCCCGCACCAGTTCGGTGCGTCCGGCGCCGATCAGCCCGGCAATGCCGAGGATTTCGCCGGCCCGCACCGAAAAGCTGACATTTTGGAAGCTGCGTTCCGGCGAGGACAGGTTCTCGACCTCGAGCAGCGTGTCGTTGCCCGGCGCCGATACCGTAGGGAACATCCGCTCGACGCTGCGGCCGACCATCTGCTCGACGACAGTGCGCACTGGAATGTCGGCGCGCTCGTGCCGGGCGACGATGCGCCCGTCGCGCATCACCACCACGCGGTCGGCGATTTGGGCGATCTCGTCCAGCCGGTGGCTGATATAGATGAAGGACATGCCTTCCGCCTTGAGCTTGCGGATTTGCTGGAACAGGAGCTCCGTCTCTTCGCCGCCAAGGGCTGCCGTTGGTTCGTCGAAGATCAGCAGCTCGGCATTGAGCGTCAGCGCCTTGGCGATCTCGACCTGCTGTTGGGCGGCGATACGCAGCGTGCGCACCTTGCGCTCGGGAGAGACATCGAGGCCGAGGCGCTTCAACTGGGCCGATGCCCGGGCATTCATTGCCGCGCGGTCGATGCGGCCGCTGCGCATCGGCAGGCGCCCGACATAGACGTTTTCGGCGACCGACAGATCGGGCAAGAGCTTCAGCTCCTGGTGGATCATGCCGATGCCGGCGTCGATCGCCGCGGCAGGATTGGCGGGGGAATAAGGGTTCCCCCGCCAGGTGATGGTGCCGGCATCGGGCTTGGTCGACCCGGCGATGATGTTTGAGACAGTCGATTTGCCGGCGCCGTTTTCGCCAAGCAGCGCCACGACCTCGCCCGGCCCCACCTCGAAGCTCGCATCGGCCAGGACCTGCACCGGCCCGTAGCTCTTGCAGAGGCCGCTGACGACGAGCCCGTTATGGGGGCTGTGCGTGTGGCGAGGATCGGTGGACATCGTTGCGCTCGTCGACTGCCGGACTGGTCTCAATCAGGGATGCTTGGCGATGAACTGCTCGACATTGTCCTTGGTGGTCAGCGTCGCATCCTGCAGCTGTTCGGCGGGAATGGTCTCGCCGGCCACCAGCTTGATTGCTGCATCGACGGCTAGCCGGCCCATGCCCTGGGTCTGCTGCGTCGCGGTCACGTCGAAAACGCCGTCCTTCAGTGCCTTGAGCGCCGCCACGTCGCCGTCGAAGCCGGCAACCCAGACCTTGTGGCCGGGATTGGCGACCTTGACGGCCTGCGCCGCACCGAGCGCCAGCGCATCGGCCTGGCCGATGACGATCGACACGTCGGGATGCGACTGCAACAGATCCTGCGTCAGCTTGAAGCCTTCGTCCTGGTGCCAGCCTTCGCTCCACAATTCGCCGACCACCTTGATGTCGGGATAGCCCTTCAGCGCTTCTCCGCAGCCCTTCGAGCGGTCGACCTCGGGCGTCGTACCCTTCTGGCCGTGGATGATGATCAGCTCGCCCTTGCCGCCGGCCTGCTTGGCGATGTAGTCGCAAACCGCCTTGGCCGAGGCCACGCTGTTGGTGGCGATGAAGGTGTCGCCGGGCGCGCCGTCGGCGTTGCGGTCGACATTGATGACTGGGATGCTGGCAGCCTTGGCGGTCTTGGTCGGCACGGTGGCGGCGGTGGCGCCGGCTGGAATGTAGATCAGCGCATCGATGTTCTGCGTGATCAGGTCCTGCACCTGGCTGACCTGGGTCGCCGAATCGCCCTTGGCGTCGACGGTGACGACCTCGATCCCCTTTTCCTTGCCGTAAGCTTCGACGGACTGCTTGATCTGGTTGAAGAAGTCGGCCTGCAGATTGGCGACGGCGAGGCCGAGCTTCTTGGCCTCCTTGGCCGAGGCCATATCGGACAGGCTAAGCAGCGGGATGACGGCCGCGGCGGCAAGCAGCAATGAACGTTTGGTCAGCATGTTTATTCCTCCGTTGATGTTCAATCTGTCCTGCCCGCGCATCGCGGCGCCCCTTGGCCGAACAACTCCCAGTTTCGGATCACCGATCCGTTTTCGCCCGAATATCCGGGTGAATCTCATTGAGCCCAATTCTTCATTGTGCCCCATTCTTCATTGTGCTCGGCGCCGCCACGTGTCGGTGGCCACCGCCAGCGCGATCACCACGCCGATAACCACTTGCTGGATGAAGGGCGAGACACCGAGCAAGTTGAGCCCGTTGCGCAGCACGCCGATGATGAGGACGCCGATGGCGGTGCCGCCGATCGAACCGACGCCGCCCGACAGGCTGGCGCCGCCGATTACCACCGCCGCGATCGTGTCGAGTTCGTAGCCGAGGCCGGAGCTTGGCTGGACGGAATCGAGCCGGGCGGCGAGCACGATGCCGGCGAGACCGGCGAGCACGGCGCAGATCGCATAGACCCAGTTTGTCAGCGACTTGACCGGTATGCCGGACAGCCGGGCGACTTCGGCGCTGCCGCCGATTGCGTAGAGGCTGCGGCCGGTGGCGCGGTAGTTCAGGAAGATCGCGAAAATGACAGCAAGCACGATCATCAGCCCGACGGTGACCGACAGGAATCCGAAATGGCGGATGATCGACAGGCTTGTGAACCAGTCGGGAAAGCCGACGATCTGCGAGCCGTCGGTGATCATGTTGGCGAGGCCGCGTGCCACCGACATCATGGCCAACGTGGCGATGAAGGGCGGCAGCTTGGTGACCGTCACCAGCAGGCCCGAAACCAGCCCGCAAAGGCCGGCGACGACGAGGGCTGCGGCGATGCCGGCCGGCAGGCCGAGATTGAGATAGTCCGGATGGGCGACGAAGCCCATCACCATGGAAGCTAGCGCCAGCACCGAGCCGACGGACAGGTCGATGCCGCCGATCAGGATGACCAGCGTCATGCCGATCGCCATGATGCCGAGCACGGTGACCTGGTCGAGCACATTGAGGATGTTGCGGACAGTCAGGAAGGTGTCGGTGGTCAGCGAGAGCGCCAGGCACAGCAGAACCAGTCCGATCAGCGGACCCATGGTTCCGGCAAAGACAGCCGAAAACCTTGCGCCCGCCGTAACCTGCGCGCCAGAGCCTGCCTTCAACTCGCTTGCGTCGTTGCTCACAGCCACTTTGTCTCCTCCACAGCAATCCGGCGCTGCATCACCGGGCCACTTTGTTCACCAGCCCCTCCCTGTGAACAATTTATCTTTAGCATGCAATTTTGTTCAGCTAAACTGTTCGTCGGAAAATTGTCAAGGCCTGCCGCTTCATTCGACGACGGGTTTGCGCTGTCCGCCGGTTTGCCTTACGCAAGGTCTCCGAAATCTTGGGCATTTCGAAGTCGCCGGATTGGAATATCATGAGCAGAGCCGGCGGCTGCGGCAAGGCAAACAGATGACGATCGTAGAGAACGAAAGAGCCTCGCGCTTCCCAGACGCCGAACTCAAGGCCCGCGCCGCCTGGCACTATTATGTCGAGGGTCTTACACAGGAGCGGATTTCCGAAATTCTCGGCGTCGGCCGCATCAAGGTTCATCGCATTCTCTCCGCCGCCCGCGAAGAGGGTGTCGTCCAGTTTCGCATCCGCGACAGCGTCGTCGAATGCGTGGTTTTGGAGGAAAGCCTGAAGCAGCGGTTCGGGCTCAGCCAGGCTGTTGTCGTGCCGTCGGCGGCCGACCGAAGCAACGCGCCGCTGATGATCGGCCACGCCGCTGCCGCGTACCTGGCCGACCACGTGAATGCCGGCGATGTCATCGCACTCGGCTGGGGGCGGACACTGAAATTCGCCATCAATGAATTGCCGCGGCGGCCCATCGCCAGGACGACGGTGGTTTCGATGCTTGGCGGCCTCACCCATGCCCAGCCGCTCAACCCGACAGAAAGCGCCTGGGATTTCGCCGAAAAGATCGGTGCGGAGTGCTTCCTGCTGCCGGTGCCGGTCTACGCCGACAGGCCGGAGCAGCGCGACGCGTTCATGAGCCAGCGCAGCGTTCAGGACGTCGTCTTCCGTGCACGCCGGGCAAACATCGCCGTGCTCAGCGTCGGCTCGTTTTCCAACGACAGCCCGATCGCCAATTACGGCTTCATCAAGCCAAGCGAACTCGAGGAACTGCAGGCGGCCGGTGCCGTCGGCGATATTCTGTGTCATTTCATCGACGCCGAGGGCCGCCCGGTCGACCACGAGGTCAACCGCCGCGTCTGCGCCTATCCGCTGCAGGATCTGTCGGATATCCCGAGCATCATCCTGGTGTCGGGAGGCAGCGAGAAGGTTGCGGTGATGCGGGCGGCGCTCGCCAACACCAAGGTTTCGGTTCTGATCACTGACGAAGACGCGGCGAAAGGCTTGCTGGGTCGCTGATATCTGTTGTGTCGCAGGTCTCAGTCTGATCTCAAATGCAGCATCCGTAATTCCGTTCTGTTGCGATCCTTCGCGCCCCCCTCAGGCCTGCCGGCCATCTCCCCCTCTTGGGGGGAGATTGGCAGCTTTGGCGCCGGCGCTCATCCTGCAACGTTGGAGATTGGCGAACGCGGCTGAGCGCGTGATCTCCCCCCAAGAGGGGGAGATGTCCGGCAGGACAGAGGGGGGCGCTGTCCCGCCAGCATCTCGCTAACTAAACCTACCCAACCTCATCCAGCCGCGCGTGGATGTCCCGCGTCGCGTGATAGAGGTCGCGGTAGATTTCTTTGCGGGCGCGATAGGTCGGGACCAGGGCCTTGACGGGGTTGACCTGTCTTGACGGCTGCGCGGCCATCGTCTTTGCGGCAGCTTCCGGCGAGGCAAACCAGCCAACAGCCGCAGCCGCCAGCATGGCGGCGCCGAGTGCGGCGGCTTCGTTGACCGGCGAAACCGAGAGCGGTCGTTCCAGCACACTGGCCATGATCTGCATGAGCAGCGCGCAATTGGTGCCGCCGCCGGCGGCAATCATCGCCGCCGGTTTGCTGCCGGCCTGGGCTTCCATGGCCTCGGTGGCAACCGCCTGCTCGAAGGCGATGCCTTCCAGGACAGCGCGGAAAAGATGCTCCGGCCGGTGATCGAGCGACAGGCCGACAATGGCGCCGCGCGCCGCACCGTCCCAATACGGGCTCATGACGCCGGCCCAATAAGGCATGATGAGCAGGCCCTCGCTGCCTGCGGCAACATCCAGCGCCGCTTTCTCCAGCGCCGCCGCCGAGGGCGAACCGGTGGTGCGAACGATCCAGTCGACCAGCTGCATGCCCGAGCGCAGCACGGTCTCCAGCATGAAACCGGAGCCGGTCGGCGAGACCAGCGTTCGAAAGGCGTCCGAGGTTTTCACCTTGCCGGAATAGCACCCGCTGACCACGCCGGAGCCGAGCGAGAGATAGCTCTTGCCCTCGCCGTAGACGCCCATGCCGAGGCCCATAGCTTGCCCGTCACCGGCTCCTGCCACAACCGGCGTGCCGGCCCTCAGGCCGGTCAGTTGCGCTATGCTTGCGGAAAGCCCGCCGCAAATTGCACCCGGCGCGACCAGCTCGGGCAATTGCTCCATCTGCAGTCCGGCGGCCGCAACGAGGCGGGGATGCCAGGTACCTTTCTCGACGTCAAGCAGCCCGAGCGGATCCGCACTTGCGGTGCTGGTGACCAATCGCCCGGTCAGCCGCTGAACGAAGAATCCGTGCACGTCGACCAGCGCTGCTGCCTGGTGCAGCACCTGCGGCTGGTATTCGGCAAGCCAGGCGATCGCATACAGCGCCGGCGTCGGGTCCGGCGGCTTGCCGCTCCAGTCGCGGATCGCCTCGCGGCCGAGTTCGGCCGAAAGATTGATAACCTGAGGCCGGGCGCGTTCGTCCAGCCACAGGATCGCAGGGATGAGTGGTTTGCCGGCGCTGTCGACCAGCGTGAAGGTCTCGCGCTGGTGGGCAATGCAGATCGCCGCCACCCGCGCAGCGCCGACCGCCTCGGTGACCTGCTTCAATGCCCCAAGCAGCGCCGTCCACCAATGTTCGGCGTCCTGCTCGAAATGGCCGGGCTTCGGATTTGAAAGCGGATAGGTCTCGCGCGCCTGGAACAGCTCCTCGCCGTCGCGGGTGAAGGCAATCGCCTTCACGGCCGTGGTCGAGGCGTCGATCCCGATTACGACATCGTCCATCAAGCGGAGATCCGGCGGGTCAGGCCGCGTTGGTAGCAAACCGTCCGTCCGACTGGTCGAGACGACGGCGGATCTGGGTTATCACCATCGAATCGTCCGGTACACAATTTTCATAGGTCAGGAAATCGCCGGTCTTGAGCGGCTTGACCACCTTGGCGCGCTCGGCAAGGCCAAGCGGCAGGGCGCCGCGGGCGCGTGCATCTTTCCACGTCATAGCGAAGCCGCGATAATCGTTTTCGCCGATCATACCGAGCGACTGGCCAACGCCAAGATCGCTCTTCGCAACCGCCACCGCCTCGGCGACCGGATGGTCGAGCGGCTCCATGTCGGCGCGCTTGTAGACCACCGCGCGCGCCGCCGACAGCGGCACTTCCAGGCTGGTCAGATGATAGGGCCGGAAGATCGTGAAATACGGGCCTTTGCCGACCTTGAGATCGATCATGCGCTCCAGCACACGCGGATGCCGGGTCTCGATGATACAGAACACGCCGGGCGCGACGCCCTTGCCGATGGAATAGTCGACCACGCCCTTGCGATGCAGCACGCCGCCATCCTCGCGCGGGCAGAGCACGCTGGCCAGTTCCTCCAGCGTTGCAGTTGGGCCGTGCATGCCCGGCACGTCGGGCACCAGGCCCGTCGCATTGGCGATCGCCACCATCTCGATCGCCGTCTTCGAGCCGTCGACGAATTCGACCAGCATGCGCGCATTCATGTTGCGCTCTGCCGCCTCCTTCTCGTAGTCGGCCGGCATGGCGTCGATCTTCAGCGGATTGTTCTTGCCCTTGCCGGCGGCGATGATGTTGAAGCCGAGGCTTTTGGCAAAGCCGATGATCTCCAGCGTGCAGGCCGGCTCGTCGCCGGCCGCACCGGTATAGACGACGCCGGCCTTGCGCGCTTCGTCCTTGAGGAAACGGCCGATGGTGATGTCGGCCTCGACATTGAGCATGACGATGTGCTTGCCGTTCTTCATCACTTCGAGCGCGAACAGCGTGCCGATATTGGGATTGCCCGTCGCGTCGATGATGACGTCGATACGGCCGGCCGCCGCCAGCGCATGCAAATCTTCGGTCACCGCGATCTTGCCGGCCTCGATGGCGCGGTCGATCGCTGCCGCATTGCCGGCCTGGACGATGTCGGAACGGTCGTGGCCAGCGAGCAGCGCCGCGTCGATCGCTGCCTGCGGCCTGACTTCGGAAATAGCGCCGATCCGCATGCCCGGCATCAGCGCGACCTGGACGACGATGTCGGTGCCCATTTGCCCGGCGCCGGCAAGCCCGATGGTGATCGGTCCCTGCTGTTCAGCGCGCTGCAGAAGTTCCGCTGCAAATTGCGGATGGGACATGTCGCTTCCTCCAGTTCCTGACGCGCCGCAGCGTCCAAATCAGCGTTTTGAACATTTCTATTTCCAAATGAAAAATATTTCAACCGGCAATTGGGCATTGTCGCCCTGCAATCGGCCGAAGACGATTGGATGAGCGGTCAATCCACACGGCCGTGCCTCTGCAGTCAGAAGGACGCGGCATATTCAGGTTGATTGGGTGCAGCCTTATTCGCTCAGCTGCCGATCTCGAAGAAGGGCGCGCCGAGCAGGTCGGGAACGACATCGATACCGAGTCCCGGCCCGTCCGGAATGCCCATGCGGCTTCCCGAAACCGGCGGCATGTTGGATGCGGTGCGCACCGTCACCCATTCGTGAAAGGCGATGGCGTGCAGCCGGCGCTCCTCCGGCGTCGACAGCGACAGATGCGCCATGGCCGAGGTGTCGATCTCGGCGCCGCCAGTGTCCTCGACCGTGATCATGAAGCCCAGGTCGACGGCAAGGTCGCGGATCTGGCGCGTTTTGGTTACTCCTCCGAGCCGCGAGATCTTCAGCGTCAGCCCATCGGCGGCGCCCTTGCGATGGATGTCGAGCATATCGTCCAGCGACGCGACGGATTCGTCGAGCACCATCGGCTTGTCGAGCGAGCGGCGCACCGACAGGCATTCGTCGATCGTCGTGCAGGGCTGCTCGAACGTGTAGTCGATGGTGCGCGTCGCATCGGCGAACTGGCGCGCCTGGTAAGGGGTCCAGCCGGCATTGGCGTCGCAGAAGATGACGGTGCCCTTCGGCACCGCGGCGGCGACGGCTGTGACGCGTTCGATGTCGTCATGGACGTTGCCGCCAACCTTGACCTGCAGCCGGTGAAAGCCGTCGTTGACGATGCGCTTGGCAAGTGCTGCCATCGCATCGACCGTGCCGTGGGTGACGACCTTGTAGAGTTCGGCCGTCTCGCTTTCGCGTCCGCCAAGCAGGGTGACCAGCGGCACGTCGGCGGCGCGCGCCGCAAGATCCGAGCATGCCATGTCGAGCGCCGACTTGATGTAGGGATGGCCCTTGAACACCGTATCCATCAGCCTGTTGATACTGGCAAGCCCGCGTGGATCATGGCCGATGAGATGCGGCGCGATCTCGACGACGCCGGCGCGCGTGCCGGCGGCGAAGGCCGGCGAATAGAAATTGCCGAGCGGCGCCATCTCGCCCCAGCCGGTGAGCCCGCTGTCGGCGGTGACCGCGACGATTACCGCGTCGAACGCATCGGCGACGCGCCCCTTGGACATGCGGTAAGGCCCGTCGACGAAGGGCTGCACGACATGGTAGGCCTTGATGGTTTTGATCTGCACGTTTTCTGTCCGTTGCCTATTTTCCGGGATGACCGCCAAACTTGTCTGGCTCAGCCGCCTTTAGGCGGCCGGCACGATTGGCGCCGGCGCCCTTTGAGCCGCGCTGTTCCAGCCCGCGCGCATAGGCCAGCAGTTCTTCGAAATCGAGGTCGATATGCTCCTTGGCGTGGCGCTGTGCAGCGCGCATGTCGGTGCCCTTGAGCAACCGCACATAGGTCTCGTGAGCATCTTCGGCAGGCACCGGCTCGTTGCGCGCCCGCTGGTGCAACGCGAAATACATCTGCAGCCGGCTGGTCAGCCGTTGCCACGTTTCAAGCAGCACCGAATTGTCGGCCCATTCGTGGATCAGGCCATGCAGTTGCAGCGCCGTTTCGATCTGCCGCGTCGTGTCCAGTTCGCGCGTCGCCTGCTTCACCGCCGCATGGCGCCGGTCGAGTTCGTCGAAGAAGCGCTGGTCACGAAGCGGCCAGGTCCGCGCGATGGCGAATTCGTCCAGCACCTTGTTGAGCGAATAGGCATCGTCGATATCCTTGGCGGTAACGTCGATGACGAAGGTTCCGGCGTAGGGGATGCTGGTCAGGATGCCTTCCTGCACCAGTTCGCGCATCGCCTCGCGCAGCGGCGCGCGGCTCACCCGCATCTGCTCGGAAATCCTGAGTTCGTTGAGCTTCTGCCCCGGCTCCAGCTGGCCGGTCAGGATCGCCCGCCGGAGCAGCGCGACGATCTCTGCCCTGCGTGTCGTATCGGCGATCGGATTGAAATCCAGCTTTGCCATCCGGCTGCTCCACGAGACCAAAAGCGACACAAGCAGATTGTCGACAATCTAACAAGAGGAATTTCTGGATTGTCGATCCTGCATGACATTGGCGCTCTTCCGGCCTCAGCCAGCCTGGCCATGCAAGCCTTCCCGCTCGCCTCGCTGAGCGTCAGCTGGCTTCTCGCAGCGGGAAACGGACTGGTGCGTAGCCTTCGCAATGTCCATTGACGACTGGGAACCTTTGTGTCACTAGCAGTGACATGAATTCACAAATGATGACTCAGAAATACGAGAGCCCGCTGCGGGCGGAGCAGGCGCAGGCGACGCGCGAGCGCATCCTCGCGTCCATTCGAACGATCCTGGAGCAAAATCCGTACAGCCTCCTTGGCTTCGATGAGGTTGCCGAGGTTTCGGGCGTGAACCGAAGGACGATCTTCCGCCACTTCCCGACGAAGGAAGCGCTTCTGGAAGCCTTTTGGGCCAGCACCAATGCCTCGCTGGGAGTGCGGTTCTGGCCTGAGCGGGAGCAGGATCTGATCGATCTTCCTCCCGACCTTTTCGCCTCGTTGGACGCAATCGAAGGCGTAGTCAGGGCCTCGCATGCGAGTGCTACCGGGCGCGAGATGCGCCTGCAAGCCAATAGTGAGCGGCAACGTGCCTTTCGGAGCAGCCTTTCGCAAGTCGCAAACGGAATGGACCCGAAGGCGGCGCGCCAGCTTGAGGCCGTGATCCAGCTCCTGTTCAGCGCCACTGCCTGGCAGACGATGAAAGACTATTGGGGTCTTACCGGCCGTGAGGCCGGAGAGGCAGCCGCCTGGGCAATTCGCGCCTTGCTCAATGCGGCAAAATCGCAGCAGGGCGCTGTTCGAAAGGGAAAAGCAAGTGACTTGGCATAAGACCAAAGCGACGGTCCATCCGGCCGATTCGGTTCAAGGCTTCTGGGTGATGGGCGATCAGGTCGCTGTCCGGGCAAAGCTCGCTGGGACGGCACTCAACGTGATCGACGTCACGGTACCTCCTGGAAGCGGCACGCCGCCCCACACGCATCCTTCCGCGGAAATTTTCCGCATTCTCGAGGGCACTCTCACGATGTGGACAGTGATCGATGGTGTCGCGCAAGAATATGAGGTGGAACCCGGTGATGTCGTCACCATTCCGGGCAAGGCGCCCCATGGCTATCGCAATGCTGGTCCCGTGCCGGTTATATTCATGGCGATCGTCGACGACGAGATGATCGCATTCTTCGAAGAGGCTGCATCCAAGGACGCGCCCTCCGGCCCGCCGACCGCTGACATGATTAACCGCGTGATCGAGCTTACCGGACGCCACGGAATCCAGATCCTGCAGGCGGCCTGACCGGCGAAACCGTTGCGCCAGGCTCAGGATTTGACCTGGCTTATGCCGCCTAAATCCAGCAGTCCATCCATCCAGGGTCGAAGCGGGCCTTCGCGCGAGTGATACGTGCAGCCGCGACAAGCCGTCGGCTGGATGGATATCGCCGTTTGCTGATCCACAAACTGTTTCACAGCTAGAGAGCGCCTCTATGCTGCCATCGTCGCCAGAACCGCCGTTCGCGCGACGGCTTGAATCGACCGTGTCGAAATTATCAGCAAAAACGGCGCCCTTGGCGTGGGAGCCGAGGGCGCCGCGGGACCGGACCTGATGGGGGTTATCAGGTGGCCGGTTTCTCGGGCAGCGGCGAGACCGGCATTCCCGGGCCGATCTTCTGCAGATTGCCGGTAATCACCCGGTCGCCTTCGGCCACACCGCTCAAGATGGCGACCTGATCGCCATTGGTCGGTCCGAGCGAAACGATACGCTGGTCGACGGTGTTGTCCTTGCCGACGACATAGAGGTATTTGCCAAGCTGGCCTGAGCCGAGTGCCGTCTGCGGCACCATCAGCGCATCGGGCTGCTCTTTGACGTGCAGTCTGACGCGGACATACTGGCCGGGCAGCAGCGTGAACTTGCCGTTGCCGATCGTCGCCCGTGCCGTGATCGTGCCGGTCGAGCGATCGATCGTGTTGTCTATGAAGGTAAGATCGCCCTTCTGGCGCGGTTCCGTTTCACCGGGAAGCAGGACGTCGACACTGATCGGTCCCGCGGCCCGGGCTTCCTCGATCTGCGTCAGGTCGGTCTCGCTCGGATTGAAGGTGACGTAGATCGGATCGAGCTGCACCAGGGAGTTGAGCACGGTGCCGGCAACGCTGACCAGCGTTCCGACGGAAGCCTGGCTGCGACCGATGCGTCCCGCGAACGGGGCACGGATTTCGGTATAGCTCAAATTGAGCTCTGCGGTCCGCAAGGCGGCCTGATTCACGGCGAGCGAAGCCTGAGCCTCGCGCAAGGTGCTGGTGCGCTGGTCGAACACGTCCTTGGCGAGATAGCCGCTCTTGGCGAGCTCGCTGCCGCGCCCGAGATTGGAGCGCGCATAGTCGAGTGTTGCCGTGTCGCGCTGGATAAGCGCCTTCGCCTGCTCGAGGGCAGCCTGGAAATCCTCCGGGGCGATCTTGTAGAGAAGGTCGCCCTTTGCAACGTCGCTGCCGTCGGTGGCGACCTGCTCCTGCAGATACCCCGGCACGCGCGCCTGCAGCGTGATGCTGCGAATGGGCTCCACCCGGGCGGCATAGTCGAGATAGATCGGGATCGTCTTTTTGACGACGCTCACCACCGGCACCGGCATGACAAAGGCTTCCGGCTTGGGTGTCGCCGCCCCGGCTGTGCCGGCGTTGAGGCTGAGGCTGCCCATGTCGAGCAGGTGAACGCTCGCCACTGAAATCGCCCCAAGGGCGACGGCCGTTCCCAGCGCGATTTTCCATTTACGCATGATCAATTCTCCAGTCCTATTCAGCCGCTTCGGCCAATGGCTCGAAGGCGGGTTCGGCAGTTGGTTGTTCAGTCGCTTCGGAGACCGGTTCGCCCTCGCTGCGGCGCTCGCGCAGCTGCTCGATCACCGCATAGAAGACCGGCACGAACACCAGCGACAGGATCGTCGCCGCGACCATGCCGCCAAAGACGGTGGTGCCGATCGACTGCCGGCTCGCGGCACCTGCACCTGTAGCGAACATCAGCGGCAGCACGCCGAGGATGAAGGCGAAGGCGGTCATCAGGATCGGTCGCAGCCGAAGCCGCGCCGCTTCCATCGCGGCGTCGACGATGCTGAGGCCTTCTTCGCGCCGGCGCCGGGCAAACTCGACGATCAGAATCGCGTTCTTGGCCGCCAGTCCGATCAACATGACGAAGCCGATCTGCGAATAGACGTCGATCTGCATGCCGCGCAGCCACAGCACGACGAACGCACCGAACAATGCAAGCGGCACCGCCAGCAGCACCATGAACGGCATCGCCCAGCTCTCATATTGCGCAGCGAGGATCAGGAAGACGAAGACGATCGCGAGACCAAAGACGACGGATGCGATCGATCCCGCCTTGAGCTCCTGATAGGTGATGCCAGTCCATTCGTAGCCGAAATCTCTCGGCAACGCCGTGGCAGCGGCACGCTCCATTGCCGCCACCGCCTGGCCGGACGAAAAGCCGGGGGCGGCGCCGCCATTGATCAGGGCCGACGCATTGTTGTTGTAATGCGGCACGGTCTCGGGGCCGACGATGGGCACAAGCTTGCCCAGCGTGCTCAGCGGCACCATGCCACCCGAAGCATTGCGGACATAGAGCCGCGAAATGTCGGCCGGGCCGGCACGAGAGTCCTTGTCGGCCTGGATCGTCACCCGGAAGGTGCGGCCGAACAGGTTGAAATCGTTCACATAGAGCGAGCCGAGATAGATCTGCAGCGTATTGAAGACGTCCGGCAGGTTGAGCCCGAGCAGCTTCGCCTTGGCGCGATCGAGATCGTAGTTGAACTGCGGCGTCGAGGTCGAGAACGACGAGAACAATTGCTGCGGGTTGAGCTCGGGCTGCTTGCGCGCCTCGGCAATCACCGCTTGCGTCGCATCGTTGAGTGCCACGCTGCCGCGGCCGGTCAGGTCCTCGACCTGGAACTCGAAGCCACCGGTGGTACCAATGCCCGGGATAGACGGCGGGTCGAAGCTCAGCGCAAAAGCCTCCGGAATTTGCAGCAGCTTGTTGCGCACGTCGGCGACGAGCTTCGAGGCGCTCTGGTCGGGACCGCGTTCGTCCCATGGCTTCAGGATGGCGAATTCGACCGCCGAGTTCGACTGCGCGGCGCTGGTCAGGAAGTTCAAGCCGCTGATCGAGCCGACGATGTCGACACCGGGGGTATTCTGCAGGATGTCGCGTGCCTTTTGCGCCACGGCGTCGGTGCGTTCCAGCGAGGCCCCGTCGGGGAGCTGGATGACGACGAAGAAATAGCCTTGGTCCTCGACCGGGAGGAAGGTCGAGGGCAGGCGCTGCCAGACGAAATAGGTCGCGACAAGTCCGGCCGCGAACACGCCGAGCATGATCCAGCGCAGGCGGATGAGAATGCGCACGCCATTCGCATAGGCATGCGCCAGCCGTTCGAAGCCCATGTTGAACCAGCGGAACAGCACGAACTGCGTTTCCGGCCGGTGGCGCAGGAAGGCGGCGCTGAGCGACGGGGTAAGCGTCAGCGAGACGAAGGCCGAAATGCCGAAGGAGATCGCCACCGTCAGGGCAAACTGGTTGTAGAGCCGGCCGGACACGCCGGGAATGAAGGCGACCGGCACGAACACGGCCATCAGCACGGCGGTCGTGGCGATGATCGGGCCGGTGACCTCAGCCATCGCCGTGCGCGTGGCAGCCAGCGGTTTGAGGCCGGCCTCAAGTTGGCGTTCGACATTCTCGACGACGACGATCGCATCATCGACGACGAGGCCGATCGCCAGCACCATGCCGAGCAGGCTGAGCATATTCAGTGAGAAGCCAAGCATATTCATGACGGCCAGCGTCGCCACCAGCGAAACCGGAATTGCGATCGTCGGGATGATCGTGGTGCGCCAGCTTTGCAGGAAGATGAACACCACGGCGACGACCAGGACCAGCGCTTCGCCGAGCGTGATCAGCACGTCGTGCATCGAGGCCGAAACGAAACGTGTCGTATCGTAATGCATGGCGTAGCTGACGCCCTTCGGGAAACGGGCCGACAGCTCCTGCATCTTGTCCTTGACGCGCTGCTGCAGATCGAGCGCGTTGGAGCCCGGCATCTGGTAGACCGCCAGCACCACCGTCGGGTCCTTGCCGAAGAAGGCGGACGACGAATATTGCAGGGCGCCGAGCTCGATGCGCGCAACGTCGCGCAGCCTGACCAGCGAGCCGTTGGCGGTATTGGCCCGCACGACGATGTCGCCGAACTCCTTGGGATCGCTCAGCCTGCCGACGGCGTTGACCTGCATCTCGAAGGCGGTGCCGGCCGGAGCCGGCGACTGTCCGATCTTGCCGGCCGCCACCTGGACGTTCTGCTCGGCGACGGCGTTCTGCACGTCGACGGCAGTAATGCCGAGATTGGCGAGCTTGTCGGGGTCGAGCCAAATGCGCATCGAATAGCGCCGCTCGCCGAAGATCTGCACGTCGCCGACGCCGGGCAGGCGCTTCAGCGGATCGACCACCTGCAGATAGGCGAGATTGCTCAGCGCGACCGGGTTGACGGAACCGTCCGGCGAGGTGAGGTCGACGATCAGGACGAAGTTCGGATTCTGCTTCTTGATCGTCACGCCGCCCTGGTTGACGATGGCCGGCAACGAGGAAGCCGCCTGCGAAACGCGGTTCTGGACGTCGACGGCGGCTGTGCTCAGGTCGTAGCCGACGTCGAAGGTGATGGTGATCGTCGAGGAGCCGTCATTGGAGCTCGACGACGACATATAGGTCATGCCCTGGACGCCGTTGATCTGCTGTTCGAGCGGCGTCGTCACCGTGTCGGCGACGACCTGCGCGCTGGCGCCCGGGTAATGGGCGCTGACCACGACCTGGGGCGGCGTGATGTCGGGAAATTGCGAGACGGGCAGAAGGAAATAACAAATCCCTCCGGCGAGCACCATGATGATGGCGATCGCCGACGCGAAGATCGGACGATGGATGAAGAAGTTTACCATGAGATGCACGCCTCGCCCGATGCTCTGGCCCGGCCAAAGGCCCTGGCTACCCTAGACAGCCGCCGGCTGCGCGTTGAGCCGGAATCTTCGAGAAAGCCGAAATCTTGCAGAGGGCGGCGCGGCGCATTGCGGCGCTCGGCCTGCTCATCAGCCAGCGCACGCAGCATCGCCTCGAAAGACCGCGGGTCGACGCGGTCGGCTTTCATCAGCATGCGGATCATCGGATCCCTCACGACTTCATCGATCGTCAGATCATTGCGCTGCGACATCGAAGCGGCTCCTGGTTTTTGGCGATCCGCGGCAAGCCGCGGATCGGGTGTTCTCTTGCTCGCCGGCCGAGGCCGTGAGGTGCGGTTCGTCCCCTTGCCGATCGGGGCGGGGCTGATGGCCGGCACTTGCGAGTTTGACATGATGCAATGCGGGTGTTACAGGTAAGTAACATCTCTAACGTTACAGACCGGTAACACCCTAGTCAAGAGGTGCACCGAGGGAATTTCGGAAACGCAATCACGGAGGTTTTGATGACAGACGGTGTTGTGGAGCGTGTTCGCCCCCGGGACAGGATCCTGGAGACGGCACGGGACATGTTTCACAAGCATGGCATTCGCGGCGTCGGCATCGACGCCATCACCGAGGCCGCCGGCACCAACAAGATGACGCTCTACCGGCATTTCGAGTCCAAGGACGACCTGATCATCGAATGTCTGCGGGCGACCGCCTGCAGCGCCAACGCGATGTGGGAAAAGTTCGAGGCCGAGAATCCGGGCGACAAGCTGGCTCAGCTGCACGCCTGGGTCCGGATGGCGGCCGATTGCCTGATGTCGGATCGTCGCGGTTGCGACATGGCCAACGCCGCCATCGAGCTGAGCGAGGCCGATCATCCGGCAAGGCAAGTGATCAAGGAACTCAAGGAAGCGCAGCGCGAGCGGCTGGTCTCCCTGTGTCGCGATGCCGGCATCGGACAGGCCGAACTTCTTGCGGACACGCTGTCGCTGTTGCTCGAGGGCGCCCGTGTCAGCCTGCAAAGCGTCGGCGCCGAAGGCCCGAGCGCGCAGTTCGTCCGCATGGCGGAAGGCCTGATCACTTCTTTCAGGGCCAGATAGTCTCGCAAGCGGCGAAACGATCCGTGGCGTTTCGATTGCGGGCTGCGCCGCCGGGTGATGTCTCGTCCCCTGTGCCATCTCGCGTGTCCCTTGTCGGTCCGCAGCAGCATTGCCGGCGCGGCGTTGTTTGCGGGTCGTGAGGCAGGATAGGGCCGCCGGCGAACCGGTGAGAGTGACAAGTGTGACAGGATTCTGCGCGACAAGCCGCGGCGATCGCAGCGAAGCTCATCGATCTGCGGATCAAGAGTCGCGTCCGCTGCTAGTCAGGCCCCAAGCATCGGCCGCTATCCCGGAGCCGGAACAAAAAAAGCCCGCTGCCGGGAGGAGGTGGCAGCGGGCTCGATTTCGAATACGGCACGGGAGGAGGTGTACCGCACTCAGCGTCGGCATCGCATCTGGGAGGAGTAGATGGCCGACACCTGCGAAACTATCGATTGCCCAATGATTCGGCAACCACAAAAGTTGCATAGGTGATGTGCAGATTTGCGGTATCAACCGAATTTTAACGATCAAGGCCGAGCGACCATCGCCCCGCACGACATCACTGCACCGGGACATTTTCCTTGAAGATCAGGCGCGGCTCGATGAATTTCCGCGTCAGATAGGGCGCCGACGAGGCGATCGAGCCGAGCAGGCGAATGACCGACTGTTCGGCGATCAGCCGCGCATTCTGGTCGATGACGACGTCGAGCAGATCGTCGACGAGATAGCCGCGCGTCTCGCGCGTCAGATCATGGCAGATGAACACCGGCTTCTTCCGCGGCCTGGCTTCGAGCAACGCTTTTGCCACGCCCGATCGTCCGGCGCCGATACAGTAGATGCCGAGCAGCTCCGGCTCGTTGTGCAGCGCCTTCATGGTCGCGGTATAGCTGACCTCCGGCTCATCGTTGATCTCGACGGCGCTGGTGACGGTCAGGTTGGGGAACTCTTCGCCGAGCACGGAGCGGAAGCCCATTTCGCGTTCCTCGTGGCCGCGATAGGAACGTGAGCCGACGACCATCGCCAGATGGCCCTGGCGGCCGCCGAGGAACCGTCCCATCAGCAGCGCCGCGGTGCGGCCGGCCACCCGGTTGTCGATGCCGACATAGGCCGACCGAGGCGCGCCGGGAACATCGGACACCAGCGTGACCAGACGGATGCCGGCCTCGACGATCTCGCGCAAGATGTTGCGCGTTCTCGGATGATCGACGGCGATGACGCCGACGCCGTTCGCCTTGAGCGAGAGGTTTTCGACGGCCGCCTGCAAGGCGCTCGGCGAAATGCCGGCGAGCTCGTGGATGCGGCAGGAGGCGACCAGCGGCAGGCGCGCCGCATAATCCTCGATGTGCCTGGCCAGATCGGCCATGAAGGCATTGCTGCCGATCGGCAGGAAGAATTCGAGATGTGCCGGCCGCGAGGGCAACGCGACCTGGTCGACGATCGGCAGATAGCCGAGCTGCTTGGCCGCCTCCATTACGCGCTGCCGGTTGGCGGCACTGGCTCCCGGCCGATTGTTGAGCACACGGTCGACCGTCGCGGTCGACAGGCCGCAGCTTCTGGCAATATCCGAAACGGTGGCTTTCATATCGCAACCATGTGGCGATGCGATCCAGTGCTTCGACGATAAGCCCGGCCCGGCCGCTCAGCCGGGCCGTTTCGTGCCCTCGACCAGCGCGTCGTGGATCTCCTTGTCCGACATGCCGGTAATGACGCGTTCGACTTCGGCGACGCTGGTCTTCTTCGGGTCGATATCGTCGGCGACCACCTTGCCGCGGCGCATGACGACGATGCGGTCGACCACCTGGAAGACGTGGTGGATGTTGTGGGCGATGAAGATGCAGGAATGGCCGGAATCGCGGGCGCTGCGCACGAAGCTCAGAACGCCTTGCGTTTCGGCGACGCCGAGATTGTTGGTCGGCTCGTCGAGGATGATGAGGTCGCTGTCGAAATGCATGGCGCGTGCAATCGCAACCGCCTGCCGCTCGCCGCCGGAGAGCGAGCCGATCGGCGTCGTCGGCGGGATGTTCTTCGAGATGCCGACCTGCTTGAGCAGGTCGCGGGCAACCACGTTCATCGCCTCCTGGTCCATGCGGTTGAGGAAACGCGGCGACTTGATCGGCTCGCGTCCAAGGAACAGGTTGCGGGCGATCGACAACTGCGTCACCAGCGCGGAGTCCTGGTAGATCGTCTCGATGCCATGGGCGATGGCGTCGCTGGTGCTGCGCAAATTCACCTTCTTGCCGCGGATGAAGATGTTGCCGCTGGTCAGCGGGACCGCGCCCGACAGCACCTTGATCAGCGTCGACTTGCCGGCGCCGTTGTCGCCGAGCAGACCGACGATCTCCCTTTCATTGACATGGAAATTGGCGTCCACCAGCGCTTGCACGCGGCCGTAGGACTTGCGGATATTTTCCATGCGGACAAGCGGTTCGGCCATGGTTCAAGTCCCTGCCTGATGCCGGCGTTCCAGCCATGAGTGGAGCGCCATCATGCCGAGGATGATGGCGCCGATGAAAATATTATACGCAAGGCCGGGCACGCCGATCAGCACGATGCCGTTGCGCATCACGCGCAGGATCAGGATACCGAGCACCGTGCCGATGATTGTGCCGCGCCCACCGGTCAGCGCCGTGCCGCCGATCACCACCATGGCGATGACTTCGAGCTCGTAGCCGGTGCCGCTGTTGGGGTTGGCCGCCGAGGTGCGTAGCGAGGAGATGACGCCGGCAAGCGAGGCCAGGATCGACGACAGGATGAACAGGCCGATCTTGACGCCGCTGACATTGACGCCGCGCGCCCTTGCAGCACTCGGGTTGCCGCCGGCCGCCTGGATCCAGTTGCCGGTCCGGCTCTGCGTCAGCACGTAGCCGAGCGCGATTGCGGCGGCGATGAACCAGAACAGCGACATATAGATCCGGAACGGCCCGATGAAGAAATCGCCGACCAGCGCTTCCGCCAGCCAGCTGCCCTCGGCGCTCCAGGTCCGCTGCGGAAACCCGTTGGTGACGAACAAAGCGGTGCCGCGCACCACCAGCAGCATGCCCAGCGTCACCAGGAAGGACGGGATCTTGAGCTGCGTCACGAACCAGCCATTGACCAGTCCAATGAACGCAGCGACCACCAGCGCCATGACGAAGGCGGCTTCGAGCGAGGCGACGCCGCTGTTGAACAACGTCCACATCAGGACCGGCGAGAAGCCGAACACCGAGCCGACCGAGAGGTCGAATTCGCCTGATGTCATCAACAGCGTCATCGCCAGCGCGATCAGGCCGAGCTCGACCGTGAAGGCCAGCGTGTTCGAGATGTTTTGCGGCGACAAGAAGTCGTGGTTGATGCCCCAGAACACGGCGATCTCGACGACGAGCAGCACGAACGGCCCGAACTCGGGCCGCGCGATCGAGCGTTGGATAAGAGAACGATTTTCCACCTTGGACCCGCGATAGGATTGGATTTGGCCGAGACCGCAACCGGCTTCGGCGGAATGATGAGACAGTCACGGCCGCCGAAGCGGCCGTGACCAACTCGATCGCGGATTTATTTGCCGGACAGGATCTTGTCGTAGACTGCCGCGGTGTCCTTCTCGTAGAGCGCGCCGGTGATCACGTCGAAGCCGGGCGGAATACCGCTCGCCGCCATGTTGGCGAGCGAGAGCGCGACGTAGCTGGTCGCCTGCGGATCCTGCCACTGGCCGGCATTGACGTAGCCGTTCAGCACTTCCTGGGTGGTGTCGAGCGAGTTGCCCCAGCCGACGACTGGGATTTCGCCCGGCTTGACGCCGACCTGGTCGAACACCCGCTTGATCGAACCGGTGACAAGGTCGCCAAGGCCGATGATCGCCTTGACCTTGGCCCTGTTGGCGGTGAGGTAATCGACCATGCGGTTGATCACTTCGGCCTGGTCGAGCGTCGCTTCGGTGATTTCATAGGTGATGCCGAGCGGCTCGAAGACGCTCTTGATGCCTTCCTCTTCCTGGACGCCATAGGTAGCGCCGGGAATTTCGACCGGCATCCAGACGAAGTCGCCCTTCTTCACCAGGCCCTTGTCGACCAGATACTGAGCCCAATGCTTGCCGAAGGTGACGTTGTCGCCGCCGACATAGGCGTTGAAATCCGCCTTTGGGTCAGGCGTGTTGAAGTTGATGATCGGGATGTTCGCTGCCCGCGCTTCCTTGACGATCTCGACAAGGCTGCCCGGATCAGGGCTGGTCGTGGTGATGCCGTCGGCCTTGGCGGCAATCGCGGCGCGAACAGCCTCCTGCTGCGACGCCACGTCGCCATTGTGGAACGACGTGTTGACAGTGTTGCCGGTATCCGCCGCCCATTGCTTGGCGCCAGCAAGGAAGTAGGTCCAGACCGGATCGGCCGGGCCGCCATGCGAAATCCAGTAGAACGTCTTGGCCTGTGCCGCGGCCGGAATAGCCAGCGCCACCACCAAGCCGAGTACAAGCAGTCTTAGCCTCGTCAGCATTTGATTTCCTCCCATTTGAATCGAACTCCTCCTCCGACGACGATCGCGGCCAAAAGCCGTGCGCGCCCAAAACCGTGGTCGCATTTGCCAGCGTCGACCTGGGCGCATTAGAGCATTCCCTTTTTCGATCGATGGCAAGCCTCGATTGCCAATGGACGTTGGCGCAAGGCACCACGCCATCAGCAATCCCATCAGATTGCATCAGTTTGGCTGATATTTTCCAGGCGGCCGACGATCGGCCTTGCGACCGTCATGCAATGCCGCGCGGCGGCGCGCCGAGCACGGATTGCTCTAGGTCGATAAGCGTCCCGGTCATCAGCCCGGAGGCGTCGCTGAGCAGGAATAGCGTTAGCTGGGCGACTTCGTCCGTGGTCAGCAATCGACCAAGCGGCAGGCCGGCGGCGGCGATCTTTGCCCAGTTTTCGCCCTTGCCCAGCGTGCGCGCCTGCATCTCTTGTTCGGCCGGCGTCGCTACCCAGCCCATGTTGATGCCGTTGACGCGGATGCGATCGGAAAGATGCGCGTTGGCAATGTTTCTGGTCAGCGTCGAAAGCGCGCCCTTGGTTGCGGAATAGATGGCAAGGTCCGGCGCACCGCAATGCGCATTCACCGACAGTATGTTGACGATGGCGCCCGCTGCCCGCCGTGTCTTCATGTCGGCTACGGCCGCCTGCATGAGGAAGAACGGCGCGCGCGCATTGACGGAAAACAACCTGTCCCAGTCGTCGATTGTGCCAGTTTCCAGCGAGGCCCGGTCGGTGAGGGCCGCGGCGTTCACCAGACAATCGACGCGGCCGAGTCTTTTGATCGCTTCCGCCATGACAGCTGCAGGCGCGGTCGGATCTCCAAGGTCGGCCTGGATGAAGACGACGGGCCGGCTTGGTCGTGAAAGCTCTTCAGCGATGCGTCTGCCACGCTCGGCGTTGCGGCCGACAATGGCGATCCCTTCGCCGCCGCCGGCTGAGGCCAGCCGGGCGATGGTCTCGCCAAGCCCTTGCGTCCCGCCGGTAACGACAAGGGTCTTGCCCTCAAGAGCGACGATCAATGGACTCTCCCGAATGCCGACGAGCAGGTAATTTCCAATCAGAGAATTCTAGAATCAATTGGATGTCAGGCTGTTAGATGAGGTCGGCCCTTGCGAGGTCGCGCATCAGATGGCTGGCGCCGTAGGTCCAGTGTGGGCAGTCGGGCGACAGCCGCACGCGGTTGACCAGGGCACCGAACTTCTCCGACGAGATGGTGACGATGTCGCCGACCTTGTGGGTAAAGCCCTTGCCTTTTTCGCCGCGATCCTTCGATGGCACGAACATCGTGCCGAGATAGAGCGCCAGCCCGTCCGGATACTGGTGGTGCGGCCCCATGGCGGCGGCGACCAGCTCTTCCGGCGAGCGGCTGATCTCGGCCATCGAACTGGCGCCCTCCAGCGAGAACCCATCCTCACCCTCGACTTTCAACCGTACGATCGCCTGCTTCACGTCGCCGATGGAAAACGTCTCGTCGAACAGGCGGATAAAGGGGCCAAGTGCTGCCGAAGCGTTGTTGTCCTTGGCTTTGCCGAGCAGCAGTGCCGAGCGCCCCTCGACGTCGCGCAGATTGACGTCGTTGCCGATCGTTGCCCCGACGATCCTGCCGCTGCTGCCGGCAATCATGGCGATCTCCGGCTCCGGATTGTTCCATGTCGAAACCGGATGCAGGCCGACATCGGCGCCGAAGCCGACCGAGGCCATGGGCTGGCACTTGGTGAAGATCTCGGCATCGGGGCCGATGCCGACTTCCAGATATTGCGACCAGGCGCCGCGCGCAATCAGCTTGGCCTTGATCTCCATTGCTTCCGGCGAGCCGGGCTTGAGCTTCGACAGATCGTGGCCGATCAGCCCGGCGATGTCGGCGCGAATGGCGTCGGCCTTTTCCGCCGAACCGCGCGCCTGCTCCTCGATCACCCGTTCGAGCAGGCTGACGACAAAGGTGACGCCAGATGCCTTGATCGCCTGCAGGTCGACGGGGGACAGCAGGTATGGTTTCCCCGGATCGCGCGCTGTCTCGAAACTGCTGGCGGCAATGGCATCGAGCGGACCGATCGGCCGCCCCTTGGCCGAGCGGACGTGCCCCGCCGGATCCGGCAATTCGCAAACGTCGCGTACGGTCGGCGCCACATTTGACGTGATGTCGAAGACCGTGCCGTCACGCACCGTGACCACCAGCGGATGGGAAGCATCGCTCGCCCGGGCGCGGCCTACGAAGAGGCCTTCGGCGGGCAAATGTGTGGCGTTCGTCATGGCTTACATTTCCTGTTTTCTTGTCCTTCGGCCGCGGCACTTTCAACAAATTCCCGCCAAAGGTCTATCCCGCTTGCAGGGCGAGCTTTGTCAATTCTTTCAAGCGGTCTTCGCATCGCTGGACCTTGATCGAGCCTGACGTGCGCCAACGGCGACGGAAAACGCTCTTTCAAAATAATGAAACCGTCGCTAGGGTTTTTCACCTACTGAAATCTCCAGGTGACGCTTGCTCCTACGGTTTTCCGATCCAATCTGGCAGAAGCCGCGGACAGCCACCGCGTTCCAGTCGCTTTTTCCAGCCGGCCAATGCGTCGATGTCGTCGTCGTCGGCGGCGGCATCATGGGGCTGTCGACAGCCTTGCACGCCGCCCGGCTCGGCCTTGCCGTCCAGGTACTGGAGGCCGGCGAAATCGGCAGCGGCGCGTCCGGTCTGAACGGCGGCCAGGTCATTCCCGGCCTGAAATACGATCCGGACTGGCTGCTGGAGCATTTTGGTCTCGAACGCGGCGAAGCGCTCGTCAACTTTGCCGCCTCGACGGCGGACGCCGTTTTCGAATTGATCCGCGACGAAAGAATGGCGGTGCCGTTCGTCCGCAATGGCTGGATCCAGGCCGCACATACCGAGACCGCGCTGAAAGCGACGGCGAACCGGGATCGGCAGTGGCGCGCCCGCGGCGCCGATGTCCGGCTGCTGAGCGGGACGGAGATCGCGACGATGACCGGCGCGCAGGGCTATCTCGGCGGCTGGCTCGATCACCGTGCTGGTGTCATCGATCCGCTCGCCTACACGTCGGAACTGGCGCGCGTCGCTGCAGCGGTGGGCGTAAAGGTCGCCGAGCGCCAGAACGTGATGCAGATCAGCAAGGATGCTGGCATTTGCCACGTTTCAACCGAAAGCGGCGCCGAACTCAAGGCCAAGGCGGTCGTCCTGGCGACCAACGCCTATACCGGCGGCCTGCTCCCCCGCCTCGCCGAGACGATCGTTCCGCTGCATTCCTTTCAGATCGCGACAGCACCGCTATCGTCCAATCTCGCGGCGGCGATCCTGCCGGACGGGCAGGCGGTTTCGGATTCGCGCCGCATCCTCGTCTATTATCGCAAGAGTGCCGACGGCCGGCTGGTGCTCGGCGGGCGCGGCCGCATGGCCTTGCCGAACGGCCCGGCCGACTGGGCGCATCTGGAACGCGCGCTGCTGCGGCTCTACCCGGCGCTGTCCGATGTGGCCATTGAAAAGCGCTGGTTCGGCCGGGTGGCAATGACGCCGGACCATCTCCCGCATATCCACGAGCCAGAGAAGGGTCTGCTTGCGGTCGTCGGTTGCCAGGGCCGCGGCATCGGTCTGATGACCGCGCTTGGCGAGCGCATCGCCTCCTACCTGTTGAGCGGCGATACCAGGCAATTGCCGTTCCCGATATCGCCGATCCGGCCGATCCCGTTTCACGCCTTTCGGCAGGTCGGCGTTGCCGCGACCATCGCCTGGTACCGGATGCTGGACGCATTCGAACGCTGACGTTCACGCCCAAGCGTGAAACAGCTTGACAGCTTCACCAATATGAAAAAAGCTTGGTCGATTTCAAATTATGATGGGCCGTCGATGTCGACTATCGCCGCAACGCAGCCGCTGCCGGAAACCCGGTCTTCGTCGGGTTTTCGCTTCGCCATGCTGCTGCCCGGCGGGCTGGTCACCTTTCTGCTGATCCTTTTCGCGCTTGGCCTGGTGTTCTTCCTGGCCTTTCGCGGCAATGACGGCTCGCTGCTGGGGGCCGGTTTCACCCTTGCGAATTTCGTCACCGTGGCCACCGATCCGCTGTACTGGACGGTGACATTGCGCTCGCTGGGCATCGCCGGCCTGGTGACGCTGGCAACCGTCGTCACGGCATATCCCGTTGCCTACTATCTGGCTTTCCATGCCGGGCGGCGGCGCGGGCTGCTGCTGTTCCTGCTGACCCTGCCGTTCTGGACCAGCTATCTGCTGCGCGTCTTCGCCTGGAAGATCGTGCTTGCCTATAATGGCGTGCTGAACTCGGCGTTGATCGAAAGCGGCATCTGGTCGGAGCCGACATTGGCGTTCTTGAATACGCCGGCAGCGGTCGTCGTCACGCTTGCCCACGCTTATGCCCCGTTCGCCATCCTGCCCATCTATGTGGCGCTGGACACGATCCCGAAATCGCTGCTCGAAGCTGCTTCCGACCTTGGCGCAAAACCGTTCACCAGTTTCCGTCGCATCGTGCTGCCTAATTCGATGCCGGGCGTACTGGCGGCGGCCCTCGTCGTCTTCGTGCCGACCGTCGGCGACTATGTGACGCCGGCGCTGGTCGGCGGCCCTGCGAGCACGATGATCGGCACACTGATCCAGGCCGAGTTCGGCAAGGCCAATGACTGGCCGTTCGGCGCCGCACTCGCCGTCGCCGTCATGCTGGTCATTCTCGCTGTGGTGCTGGTGGTGCGCTTCGCCGACCGCCGATACGGCAGCCGCACATGAACACGGCGCGTATCGATGCAAGGCAGGGCGGCGGCTGGCTCGGAGCCTACGTCCTTGTCTATCTGGTGTTCCTGTATCTGCCGATATTGCTGATCCCGCTGTTTTCATTTAACAATTCGATCCAGGCGGCATTTCCGCTGCAAGGCTTCACGCTTGAGTGGTACGGCACACTTTACGGCAATTCGGCGCTGTCCGGTGCGCTTGCCACCAGCCTCGTCATCGGCGCCATTGCCGCCACCGGCGCAACACTCTGCGGCATCACCGTGTCCTATATGGACCTCTACGGGCGCTCGCCGCTGGCCGCCACGATCAGCGCCATTGCCCGGCTGCCGATCCTGATCCCCGGCGTCATCATAGGCATCTCGCTGTTGATCCTGGTCAATCTTGCTGGTTTCGGGCCGTCGCGGATTGCCATCGTGCTTGGTCATATATTGATGGCGCTGCCGACGACGGTGGTGGTCATGCGCAGCCGCTTCGCCGCCATCCCGAAGACCATCCGTGAGGCAGCGCTCGACCTCGGCGCCTCGGACTGGACGACCTTCAGACGAGTGATGCTGCCGCTCAGCCTGCCCGCCATTATTTCGGCGTTCATGCTGGCCTTCCTGACCTCGTTCGACGAGTTCATCGTCGCCTTCTTCCTTGCCGGCACCGAGCCGACGCTGCCGCTTTATATCTGGAGCCAGCTGCGCTTCCCGAAATCGCTTCCGACCGTCATGGCGCTCGGCACGGCGATCCTGGCCGTGTCGTTCGTCATCGCCGCACTCGCCGAAATCCTGCGCCATCGCGGGCTTGCCGCCACCCGGCGGCCAGCGCCCGCCAGCCTGTCAAAACCACAAGAAACCGAAAGAGGAGAACTGCAATGGCATTCGACCTGAAATCGATAACGACAAAGACAGCGAAAACCGGACTGGCCGCCTGCGCGCTGGCGCTTGCGTCGACTGTCGCCTTTGCCGGCGACAAGCTGCAATATTTCACCTGGTCGGGCTATGAACTGCCCGACTTCAACAAGAGCTTCCTCGCCGCGCACCCCGATGGTGTCGAAGCCTCGATGTTCGGCGACGATGATGACGCTTTCACCAAGGTCAAGGCCGGCTTCCGCCCCGATGTCGCGCATCCCTGCTATGACAAGGTGGCGCGCTGGAACAAGGAAGGCCTGCTGCAGCCGATCGACACCAAGCGCATCAAGAACTGGGATTCGATCTTCCCGGTCTTCAAGAACCTGCCCGACCTGCAGGCCGGCGACGGCAAGGTCTGGATGGTGCCGTGGGACTGGGGCAACACCTCGATCCTCTACCGCACCGATCTGGTGAAGAACCCGGAAGCCAGCTGGAACCTGCTCTGGGACAAGCAATATGCCGGGCGCATGGCGACCATCGATGCCGTCCACGACACGCCGGTGGTGGCGGCCCTTCTTGCCGGCGTCAATCCATTCGACATGACGCCGGAGCAGATGGACAAGGTGGCGGAAAAACTGCGCGAGCAGCGCCCGCTGCTCTCGAACTACACCACCGACATGACCTCGGTCGAACAGGCATTGGCGAGCGGCCAGCTGGTCGCCGCCATGACCTGGAACGCCTCGGCCACCTCGCTGAAGAAGCAGGGCGTGCCGGTCGAGTTCATGAAACCGAAGGAAGGCATGCTGACCTGGGCTTGCGGCTTCGTCATGCTCAAGGACGCCAAGAACGTCGACCTCGCTTATGACTTCATCAACAGCCGGCTTGAGACGGATTCCGGAAAATACCTGATCCAGGCCTACGGCTATGGCAGCTCGACCAGCTCGGCTTTCGCCGCCGTGCCGAAGGAGGAGCTGAAGAAACTAGAACTGCCGTCAGATCCGGAAGTGATGCTGAAGACCACTGTCTTCACCGGGCCGATGAAACAGAATGACGAACTCGCCAAGATGTTCGAGAAGGTCAAGGCAGGCGGCTGAGCTTCTGAGGCGCCGCGCGGTTTCGACTGCGCGGCGCCGCTCCAGGATACCGAAAACGAGGTCGGGAATAGATGGACATGCTGGACGAAGCGGCTGGGAAGCCGAAGGACGACGCCGACGTCAGGGTCGGCCGGCGCGTGCGGGCGCTCAGGCTGGAGCGCAATCTCTCGCTGGCCGAACTTGCCGCCAAAGCCGGCGTCTCGATCGGTGCGCTAAGCCAGATCGAGCGCGGCATGTCGTCATTGCGGGTGCGAGTGATCTGGCCGCTCGCCGCCGCCCTCGACATCGAGCCGTCGGCGCTGATCGCCGACGGCAATGATGCCGGCAATGATCTTTATTGTGTGCGCGCCAACAGCCGGCGGCAGATCCCGGTCAAGTCGGAAGGCATCGCCAAGGCGCTGCTGTCGCCGCCGGCTGCCACGCTGACCGGCATGCTGGTGACGGTGGAGGCCGGTGGCGGCACCGCCGAAGCCTACGCCCATGCCGGCCATGAATTCGGCTTCGTCATGTCAGGCGAGGTCGAGCTGGTGGTCGATTCGACCAGATACGGGCTGAAGGCCGGTGACAGCTTCGCCTTCAAGAGCACGTTGCTGCATGCCTTCCGCAATCCGGGCACCGAGCGCTGCCAGATCCTGTGGGTCAACACCACCAAGCCGTCCGAGGTTCGCGATGGCGCCTGATCCGCTCGTCCGGCTGGACAAGGTCTCCAAGATTTTCCCCGGCGGCATCGTCGGGCTCGACACCGTCGATCTCGATATTTCGCGCGGCGAGTTCCTGACCCTGCTCGGACCGTCCGGCTGCGGCAAAACCACCAGCCTGCGGGTCATCGCCGGCTTCGAGAGCCCGTCGAACGGCAGGGTCCTGCTCGATGGCCGCGACATCACGGCGCTCAGGCCCTTCGACCGCCCGGTCAACACCGTATTCCAGGACTACGCGCTGTTCCCGCACATGAACGTCGCCGAAAATGTCGGCTTCGGCTTGTCGCTGCGCAAGCTCTCCGGCGCCGAACAGGCAAAGCGCGTCGGCGCAGCGCTCGACATGGTCGGCCTTGCCGAAAAGCTCGGCGCCCGCGTGTCCGAATTGTCGGGTGGCCAGCGCCAGCGCGTCGCGCTTGCCCGCGCGATCGTCTGCGAGCCGCGTGTGCTGCTGCTCGACGAGCCGTTGTCGGCGCTCGATGCGCATCTGCGCGAGCAGATGCAGGTCGAATTGAAGCGGCTGCAGTCGCGGCTTGGCACCACTTTCGTCATGGTCACGCATGACCAGACCGAGGCGCTGTCGATCTCCGATCGCATCGTCGTCATGAACAAGGGCCACATCGAGCAGATCGCACCGCCGGCAACCCTTTACGACCGGCCCGCCACCAAATTCGTCGCCAGCTTCATCGGAACCATGAACCTTCTACAGTCGCGCTTTGTCGGCCGTGACGGCGAGCGCTTACGGTTCATCGCCGGCGCTCTGCCGCTGGAAGCGATTTCGGAAAAAGGCGAGCTGCCTGGCGAGGGCACGGTGCGCACCATCGGCGTGCGTCCGGAGGACCTTTTGGCCACGACCGAGGCCGCGGCCGGTACTGCACCGGTGCGGGTGAACAGCATCGTCTTTCACGGCCGCACCTTGCGCCTTCATGCAGAGCTGGGGCAGGGGACACAGGTGGTGATCGACGCGCCGCGCCGGGCGGAGGGTTTTCAATTCAGCGTCGGCGACGTGGCGCATATCAGCCTGCGCCGTGGCGCCAACTGCCCTATGCTGCCAAGCTAGTCTGACTTTCAAACTTCCAGAAAACCGGAGCACGGCCCATGAGCAATCATCTCAACTTCTTCATCGATGGCCAATGGGTCGGCCCCGTGGTGCCGGCGACCCTGGATGTGATCGACCCGTCCATTGAAGAGGCCTACACCAAAATCTCGGTCGGCTCGAAAGCCGATGTCGACAAGGCCGTGGCGGCAGCCAAGGCGGCATTCCCGGCCTTCTCGCAAACCAGCAAGACCGAGCGCCTGAAGCTGCTGAAGCGTATCCTCGAAGTCTACAATGAGCGCTACGAGGACATCGCCCAGGCGGTCAGCCAGGAAATGGGCGCGCCGATCAGGTGGGCGCGCGAGGCGCAGGCCTGGGCGGGCAGGGCGCATATGGAAGCCACCATCAAGGCGCTGGAGGATTACGAATTCAGCGAGAAGCGCGGCACCACCATGGTGGCCAAGGAACCGATCGGCGTCTGCGCGCTGATTACGCCGTGGAACTGGCCGCTCAACCAGATCGTCTGCAAGGTGGCGCCGGCCATTGCCGCCGGCTGCACCGTCGTGCTGAAGCCTTCCGAGATAGCGCCGATCAGCGGCATCGTCTTTTCTGAAGTGATGGAGGCTGCCGGCACGCCGAAGGGCGTCTACAACATGGTCAATGGCACCGGCCCGGATGTCGGCCAGGTCATGGCCGGCCATCCTGATGTCGATATGGTCTCGTTCACCGGCTCGACCCGGGCCGGCATCATCGTCGCCAAGACGGCGGCCGAGACGGTCAAGCGCGTGGCGCAGGAACTGGGCGGCAAATCGGCCAACATCGTGCTGCCCGACGCCGACTTCGAGACGGCGGTGCGCAAGGGTGTCAAGGCGTGTTTCGGCAATAGCGGCCAGTCTTGCGATGCGCCGACGCGCATGCTGGTGCCGGCCGCCCGCCACGACGAAGCGCTGACCATCGCCAAAAAGGCGGCCGAAGCGCACAAGGTCGGCGACCCGCGCTCGGAAGAGACCAAGCTCGGGCCGGTGGTCAGCAACATCCAGTTCGACAAGATCCAGCGACTGATCGAGGCCGGTATCGCCGAGGGCGCAACGCTGGTCACCGGCGGCCCCGGCCGGCCGGAGCACCTCAACCGTGGCTACTATGTGCGGCCGACCGTTTTCGGCCACGTCAGGCCCGGCATGACCATCGAGAAGGAGGAGATCTTCGGGCCGGTCCTGTCGGTCATCTCCTACGAGGACGATGATGATGCGGTGAAGATCGCCAACGACACCGTCTATGGCCTGGCCGCCTATGTGCAGTCCGGTGATATCGACCACGCCCGCAAGATTGCCAGCCGGCTGCGTGCCGGGCAGGTCTCGATCAATTATCCGGAATGGGACACGTTCGCGCCCTTCGGCGGCTACAAGCAGTCCGGCAACGGCCGCGAATACGCCGACTGGGCGATCCACGATTTCCTCGAGATCAAGGGCATCATCGGCTACGGCGCCTGAGCCTTCAACATTGGCATTACGCCAACCGTCAAATTTGTTGCGAGCGTTGGTGCCTTCGGCACCGCCGTTCGGTTGAACGGCCACGACGGCTCCGTGGCCGCAATGTGAGTGCGAAGCAGGGTCGCCTCAGATCGTCTTGAGATAGCCGGCCAACTGATCCGCCACTGTGCCCCAGCCGTCGTAGAAGCCCATCTCCTCGTGGCTGTTGCGCGTGGCTTCGTCGCGGTGGATGGCGGTGGCGGTGTAGCGCGTCGTCTCGCCATACGATTGCAGCGATATGACCGCTGTAATGAATGGGTCGCCTGACGGCCGGTAGCCTGGCAGCAGCGCATCGGTCCACACCAGCCGCTCGTTCGGGACAATCTCGAGGTAGCAGCAACGCCTGTCGTTGACCTCCTTGCCGTCGGGCGACTGCATGCGGGTGCGGAACAGGCCGCCGGGCCGCAGGTCGATCTCGCAATCGGTGATGATCCACGGCTTCGGCGTGAACCATTGGCGGACATGCTCGGGTCTCGTCAGGGCCATCCACAGCAGTTCTCGCGGCGCCTCGATCGTCCGTTCGAGCACGAGGTCGAGCTTCGGATCGGGCTGGAACAACGGGACCATATTCATCTGTCTGTCTCCTTGAGTTTCAGCACGTAGTCGTCGAACTGGTCGAGGCGGCGCTCCCACAGCGCACGCTGCTCGGCCAACCAGTTTTCCGCGAGCTTCAACGGCTCCGGCGCGAGCCGGTAGGTCCTGACGCGGCCTGCCTTCTCCGAATGCACCAGCCCGCAGCCTTCCAGAACCCTGAGATGCTCGATGAAGGATGGCAGGGCCATCTCGAACGGCTGCGCAAGCTCGCTGACCGAGGCGGGGCTTCGGTTCAGTCGCTCGACCACGCGTCGCCGGGTCGGATCGGCGAGCGCCCGGAAAATGCCGTCGATCGGCGGGGGGCTTTCGGTCTGCAGGCCCGTCATGGTCGTTTCCTTGCCTCGGCCATTCCGCGTGACCAGAGTAGGCTCAGAAAACACTTAGGGAAATTCCTTACTATTGGCAAGCGCGAAAATCGCGGAGCCCGGCGAGGCCGCTGGAAAACCGAGAGGCGCGGTTTTAGGGTGTCGTCAGATTCGACTGGTCCGAGGACGCGTTTTGACGATCACCATGTACGGCATTACCAATTGCGATACGGTCAAGAAGGCGCGTTCCTGGCTGGCGAGCCATGATGTTGCCTATCGCTTTCACGACTACAGGGCAGACGGGCTTGACGCGGATCGGCTGAACGGCTGGTCAGGCAAGGTCGGCTGGGAAATCCTGCTCAACAAGGCGAGCACAACGTTCCGTGAACTGTCGGACGAGGACAGGATGGGTCTGGATGAAAAGAAGGCCAAGGCGCTGATGCTGGCCAAACCGACGATGATAAAGCGACCAGTGCTGGAACTTGGCGACAGGATACTGGTTGGCTTCAAGCCTGATGTTTATCAGCAGGCGGTGAGTGGGAAATAGGACCGACCCGCCGCGATCCGTCGCGCCCCCCTCTGTCCTGCCGGACATCTCCCCCCTCTAGTGGGGAGATTGGATGTCACTTCGGCTTTCGCTAGTCTCCAAAGAAGGGCGCTTTCGGCGAAGCTGCCAATCTCCCCCCTTGAGGGGGAGATGTCCGGCAGGACAGAGGGGGCGCTGTCCCGCCGGCGTGACTAATTGATCCCCCGCAAATAGCTCGCCAACGCGACCGCATTATTATGGGCCTCGTCATGGGCGCCGTAGAGCAGCGTCACCTTGTCTTCACCGAGCAAGGCGCGTAGTTCCGCCACCGCCTCGCCGTTCCAGTCGAGCTCATCGCGGTATCGCCGCTGGAATTCCGCCCAGCGCGCCGGCTCATGACCGAACCATTTGCGCAACGCATTGCTTGGCGCGATGTTCTTCAGCCAGACCGTCAGCGCCGCGTCCTCTTTGCGGACGCCGCGAGGCCATATGCGATCCACCAGCACCCGATGCCCGTCATCGGGCGCCGGCTGCTCATAGATGCGCTTGACCGCGAGCTCCATTGCCAACTCCGCATGGCCCAGCAGGCGCCGCTGCTTGCTGGCCTTCGCTTAGAGATCCCGGGCCTAAACCCACTCGCCCTTGCGCATCACCGGCACGCGGCTGCCGTCCTTATGGACGCCGTCTATGTCGATCTTGTCCGAGCCGATCATCCAGTCGATGTGGATGAAACTCTTGTTGCCGCCGCGCGCCGCGATCTCGTCCTGGCTGAGCGAGGCGCCGTCGACGAAGCACTTCGAATAGCACTGGCCAAGCGCGATGTGGCAGGCGGCGTTCTCGTCGAACAGCGTGTTGAAGAACAAGAGCCCGCTCTTGGCGATCGGCGAGGAATGCGGCACCAGCGCCACCTCGCCGAGACGGCGCGAGCCTTCGTCGGTATCGAGCACCTTTTGCAGCACATCCTCACCTTTCGAAGCTTTTGCCTCGACGATACGGCCCGCCTCGAAACGCACCGCAATGCCGTCGATCAGCGTGCCCTGGTAGGACAGCGGCTTGGTGCTGGTGACATGGCCTTCGACGCGCCTTGCATGCGGCGTGGTGAAAACCTCTTCGGTCGGGATGTTGGGGTTGCAAGTGATGCCGTTCTTGGCGGTCGAGGCGCCGCCCATCCACTCGTGGCCCTCGGCCAGCCCGACGGTCAGGTCGGTGCCGGGGCCGGTGAAATGCAGCGCGTGGAAATTGTGGCCGTTCAGCCATTCGGTGCGGCTCTTCAGCGCCGCATTGTGTGCCGTCCAATTGCCGATCGGGTCTTCGACGTCCACCCGCGAGGCGGCAAAGATGGCGTCGGCAAGCTTGGCCACGGCGACGTCTTCGGCGTCGTCCGGGAAAACCTGCTTGGCCCAGGCCTGATCGGGATAAGCGACGATGTTCCAGTTGATGTCGAAGCCGGTGATCTTCTCCAGCGCCGGCTGGTAGGCCATCGAATTCGCCTTGTTGGCACGTGCGACTTTTGCCGGGTCCTGCGCCGAAAGCAGCGACGGATCCTCGCCGCGCACGGCAAGCCTCGCCGCATTGTTGGCGAAGGCTTTGGCCATGCCTTCATAGAGCCAGCCGGCGGCGCGGTCGAAACCAGCGTCGGCGCCGTAGCGGAAGCGCGCCAGCGTGATCTCGTCATCGTTGAAGATCGGCGTCACCAGGCCCGCACCTGCCTTGTAGGCGTGCTCGACGATCCGCCGCGTCAAAGGCACCGCTGCAATAGACGAGGTCAGCACCAGATCCTGACCCGGTTGCAATTGCAGCCCGACCTTGACGGCGACTTCCGCCAGCCTGTCGAGCTTCACCGGGTCGATGGTTGCGGAAACGCCGCGCGAATGTGTGGTCATGATCCTGCCTGCCGTGATTGGGGACTGTATTCTTACATAGACCGGCGCTACCGACCTTTCCACCGTGATGTGCCGGCAGGCTCAACTGGCGCTCTCGAGCGACCTGAACTGCGCCATCGTCCCCTCGATCTCTTCGCGGATCCAGATCTTGAAATCCCTGACCTTGCGGCTTTCGCTCTTGCTGGCCGAAGTCACCAGCCAATAGCCGAGGCCGCTCTGCGCGCGTACGCCGAACGGCGCGACGAGCCGGCCGTCGGCAAACGCGTCGGCGGCCAGCAACTGCCAGCCGAGCATGACGCCATGACCGGCAATCGCCGATTCCAGGCACAGCATCGGATCGGTGAAGCGCGCGCCCTTCATGAAGGTGACCGGCTCCACCTCGGCCGCTTCGAACCAGCTCTCCCAACTGATCATCGATCTTTCGTCGGTGATCGCACAGGTCAATGCAAGGTCCTCTATCGATTTCAGCTTGCTGGCGATCACCGGTGCACAGACCGGAAACACCTCCTGCGCCAGCAGCAATTCGGACCGCCCGCCGGGCCATTTGCCGTCGCCGAGCCGGATGGCGATGTCGATGTCCGAACGATCGAGATCGGCAAGCCGCACCGAGGCATCGATGCGCAGGAGCACGTTCGGATGGCGGGCGAAATGCCGCGACAGCCGCGGCAGCAGCCATTTCGAGGCGAAAGCCGGCGCCACCGAAACCACCAGCGTGCACTCCGAGCTTTCATCGGCAAGCGCTACCGCCTGTGCGAGCTCGCGGAAGCCTGCGCTGAGCCGCGCGGTAAAGACCGTGCCGAATTCCGTCGCCACCAGGCCAGCTGGCGTTCGTTCGAACAGCGCCCGGCCGAGCTGCTTTTCTGTCCGGTTGATCTGCTGGCTGACGGCGCTGACCGAGACGTTGAGCTCGCCGGCCGCCGCCGCGAGCGAGCCCAGGCGCGCGACGGCTTCGACGGCGCGCAAGCCGTTGAGATGGACGCGGTTCAGCATAGCCATACAGTTTTTCTAAACTCGAACGGCTGAAATCTCAATTGCCAGACACTGCCGGATGCCGGATTCTAAGTGGGCTACTCAGAGTGAGGAGGCAATCTGATGAAGATTTTGTCATGGCTCGGCGCCTTTTCCCCGATCGGAACGCAGCCACACCGGCATGACAGCGAGGCCACCAGCTGGGTGACCGATCCGCTGTCGCATCCGATGCTCGACACCATGTCGGAGCGCGAACTCGCCGACATGCCATTCAGGCTGACCGCGGGTCGTACTCACTACGAGACGACCTCGACCTGCTGCGGCTGAGTTCCTGAACGAGGATCGTGCTTGGCACCTCAGGCGAGCCAGCCGCCGACGCGGCCGCGAACACTTCTGGCCCAATAAAAGGCGGATTGTCTCACCGGCAGGCGCACCTATGGTGCACCGCGATGAACATCGCTTCGCCCTTGCGCCTGGCAATCGCCGGCATGATCGCCCTGGCCGTCGCCATGGGCATCGGCCGCTTCGTCTATACGCCGATCCTGCCTGGCATGATGGAAGAGCTCGGCCTGTCGCCGGCGGATGCCGGCTGGATCGCTTCGGCCAATTATCTCGGCTACCTTGTCGGCGCGCTTGCCGCCACCGGCGGCTGGGCGCAAGGCCGCGAGCGCCAGCTGATGCTGGCCGGCCTTGCCGCCACCGCGATCCTCGCCGGGCTGATGGGCCTGACCGGCACGATGCCCGCCTTTCTCCTCATCCGCTTTCTTGCCGGCCTCGCCAGCGCCTTCGTGCTGGTCTTCATGACCAGCATCGTTTTCGGTCATCTCGCCGCGGTCGGGCGAAACGACCTGCAGGCGTTATATTTCGGCGGTGTCGGCCTCGGCATCGCGGCGTCCTCGGCGCTGTTGGCAGTCCTCGTCACCGAACATGCCGGCTGGGCGGCGGGCTGGCTGTGGTCCGCGGTAATTTCAGCCTGCGGCTTTGCCGCCGTTGCCTTGCTGGCCGGCGGCACCTCGGCCGCGAACAGCACCACCGGGAGCGAGCCGGCACTGCCGAAAGACCGGTCGCTGGTGAAGATCATCGTCGCCTACGGCCTGTTCGGCTTCGGCTACATCGTCACGGCAACGTTCCTGGTCGCGATCGTCCGCCAGGGCGGCGGCGGCCGCGTCTTCGAGGCTGTGGTCTGGATGGTCACCGGACTTGCCGGTTTTCCTTCGGTCTGGCTGTGGCAGAAGCTCGCGGCTAAAATCGGGCTCTGTGCCACCTACGCCCTGGGGTGCCTGGTCGAGGTGGTCGGCGTCAGCGCCAGTGTCATCATGGGCGGGCGCACCGGGCCGCTGCTCGGTGGCCTTCTCGTCGGCGGCACCTTCATCGCCATCACCGCGCTTGGCCTGCAGACCGGCAGGCAGCTTGCTCCGCAAGCACCACGCCGGATGCTGGCGATCATGACGGCCGCCTTCGGCCTTGGCCAGATCATCGGCCCGATCGTCGCCGGGCTGCTTGCGCAGGCCTCGGGTAACTTCTTCCTTGCCTCGATCGTGGCCGCCGCCGTCCTGCTGGCCTCGGGTGCGATCGCCTGGTCGGCTGCGCCAAAATCGCCATGATTATGGTCTTGCTCGACGACGGGCATTGGGTAGCGGGCATTTTCTTTCCCACTAATGTGTGACTTTATGCCCGCTGAACCCCGCTGATTTGCGCATCGACCGAGGATTTCCCCACAGTGTTCGTATCGTTTTTTCCGCAGCCGAAGCTCTTCTTCTCTTCGGTAGCCGTCTGGAGCCTCGCGGCCGTTCTGTTCTGGTTTTTTGGAGGAGAGCAACTTGGCGCAGTGTTTGGACTGCCCCCGATGGCCGCCGGCGTTGACAAGATCATTGGCGTGTCGCTCTTTTGGTCGAAGCCATTTCTCTGGTTCTACATATATTTTGCGGCTGTCGTCCTCATTTTCTACGGCTTTTGGGCCTGGTACCGACCTCATCCATGGCGGAATTGGTCGATCCTTGGCACCTCACTGATCCTCTTTGTGATCTATTACCAGGTGCAGGTAAATGTCGCCTTCAATGACTGGTATGGCCCTTTCTATGACCTTATCCAGAAGGCTTTAGGCACACCGTACTCTACGACGCCGTGGGACTTCTATATCCAACTGCTGACAATTATGTGGATTGCGCTTCTGGCTGTGACGGTTGGCGCCCTCAACCGGTTTTTTGTAAGTCATTGGATATTTCGTTGGCGTACCGCAATGAATGAATACTACATGACCAACTGGGAAAGATTGAGGCGCATCGAAGGTGCATCCCAGCGTGTTCAAGAGGACACGATGCGTTTCTCCAGCACGATGGAGGATCTGGGCGTAAGTTTAGTCGGGTCCATCATGACACTGATAGCGTTCCTTCCCGTGCTGCTGCATCTCTCTCAGAACGTCACGGAACTGCCGATTATAGGCACGGTGCCTTACTCCCTGGTCGTTGTGGCAATCCTTTGGTCGCTCTTCGGGACTACTTTCTTGGCAGTGGTAGGAATCAAGCTACCGGGTCTCGAGTTCCGCACCCAACGTGTCGAAGCAGCCTACCGAAAAGAATTAGTCTATGGTGAGGACGACGCAGATCGCGCGCAACCGCCAACTGTCGCTGATCTTTTTAGAAGTGTAAGAAGCATCTATTTTCGTAAATACTTTCATTACTTATATTTTAACGTTGCTAGAATATTCTATCTACAAATTGACAATATATTTCCATACATCGTTCTTGTTCCTACGATGGTCGCGGGGAAAATCAAGCTCGGCGCTCTGAACCAGATTCTCAACTCGTTTGAGCAGGTCCGATCTTCATTTCAGTATCTGGTGAATGCTTGGCCGACGATCGTGGAACTGATCTCGATCTACAAACGCCTCCGAGCCTTCGAGGCGACGCTGGAAGGGGAACCGCTGCCGGCGATCGATCAGCGCTATCTGGAACGTGAGCAAGCCGGCTTGCGCCCTGAGGACCAGCCGGTAAGCTGATGATGGCGGGCGGCGATCACTTGGGCTCAGCCGCCCGCCGCCGCCTGTCTTTCACCTCGCCGCGAAACGTAGTCGTGAAAACTGATGCACTCGACGTCCGCTTTGACGCAGACCTCGCCGGCAAAGCGTTCCAGCGCGTTCCAGTAGGCGCCGTCGTTCATCAGCGTGAAGTGGAAGCCGAGCTCCAGCGGAATGCGCTTGCCCTGGTATTGCGCGTCGAAGGCGGCGCGAAAGGCGTGGTAGGTCCGGTCGGCAAACTCTTCTGCCATGCTCGGCCGCTCGAAGCCGCCGGAATGCCTGACATAGAGATTGTAATCCATGGCGATCACACGCCTTGAACTCGGCCCTTCCGGGATCTGCGGTAGCGAAAAACGCGTGATGCCGTTGACGGTCGGCGGCTCAACCGGCCCACGCGAGACGCCGCTTGCGTCGAGCAGGAAGCCGGCCGCTGGCAGCGCCTCGTAGAGCGCCTTGTTTGCCGACAGATAAGGCGCGCGGAACCCGACCACCGACTTGCGCGCGAAATCGCGCCAGCCCTTTGGTTCAGGTGCAATGCCGTTGATCGAATAGGCGTTTTCGAGAATATGCTTGAATGAGCCGAACTCGCTCAGCCAGTCGGCTTTGCTCCAGTCCTTGCCGTCGAAATGGCCGCAGCCATGGCTGCCGATATCGTGGCCTTCGGAGGCGGCAAGGTTGATCTGCTCGAGCCGCTCGGCGACTTCTTGTTTGGAGGCGGCAAAGCCGATGTTCGATTTGCCGGCTGTTTTGCCGGGCGCGGTGTATTGGCTGCGTGTCTGCGGCGACAACAGGAACACGCAGGAGACAAAATAGGTGAAATGCGCGCCTGTGCGCTGGGCCAGCGCCCGGCTGCGCTGCCACTGCGAAATGTCGCGGGCACTGTCGAACGAGATGATGACGACCTGTTTCGGTTTTGCCGGCGTCGCCGGCGGGTCGGCAAAAGCAGCGCCCGCCGCAAGCGACGCGATCGAAAACGCAATAACGCGGGACAAACGGGGCAAAGGCATCTGACTGGATTGAGGAATGTAGAAGCGACGCCTACCGGTGAAATATGGCACGGATACGATCGACCAGTGCGGCCGCCGTTGGCGGCGACTGCCTCGTGAATAGGCGATTTTCCTGCCGAACCCCTTCCATGCCGGCAAAATTTCGCTAAAACGCGGGCTCATCAACCGCCCCGGCCGGGGCATGAATGGTTTTGATCCATGTCGGACGACAGTTTTATCCGCGAAGTCAACGAAGAGATTCGTCGCGACCAGGCGCATGCGCTGTGGGACCGTTTCGGTCCCGCCTTGCTCGTGCTGGCCGTGCTGGTGGTGCTCGGCACTGCTGCCGTCGTCGGCTACCGCTATTGGGACGAGACCCGCGCCAACCGCTCGGGCGATGCCTTCTCGCAGGCGCTCAAGCTCGCCAATGACGGCAAGAACGACGAGGCGCTTGCCGCTCTGGAGGCGTTGGAGAAGGACGGCTACGGCGCCTATCCGCTGCTCGCCCGCATGCGCGCGGCAACCGTCAAGGCTGACAAGGGCGACGTCGACGCCGCCGTCAAGGATTTCGACGAGGTCGCCGCCGACACCAAGATCCCATCCGGCATTCGCGACATGGCGCGCCTCAGGGCAGCGCTGCTTCTGGTCGACCACGGCTCTTTCGCCGATGTCTCCAGCCGCGTCGAGGCGCTCACCGCCGACACCAACACGCTGCGCCATACGGCGCGCGAGGCGCTTGGCCTTGCCGCCTGGAAGGAAGGCAAGGCGGCGGAGGCATTGAAGCTGTTCGACCAGATCGCCGCGGATGACGGCGCCCCGCGCAACACGCGCGAGCGGGCGACATTGATGTCCGAGCTGATCCGCGGCTCGGGCGGCGTGTCGTGATATTCCATGACCTTCAAAGTCGCCATCATCGGCCGGCCTAACGTCGGCAAATCGACCCTTTTCAATCGGCTGGTGGGAAGGAAGCTGGCGCTTGTCGACGACACGCCGGGCGTTACCCGCGATCGACGCGTCCATGCCGCCAAGCTCTACGACCTGCATTTCGACGTCATCGACACCGCCGGCTTCGAGGATGCGGCGGCCTCGACGCTGCCCGGCCGCATGCGCGCCCAGACCGAGATCGCCATCCGCGAGGCCGACCTGATCTTTTTCACGATCGATGCCAAGTCCGGGCTGATGCCCGACGACAAGACCTTCGCCGAGATCGTGCGCAAATCAGGCAAGCCGGTTGTCGTCGTTGCCAACAAAGCCGAGGCGCGCGGCGCCCAGGGCGGCATGCTGGAGGCCTGGGAGCTCGGCCTTGGCGAGCCGATCCCGGTCTCGGCCGAACACGGCCAGGGCCTGCCCGATTTGCGCGACGCGGTGATCGCAGCACTTGGCGAGGCGCGCGCCTTCGGCGAGGACGAAGAGGCTGGCGAGGATGAGGTCGCCGCCAGCGAGGTGCTGATCGGCGAGGACATCACCGACCCGGACGCCGAGCCGAGCTATGACGACACCAAGCCGATGCGCATCGCCGTCGTCGGCCGCCCCAACGCGGGCAAGTCGACGCTGATCAACGCGCTGATCGGCGAGGAGCGGCTGTTGACCGGCCCCGAGGCCGGCATCACCCGCGATTCCATCTCGGTCGACTGGGACTGGCATGGCCGCCGGCTAAAACTGTTCGACACCGCCGGCATGCGCCGCAAGGCCAGGATCCACGAAAAGCTCGAAGTGATGTCGGTGCAGGACGGCTTGCGCGCCATCCGCTTTGCCGAGATCGTCATCATCGTGCTCGACGCCACCATCCCCTTCGAGAAACAGGATCTGCAGATCGCCGACCTGATCATCCGCGAGGGCCGTGCCCCGGTGATCGCCTTCAACAAATGGGACCTTGTCGACCATCCCCAGGAGTTGCTGGCCGAGCTGCGCGAAAAAACCGAGCGGCTGTTGCCGCAGGCGCGCGGCATGCAGGCGGTGCCGGTCTCGGCCGAAACCGGGCGTGGCCTCGACAAGCTGATGGATGCTGTCATCAGGACGCATCGAGTTTGGAACAGCCGTGTGTCGACCGGCAAGCTCAACCGCTGGCTGGAAGGCATCCTGGCGCATCATCCGCCGCCCGCCGTCGCCGGGCGCCGGCTGAAGATCAAATATGTCACGCAGGCCAAGACGCGGCCGCCCGGCTTCGTCGTCTCCTGCTCACGGCCGGACGCGATGCCGCAATCCTATGTCCGCTATCTCTCGAATAGCCTGCGCGAGGCTTTCGACATGCCCGGCGTGCCGATCCGCATCGCCTTGCGCACCTCGGACAATCCTTTTGCCAGCAGGGCGAAGAAGCGCCACTGAGTTGCGCGTCTTCTGGGCGCCCGCATCAGGCTACGCTCCGCAGGCCGCTCGCGGGCAGCGCCTGCACATTTTCGGGTAGGCGATTCCACCGCCGCCTGCAGCAGGATGTCGGCAAGTAGCGCCGCCACCGGGTCTGGCTCGGCCTTCCTTGCGATGCGGGAACAGCCCATCTCAGGCAGTGCGGGCAGCCCGGCGATCTGCGGCGTCATCGCCCTGACGGTAGCCAGCGCGAGTGGGGACAGCCTCTGCACCTAATGGGCGGTGTAAGCTCCGTCCACCAGATGGTAGCTCCCAGTGATAAAGCTGGCCTGGTCGGACAAGAGGAAGCATACAAGAGCCGCTACCTCTTCCGGTTTCCCGCGTCTGCCCATCGGCTGAAGACCTGCCATGCGCCGGCTGGCTAATGCCTCCATTTGCTCCGATAAAAGAGGCGTTTCGATCCAGCCGGGGCCGACGACATTGATCCGGATGCCCATCCTCGCATATTCAATCGCCGCAACCTTGGTTAATCCAACGACCCCGTGTTTCGCTGCCGTGTAAGCGGACGCAGTTGGCAAGCCGACGGAACCGAGAACGGAGGACATGTTCACGATGGCGCCTCCGCCTCGATCCAGCATCGCGGCGATTTCGTACTTCATGCTGTAGAAAACGCCATTTAGATTGACGTTTATCAGCTTGTGCCAGTTGTCGAGCGGATAGTCTGCCGTTGCTTTTCGAATACCATCGACACCTGCATTGTTTACCGCCATATCCAGTCCGCCGCATTTCTGGACAGTGAACTCGATCAGCTTTTCCACGGCTGCCGCATCCGTGACATCTACCGCAAAGTCGTAGGCCCTGCCTCCTTGCGAGCTTATTTCGGCGGCTTTGCACTGCGCGGCCTCGGCATCAAGGTCGGCGACAACAACCTCGGCTCCTTCTTGCGCGAGTTGCCGTGAAACAGCCGCCCCTATTCCGGAGCCTGCGCCGGTCACAATCGCGACTTTACCATGGAAGTCAGGCTTCATCGTCTCTGTCCTATGCCAATTTTGACATAACCGAACAGAGGCAGACGGTTATCGCAAGAAGTTTCGCTCCAATTCGCTTGTTAATCCTGTGAATTCATTTTTGCCACCACACAGCGAGACTTGGCCCGCAGGCCTTGGAATGGTAGAGACGAGGGCGGCGGTAGATGACCAGTTTCCTAGCAGGTACAAATGGAAGAACACCACATTGCGCGCCGGGGGCTCGTGCTGGGTAGTCTGGCTCTGATGATCTCCGGATGCACGTCGATTTCATCCGCGTTCGGACCAAGGCGTGGCCTGAATCCTCGTTACCGACGGCAGCATGTGCGGTACGACCGAAACGAGCCGGCCGGAACGATCGTCGTCGATACTTCGCAACGTTTTCTCTATGCCGTCGAGACGGACGGGTGGGCGACGCGCTACGGCGTTGGCGTCGGCGAGCAGGGACTTTCGTTCAAGGGTACAGCGACCGTCGGCCGCAAGGCGGACTGGCCGTCGTGGACACCCACCGCCAGCATGATGCAGCGCAAGCCGCGCCTGGTGCAGTATGCAGGGGGGGTCCCTGGCGGACCAAACAACCCGCTTGGTGCGCGTGCCCTTTATCTCTATCGCGACGGGCGCGACACCCACTTCCGGATACATGGTACAAACGAGCCATGGACGATAGGCACAGCGGTATCGAACGGGTGCATCCGTATGATAAATGACGACGTCATTGACCTCTACGACCGTACTCCTTTGGGCACGACGGTGGTGGTTGTTTGATGGTGGGCAGGCCTGATCTCCGTTGGACGGTGAACCCTGCCAGCACGTCACCGCAAAGGTGCCGCCGACAACCGGGTGCCAACTGTGTCATTTCTGCACTAGGCGTTGGTGTAGATCGCAGCTAACTTCGTGGGGCTGCATATCGTTTTATTTGTGGCGATTCTATAGGCTATTCCGCCCCCGGGGAAAGGATTGCTTGATGAGCAGGATATTGATTGCAATGGTTGCTGTGCTCGCCGTTGCCAGCCTGAGCGGCTGCGCGAACGACTGGATCGGCAAAGGAAAGGGTAAAGCTCCGGCGCCCGCTCCGGTAGAGCAACCAGTGATTAAGTAAGGACCGGCTTGTATGGGGAAGGGGTGCCAAGCCCTTCCCCATACATACGCAGCCGGGGCTTTGGCCGGCTTCATAGCCTAGGGCGCGGTTGGCGGGCATAGGCCGTTATTAAGTCTGTGCTTTGTGAAGTTCGGGAATGGACGCGGCGATGACGCTTATAAATAGCCGTCTCTTGCTTGTGGCGTTGGTGGCCCTCCCGGCAGCGGCATGTCAGACGAAAGACCTGCCGCCCCAGCCGAATTTCGTATCTTATGCCGATGGCGGAGCTGCGCCTCAAAAAAACGACGAGCGGTACTTCATCGAGTTCCGCTCCCGCTACGCCCTAAGCTACGGCCACACCTACGCAGTTTTTGGGCGCGTGGACCGGGCCGGGAGAATGATCGATCCCCAAGTCGCGGGCCTTCACCCGGCTTCGAACAGTGCGGTTCCCTATGTTCTGGGCCATGTCGTGCCGGTGCCAGCCGAAACCGGGTGGAGCGACGGTGATCTGGAAGAACCATACAGATCCGCAAGCTGGCAAATCATACTGACCCGGGCCGAATACGACAAAGTCGTTGCCTACATCCGCAAGCTGCAGGCGAGTTCGCATGTCTGGCAGGCGACGGTCTTGAACTGCAACGGCTTCGTGGCGAACATCGCTCATTCCATGGGATATAAGACTCCCGCCATTCAGCTCCGGCCGCAACAATTCATAACCGAGCTTCGGGAGATGAATACATAACCAAGATTCGAGGGATGAATGGGACCGAATGCGATCGGTACTGCCCCTCCGGCTTTCGCGTCTGCGGACTAACTCGGAGAGGATCGCTGCGCCTGAAGGTCGGCCGGTGACGAAATCGAGGGCGATGGGTGAAGTGGCCATACCCAGGGGCAGCTGCTACAGTCGCGATCGCAGAAAGGGCGCTGGTGACCTGAAGTGAGCATTGCGGCAGCCTCACTTGGCGAGGTCATTTGGTTGATCGGCATCGTTGCTTGGTACGTGATCCGGTATCCCTTCGAGCGCCGGGCAAGGCGCGTGCGAATTGTAACTGGCTACCGCTCACGTTCCGAGATCGTCGGGCTTGCATCTGCTCTGTTTGGCCTCGCAATCCTGCCTGCCTTCTATGTTGTCACCGGCATGCCCGCAGCGGCTGACCACCCGGCCAGCGCGTGGGCCGTGGCTCTCGGCACAATCATCTTCTGCTCCGCGCTATGGGTTTTTCGCAGGTCCCACAAGGAACTTGGCCGGAACTGGTCGATTACGCTGGAGATCCGCGAACGGCATGAACTCATCTGCGCCGGACCATACGCCTTGGTCCGCCACCCGATGTATACCTCGTTCCTGCTCATGGGCCTCGGCCAGGTCTTTCTGCTGCCGAACTGGATTGCGGGCATATCGGGTTTGATTGGGTTCGCAGTCCTTTTCCTGCTGAGAGTGGACGAGGAAGAGCGTATGATGCTGGAGAATTTCGGCCCGCAATACCGTGCCTATATGGAAAAGACCAAGCGAATATTCCCTTATCTTTATTAGAGGTACGTTTGATGCGAGGCCGAGCCCTCAAGCTTTCCGCGCCCCGGCGCCTTGTTGGCGATCTGATGAGGTTTTCGATCGGCGTGCCACGGGTCGCGGTGCAGCGTCAGATGAACCTTGGCCCACTCGTAAGGGCTAGAATGGCGCAGCAGACCAGGCCCTCGTGGACCGCGATCTTCCTGAAAGGATATGCGCTTCTTGCCCTAGAGATGCCGGAACTGCGGCGCGCCTATGTCAAGTTGCCCTGGCCGCAGCTTTACGAGTATCCGGCAAGCGTAGCCTCGATTGCCCACGAGCGCGAATATGATGGCGAGCCGGCCGTTCTGCTGAGCCGCATCAAATGCCCGGAGCGCTACTCCATCACGGAACTTGAGGCATCCATCCACGCGGCTCGATCACGGCCGATCCAGGAGGTCCCGGAGTTTCGGCGTGCCTTGCGGGTGGCAGGTGCGCCCGCGCCCGTCAGGTGGCTGCTTATGTGGCTAGGGTTGAACATCGCCCGGCAAAGGGCAAATTACTTCGGTACCTTCCAACTGTCCGTCTATTCTGGTCTCGGTGCGGAATCACTCAACCCGCTGACACCATTGACCACGCTTCTCAACTACGGTCCGATCGCCAAAGACGGATCGGTGAATGTCCGCATCCACTACGATCACCGGGTCATGGATGGAGCGAACGTCGCACGTGCACTGGAGAGATTTGAAAAGATTCTGAACGGTACTGTCGCCAATGAAGTGGTGTTGCTCGGTCAAAGTGTTGCCGCTCCTGCAAGACAGAGGAACGCGACGTGAATTCGCACGGTGAATTCCGGCCAGCCGTCGTCGTGATTGGCGGCTCGGGTGGAATTGGCCGGGCAATTGCGAGCGTCGCTGCACGGGAGCGCGGTGCGGTTGTGCTGGTTGCCCGCTCGCCTGACAGTTTGGCCGCCGCGGCGTCTGAGGTTAGGGAGGCGGGCGGCGAGGCATTCACGCTCGAGTTGGATCTCGTGGCAGGCGATGCGCCAACGCGCCTGGAGGGCTTTCTGTCCGCACACGGCCTGGTCTGTGATGTCCTGGTCAACAGCGCCGGCTATGGCCTGCGGGGCGCGACGACGGCGCTGCCTATTGATGGTCAACTCGGGATCATCGATCTCAATATACATTCCCTCACAGAGCTGACCCTCCATTTTCTGCCGGGAATGGTGGCGCGCCGACGGGGCGGGGTGCTCAATCTCAGTTCCGTGGCCGGGTTCGTTCCCGGGCCTTATATGGCTCTGTATTTCGCTAGCAAAGCTTTCGTGCGCTTCTTCTCAGAGGCGCTTCACCAGGAATTGCGCCGAACCGGTGTGACGGTCACATGCGTTGCACCAGGCCCGGTGTCGACGGAGTTTCTCGCAAGGTCAGGCGCCAATCAGACGGTGCTCTTCAACATCTTGCCTAAGGTGGATCCGGAGTATGTGGCTGAACGGGCGTGGCGAGGGTTCAAATCCGGTCGTCGCCTCGTCGTACCGGGAATCTCGGCCAAGTTGGCTGCCCTTGCGGCAGCGCTCCTGCCTTCCGCAGCGCTGCTGCCCCTGGTCGGCCGGCTGCAACGCGGCGGCAATGATCAATGTCCTTGCGGTTCAGGTATGAAGTTCAAGAAATGCTGCGGTACCCGCCAGATTCAGCTACGCCGGGGCCCTCGGGGAATTAACCCCTGACCGCAGCACGCCACCGAAAAACCTCATTGAAGCAAGAGACCGCCCGCCGTCGCCGGGCGCCGGCTGAAGATCAAATATGTCACGCAGGCCAAGACGCGGCCGCCCGGCTTCGTCGTCTCCTGCTCGCGCCCCGATGCGATGCCGCAATCCTATGTCCGCTATCTCTCGAACAGCCTGCGCGAGGCTTTCGACATGCCCGGCGTGCCGATCCGCATCGCCTTGCGCACCTCGGACAATCCTTTTGCCAGCAGGGCGAAGAAGCGCCA
>NZ_JAMYTU010000009.1:0-175707 GCF_040322615.1 Mesorhizobium sp. M0119
CCCTCTCTGATCTTGTGGTTGATCTTGGGCCGCGGCGCTGGGCAATGCGCCAACCTCGGCGGGCCGCGGGGCTGCCTCACCCAACAATTTCCCGCCGCGTGGCAGGCCCTGAAGCCCGCCACGTCGACGAAGGTGACGATCGGGATCGAGAAGCAGTCGCAGAATCGCACGAAACGAGCCGCCTTGCGGCTGGCATCCGAATCGAGCACGCCGGCCAGCACCATCGGCTGGTTGGCGACGAAGCCGACGGTGCGGCCCTCGATACGGCCGAAGCCGGTGACGATGTTTTTCGCAAAATTCTGCTGGATCTCGAAGAAGTCACCCTCGTCGGCAACTTTAAGGATCAACTCTTTGATGTCGTAGGGTTTGTTGGCATTGTCGGGGATCAGCCTGTCGAGCGACAGATCGTGATCGGTGACCGACTGGTAGCATTCGATCTCGGGAATTTCCGCCGTGTTGGAAGCGGGCAGCAGATCGACCAGCCGGCGCATCTGCAGCAGCGCCTCGACGTCATTGTCGTAGGCTCCGTCGGCGATCGAGGACTTCGTCGTGTGGATAGAAGCGCCGCCGAGGCTTTCGGCGGTGACCGTCTCGTTGGTTACGGTCTTCACCACATCCGGCCCGGTGACGAACATGTAGGAGGTTTCGCGAACCATAAAGATGAAGTCAGTCATCGCCGGCGAATAGACATCGCCGCCGGCGCAGGGGCCCATGATCAGTGAAATCTGCGGGATGACGCCAGAGGCCAGTACATTGCGCTGGAAGATCTCGGCATAGCCGCCGAGCGCCGCCACGCCTTCCTGGATGCGGGCGCCGCCGGCGTCGTAAAGGCCGATGATCGGCGCGCGATTGCGCAGCGCCATCTCCTGGACCTTGACCACCTTTTCGGCATGGGCCTCGGACAGCGAGCCGCCGAACACGGTGAAATCCTTGGCGAAAAGATAGACCGGGCGACCGTTGACGGTGCCCCAGCCGGTAACGACGCCGTCGCCGGCGATCTTGGTTTTCTCCATGCCGAAATCGGTCGAGCGGTGCTCGACATACATGTCGAACTCCTCGAACGAGCCCTCGTCTAGAAAGACGTCTATGCGTTCGCGGGCGGTCAGCTTGCCCTTCTTGTGCTGGGCGTCGATGCGGGCCTGGCCGCCGCCCATGCGGGCGATCTCGCGGCGGCGCTCGAGTTCCTTCAGCACGTCCTTCATGACCGGTCCCCGAAACGGAAAGCTGCATTGTGGTAATCATGCCCGCGAGAGAGCGCAAGCGCCGCTTCCTCATGGCTTTTGCTGCGCTGCAACATCAGGCCCCTTGCATTTCGATGCGAACTGGGCCATATGCGGCGGCATAGGCGCTTGGGCCGGGATAGTCCGGCCTTCTCGATGAATGAGACTGGTTGCGTCTGTTTTCCCTCTTCCCGACATATCGGCAAGGTGGCGAAAAAGCCCCGTGGCATGAAGCCTGCGGGCACGACAGCGCAGCCGTGCGGACGATGACGTCCGCCCGCCTTGTCGTTTCATGACAATTTTCGACGGCAGGTTGCGCCCTGCCGCCATCGATGTTTGCGGCCAGAAGCCGCATGAAAGAAGAATATTTTGACCAATGAAAACACTTTGATCGGTAAGGACACTGGGGAACTGAACGGTTTCGCCGCACTTGGAATTACCGGCGCACTGCTCAAGGCCACCAATGCCGCCGGTTTTACCGATCCGAAGCCGATCCAGGCCCAGGCGATCCCGCCGCAGCTCGAAGGCCGCGACATTTTCGGCATCGCCCAGACCGGCTCGGGCAAGACGGCGGCGTTCGCGCTGCCGATCCTGTCGAAGATCATCGCACTTGGCACCAAGCGCCGGCCGAAGACGGCCCGCGCGCTGATCCTGGCGCCGACACGTGAACTCGCGGTGCAGATCGAGGAGATGATCAAGCTGCTCGCCAAGGGCGCGCATGTATCGACCGCGCTCGTGCTGGGCGGCGTCTCGCGCTTCAGCCAGGTGAAGAAGGTTGCGCCCGGCGTCGACATCCTGATCGCAACGCCCGGTCGGCTGACCGACCTTGTGCGTGAAGGCGACCTCGTGCTTGCCGACACCAAATGGCTGGTGCTCGATGAAGGCGACCGCATGCTCGACATGGGCTTCATCAACGACGTCAAGCGTATCGCCAGGGCGACGGCGCCGGACCGTCAGACGGTGCTGTTCTCGGCGACTATGCCGGCCGAGATCGCCGAACTGGCGAAAGGCCTGCTGAAGAACCCGATCCGCGTCGAAGTCGCTCCTCACAGCACCGCGGCAGCCGAAATCGTGCAGGGTGTCGTCTTTGCCCGCACCAAGCAGAAGCGCCAGGTGCTGGCCAACATGCTTGCCGGTGAGGCGATGAAGTCCGTCATCATCTTCTCGCGCACCAAGCATGGCGCCGACAGGGTGACCAAGGATCTCGAGCGCGACGGCTTCAAGGCCGCTGTCATCCACGGCAACAAGTCGCAGAATGCCCGTCAGAAGGCACTCAACGATTTCCGTGAGGGTTCGGTGCGCATTCTCGTGGCGACCGACATTGCGGCACGCGGCATCGACGTGCCCGGCATCAGCCATGTGGTGAATTTCGACCTGCCGGACGAGGCGGAGAGCTATGTCCACCGCATCGGCCGCACCGGCCGCAACGGCATGGACGGCATCGCCATCACACTCTGCGACCCGTCTGAAAACAGCAAGCTGCGTCAGGTCGAGCGCATCATCCGCACCAAGCTGCCGATCGTTGCCGACCATCTCGGCAGCCCCGATCCGCAGCGCAATCCCGCCGAGAAGAACGAGCGCAGCTTCGAACCGGCCAATGATCGCAACGACCGCAATGGCCGTCGCGACGGCAGGCGGCCCGGCGGCGCAAACAACGGCTTCGGCAAGAAGCGGTTCGGCGACAAGCCGGCCTTTGCGGGCGAGCGCAAGCCGGAAGGCGCCAAGCCATTCAAGGGCAATAACAAGCGCCGCTTCGGCGGCAAACGGCCAGCAGCGCGGGCCGCATAATCTGACCGTGTGTTGCGGTCGGCCAAGCCTGGCTTGGTCACACACGATTGAAGAGGGCGACCGGAGCGATGCTTCGGTCGCCCTCTTGCTTGGGGGCCTTTGGTTCACTTTACCACCGCCTCGATCCACACGACGGTCCGCTGCGCGAGGAAAGCCGTGGTCGATGGCGACAGCGCGTCGCCGGCAATGACGTGGTTGTCCGGGTCGCCGGTATCGTCGACCGGCACCAATTCATGTCCAGCGCCCCAGCGACCCGCAAACACGATCGCTCGCCCATCACTGATCCTACTCGACTGGCGGCTTGCGGTCGAAATTCAGCGGCCGCGCATTCCAGCGGGTGACCGTGCTGATCACCCATCGGCAGAACGGCCTCGGCAGCATCCTGAGCAGTTTCAGCGTCCAACTCAGGCGGCGTGGGAAAGTGACTTCGAAGCCGCCGTATTCGATGCCTTGCGCGATGCGGCGCGAGGCCAGATTGACCGGCATCAAGCCCGGCATCGGCAGGAAGTTCTTTTCGGTCAGCCGCGTGTCGACAAAGCCCGGATTAATCACCTGGATGCGGACGTTCATCTTGTCGAAATCGTATTTCAGCGACTCGGCCAGGATATTGACTGCCGCCTTGGTGCCCCCATAGGCGGCGGTGGTGGGCCAGCCGAAATAGGCGGTAACCGAACCGATCAGCACGACATGGCCGCGCGAGCGCACGCGCATGCGTTCGATGACCGGCAGCAGGCCATTGATGATGCCGAAATAATTGACTTCGAAAGACCGACGGAAATTGCGCGCCACAAGATCCTCGCCCGGCGTTGCGATATAGCTTCCAGCGTTGAACACTGCCAACACGATCGGACCGAGATCTTTCTCGATCGCGGCAACCGTCTTCGCCATGCGTTTTTCGTCGGTCACGTCGCAAGGATAGGCTGCGACACGGCCCGCCATCTGCGCCGTTTCGACGATGAGCGTATCGATCGGATGGTCATCTGGCGCAGTCACCGCGACGACATAGCCCCGAGCGGCAAGATCCTTGGCCAGCGAACGGCCGATACCGCTGCTGCCGCCCGTAATCCAGGCGACGCCATGCTTCGGATTGGCCCGATAGAGTGTCATGTTGCGCCCCGCCGGCTCTTCTTAGCCTGTGCTCTACTGGTGAAGAAATCGAATGAAAAGAGTGCTTTTCGGTACATGGTTGAAATGAATACCGGTCGGGCGCTCCTGGCTGTAGGAATTGCAGTGTGCGAAATGCGACTGGACCAGGCAAATTCTTGCCTTGAAACCGAAGCTTCGGGTTTCTAGGGTTTCGCCGCACCCACAAAGGAATCTCCATGCCCCGTTCTGTGATCGACGTGATCGGCAACACGCCCCTGATCCGCCTCAACAAGGCCTCGGAAGCAACCGGCTGCGAGATCCTGGGCAAGGCCGAATTCATGAATCCCGGGCAGTCGGTAAAGGACCGCGCCGGCCTGTTTATCATCCGCGATGCGGAGCAGCGCGGGCTGCTGCGGCCCGGCGGCGTCATCGTCGAGGGGACGGCCGGAAATACCGGCATCGGATTGACACTGGTTGCCAAGGCGCTCGGCTACCGCACGGTGATCGTCATTCCCGACACCCAGAGCCAGGAGAAGAAGGATACAATCAAACTGCTCGGCGCCGAGCTGATCGAAGTGCCCGCCGTGCCTTACAAGAACCCGAACAACTACGTGAAGCTGTCGGGCCGGCTGGCCGAGCAGATGGCGAAGAGTGAGCCGAACGGCGCGATCTGGGCCAACCAGTTCGACAATGTCGCCAACCGTGACGGCCATATCCGCACCACGGCCGAAGAAATCTGGAACCAGACCGACGGCAAGGTGGATGGTTTCGTGTCGGCGGTCGGTTCCGGCGGCACTCTGGCAGGCGTCGGTTTCGGGCTGAAGGCCAAAAACAACCAGGTCAAGATCGCGCTGGCCGATCCGCTGGGGGCAGCGCTCTATTCCTTCTACACCAGCGGCGAGCTGAAATCCGAGGGCAGTTCGATCACCGAAGGCATCGGGCAGGGGCGGATCACCGCCAACCTCCAAGGCTTTACACCCGATTTTGCCTTCCAGATCCCCGACGAGGACGCGCTGCCGATCGTATTCGACCTGATCCAGGAGGAGGGGCTTTGCGTTGGCGGTTCGACGGGCATCAACATTGCCGGCGCCATTCGCCTGGCGCGCGAGCTAGGCCCCGGCCACACCATCGTGACCATGCTTTGCGACTACGGCACGCGCTACCAGTCGAAGCTGTTCAATCCTGAATTCCTGCGCGAAAAGAAGCTGCCGGTGCCGGGATGGATGGAGCAACAGAGCACGATTTCGGTACCGTTCGAAAGGGTTGCGTGATGGCGCACAAGACCGAAGCGCTGTTTCGTGACGACGCCTATCTGGGGACGGCCGACGCCACCGTCGTCGCAGTCAATGATCGCGGCGGCATCATTCTGGACCGGACGGTGTTTTACGCCACATCGGGCGGGCAGCCGGGCGACACCGGCAGCCTCGAACGCGCCGACGGCACCGGCATAGCGATTGCCGCTACGATCACCGGCGAAACCAAGGACGAGATCATCCATGTGCCGGCGCCGGAGCAGGCAGTTCCAAAGGTGGGCGAGCGCATGAGGCTCGCCATCGACTGGCCGCGGCGGCAGTTGCTGATGCGCATGCATTCTGCCTGCCACCTGCTTACCGTCGTCTGTCCGTTCCCGATCACCGGCGCCGCGGTTTCCGAGGACGACAGCCGTATCGATTTCGACATCCCGGACGCCGGCTTTACCAAGGAAGACGTGACGGCCAGACTGATGGAGCTGGTGCGAGCCGACCACCCGATCTTCACCCGGCTCATTTCCGACGAGGAACTGGCATCCAATCCGGGCTTGGTGAAATCCAAGAATGTGCGGCCCCCGGCCGGCACGGGAAGGATCCGATTGGTCTGCATCGGCGAGAACGCTTCGATCGACAGCCAGCCTTGCGGCGGCACCCATGTAAAGAGCACCAGCGAAATCGGCGAGATCCATATCGGCAAGATCGAGAAGAAGGGCCGCGAGAACCGGCGCTTCCGCATTCGCTTTGGTCCTATGCCGCCAGCCTGATATAGGACTGCGACGGGCGGGACAGGAGAGAAAAGATGGCCGACGACAGTCCTTTCACCATCGATGCCGATTGGTTACAGAAGCGGCTCGGCGAACCCGGCCTGACGATTGTCGACGCGTCCTGGTACCTGCCGGCGCAAAAGCGTGACGCGCGCGCCGAGTACGACGTAGCGCATATTCCAGGCGCCCGCTTCCTCGACCAGGATGCGGTTTCGGACCCCGACGCGGCTCTGCCGCACACGCTGCCGTCGCCGCAGCATTTCGCGCAATATGTCGGCGCGATGGGTATTTCGGCCGATGACACGATTGTTGTCTATGACGGGCCAGGGTTCTTTTCTGCACCGCGCGCCTGGTGGTTGTTTCGCGTCATGGGCGTGTTCCAGGTCTATATACTCGACGGCGGCTTCGATCGTTGGAAAGCCGCCGGACGGCCGGTGACGGCGGAGCCGACGAAGATCGCGCCTTGCGTGTTTTATGCCAACTTCGATGCCGCCCGCGTCGCCAGCCTTGCCGACATGCGCCGGATCGTCGAGACGGGGGAGAGCCAGATCGCCGACGCGCGCTCGCCTGGCCGTTTTGCCGGCACCGAGCCGGAGCCGCGCCCCGGCATCCGCTCCGGCCATATGCCGGGCGCGCACAACGTGCCGTTTTCGGCGCTTTCGGAAAACGGCGAATTGTTGCCGAAGGACAGGCTGCGCAAAGTGATCGAAGGAGCCGGCATCGACCTGTCGAAGCCGGTCGTCACCTCCTGCGGGTCGGGCGTCACCGCGGCAGCCGTCACGCTAGCTTTGGAGACGCTTGGCCATGCCGACAACAGGCTTTATGACGGTTCATGGACCGAATGGGGCGGGCTTTCCGACACGCCTGTCGTGACGGGCAAGGACTGACGGTGATGGAAGACGGATCGCTGGAAGACATCGATGTCACCGTGACGTTTCTCGAAATGCATGTGCCGCCTGCCTATTCGCCGCCGCTGCCGTACAACCGCCAGATCGCGCTGCTCAAGACCAAAGACATTCCCCTGCATTTCTACCGCTATTTGATGGATCGGGTCGGCCGCAAATGGCACTGGGTCAATGTGTTGAGGCTGAGCGACGAGGAGCTTGCGGCGGGCATCCACCGCGAGGACCGCGACATCAGGGTGCTTTATCTGGATGGTGCGCCGGCGGGCTTCTTCGACCTCAAGCCGCATTTGCCGGAGGAAGTGGAACTCGCTTATTTCGGAATGATGGAGCACGCGACCGGGCAAGGCATCGGCCGCTGGTTCCTCGGTGCGGCAATCGCCGCGGCATGGTCGCACGGGCCAAGGCGGATAACCGTGCAGACCTGCACCCTCGATCACCCAGCAGCACTGCCGCTCTATCAAAAACTCGGCTTTACGCCAGTGGCGCAAAAAAAGGAGGTCGTACATCCGATGTCTTTTGCCGAGCGCGCGGCCAGCGTCATGCGGCCCTGATTTTCAGGCCCGTTCATCCGAGCTTCAGCTTGTCTTTGCAACGTCCCAGAGTCTCTGGATCAACACTCAAAGGTGAGCCCGACTTGAATGAGCTTGGCTCTTTCCATATCGCTATCGTCTAAAAACCGATGGGTGATGGAGGATCGCACGATGGCAATACGCGTGGTAATGGCCGGCGCGACCGGCTGGGTCGGCAAAGCGCTGGTTCCGGCGATCGGGGCGCAAGGCGACATGGCGCTGGCCGGGGCTGTATCACGCAGCGGCGCGGGGCAGGATTCCGGTCTGCTGGTTGGTATGCCGGCTAATGGTATTGCCGTTTCGGCCTCGCTGGCCGAGGCGCTGGAGGCGCCGTCGGACGTGCTGGTCGACTTCACCAAGCCGCATGTCGTGAAAGACCATGTGCTGCTCGCCATCGACAACGGGCGGCACACGGTGATCGGCACGTCGGGACTGGGAGCTGCCGACTATGCCGAGATCGACGCCGCGGCGCGCGCCAATGGCGTCGGCGTTGTTGCCGCTGGCAACTTTTCCATCACCGCCACGCTGATGAAGCGGTTTGCACTTATGGCGGCAAAATACGTGCCGGACGTCGAGGTCATCGATTATGCTAGTGCAAAGAAGCCCGACGCGCCCTCCGGAACCGCACGAGAGCTTGCTGAAGCGCTGGCCGACATCCGCAAGGCCTCAACGGCAAAGCCGGTCTCCGAGGTCTCCGGCGTGCCGGCCACACGCGGTGGTGCGGTCGGCGCAGGCGAGGGGGTGCAAGTGCACGCGCTTCGCCTGCCGTCCTACATCCTGTCCTGCGAGGCGCTGTTCGGTCTGCCAGACGAGCGGCTGACCATACGCCACGACGCCGGCTCGTCCGCGGCGCCTTACGTGGCGGGCACGCTGCTCGCCATCAGACGGGTACAGCAGATCAAAGGTCTGGTTCGTGGTCTCGAGGCGCTGATGGATTGATCCATTTCGGCAGGAATCGGGTGGGAAGCTCTGCCTTGCGAGCATAATTTCCGGTCGACGACACCGGAGATTTTGCCATGACGCTAAAATTCAAAGCCTTGCCAACCAATGCTGTCCGGGCACTTCAGCGCGGCGGGCCGGATGCTTATGGCTTGAAGCCAGAGCGGCAACTTTCGGATGGCGACGGCGTGCCTTGCCGTCATTGCTTGAAAAATATTGCTGTGGGAGAAGCCTATCTTGTTTTGGCCTATCGGCCTTTTCCGGAGCTGCAGCCTTATGCCGAAACGGGGCCGATCTTTCTGCATGCGAAAGAATGCGAACGCGCCGCCGAGGGGAAAATGCTTCCCGAAATGCTCGAAAGCAGCGATTACATTGTGCGCGGTTATGGCAAGGACGACCGCATCGTTTACGGCAGCGGCGGCGTCATTCCGACCGACGCAATTGCCGCACGGGCAGAGACGTTGTTCGAACGCGACGACATCGCTTACGTCCACATCCGCTCGGCGCGCAACAATTGCTATCAGTGCCGGATCGACCGCGCGTAACCGGACAGGCTGCACCGGCTTGGGGCTGTCGTACTCCCGTCGCATACAAGCGGTAGAAACACACTGTCGATCGATTTGCCGACCGCGGATGAACCGGCGGGAATTTTCGACAACCGAGGAAGCGGGGCTTTGGCTCCGCTTTTTTGTTGTCCGGTTATTCCGCGCGCCCGACACTTTTCAGTTTTTCGACATAAGAAAAAACCCGTCGGACGAATCCGACGGGCACTGGAGAGGCAGATTCGGACAGCTCAGGCGGCGAGAACGGCCTTCGGCTCGACCAGGTCGTAACCGAGCGCTTCGGCCACTGCGCGATTCGTGATCTTGCCCTTGTGGACGTTCAGCCCGTTGCGCAGATGGTGGTCGTCTACCAGCGCCTTGAGGCCCTTGTCGGCGAGCTGCAGGCCATAATGCAGCGTCGCATTATTGAGCGCGTGGGCCGAGGTGACCGGCACCGCACCCGGCATGTTGGCGACGCAATAGTGGATGACGCCATCGACCTCATAGGTCGGCTCGGCATGGGTGGTGGCGTGCGAGGTCTCGAAGCAGCCGCCCTGGTCGATGGCGACGTCGACCAGCACGGCGCCTTTCTTCATGCCCGACAGCATTTCGCGCGTCACCAGCTTGGGCGCTGCTGCCCCCGGGATCAGCACGGCGCCGACGACGATGTCAGCCGAAAAACATTCTTCCTCCAGCGCCTCGACGGTCGAGTAGCGGGTGTGGACGCGGCCGCCAAAGATGTCGTCGAGCTGACGCAGGCGCGGGATCGAGCGGTCAATGATGGTGACGTCGGCGCCAAGGCCGGCGGCCATCCGTGCAGCATGCAGGCCGACGACGCCGCCGCCGAGCACAGTGACCTTGCCGGGGAGCACGCCGGGCACGCCGCCAAGTAGCACGCCGCGGCCACCATTGGCCTTTTGCAGCGCCGTTGCGCCCGCCTGGATCGACAGGCGGCCGGCGACTTCCGACATCGGTGCTAGCAGCGGCAGACCGCCGCGCTCGTCGGTGACCGTCTCGTAGGCTATCGCGGTCACGCCGGAGGCCAGCAGGCCCTTGGTCTGCTCCGGATCCGGGGCAAGATGCAGATAGGTATAGAGGATCTGGCCGTCGCGGAGCTGAACCCATTCGTTGGGCTGCGGCTCCTTGACCTTCACGATCATGTCAGACTTGGCAAAAACGTCGGCGGCCGTTTTGGCAATCGTGGCGCCGGCGGCGCGATACGCGTTGTCATCGGCGCCGATGCCGGCGCCGGCGCCGGTCTCGATCAGCACTTCATGGCCATGCGCGACATATTCACGGACCGAACCCGGTGTCAGGCCGACGCGGTATTCATGGTTCTTGATTTCCCGGGGGCAACCGACGCGCATCTTTTTCTCCTGATCCGGCCCTTTGGGGCTCGTTCCCTGTCTAGAGATAGTGAACCACGAATCGTTCGGTAAGTGTTTGCGAATGCGCTTGCCAGAGAGGCCACTGTTCGATAATCGTTGCGCAAAACATTAGAATTATCGCAGGAACCCGCAAAAATGCCGCTCGACAGGATTGATATCGCCATTCTCGAGACGCTGCAGAAAGACGGGCGGATACCCAACGCAGCGCTCGCCGAGAAGGTTGGCCTGTCGCAGTCGGCCTGTTCGCGGCGGCTGGACAATCTGGAGAAATCCGGAACCATCCGCGGCTATCACGCACGGCTGTCCAACGCTGCACTTGGGCACCAGATGACGGCGATCGTACATATATCGCTGTCCGGGCAATTCGAGAAGACGTTGTCGGATTTCGAGGCAGCGATAAAGCGCTGCCCGAACGTCCTGTCCTGCCATTTGATGTCGGGCGAATATGACTACATCCTGCGCATCGCGGCAAAGGATCTCGTCGACTACGAACGCATCCACAAGGAGTGGCTGTCGGCAATGCCGCATGTGACGAAGATCAATTCGTCTTTTGCCTTGCGCGAAATCGTCGATCGCACGGCCGTGGGAATGAAGCCTGAACTCGCCTAGGCCCCGAACTCGCCTAGGTGTTGACTGCCTCGGTCACCACACGGTCCATCCGAATGTCGTGCGGCTGCGGGTAGATGGTGACGATGCGCTGCAGTTCGTAGCCGACGCCGATGACCAGCGGTTTGAAGGGCATCGCGGCAAGCGTGCGATCGAAGAAGCCGCCGCCATAACCCAGGCGAAACTGCCCGGGATCGATGCCGACGATCGGCGAAATGACGATGTCGGGCAACACCGGATCACCCTCGGCCGGTATCGGGATATTCCAGACGCCCTTCTCCAGCCGGTCTCCGTGGGTATAGGCGCGAAAGACAAGCGGCCGGTCTTTCTCGACGACGACGGGCAACGCCGTGCGCCCGCCCCGCGCGTTAACGGTTTCCATCCACGGGCGCAGGTCCGGCTCGCCGCGAAACGGCCAGTAGAGGCTGACCATGCGGCCGGCGATGTCGCCGATCACCGCGTCGAGCCCTTCGGCAATGCGCTGCGACATAGCTGCGCGCGTGTCGGCCGAAACGGCAAGGCGGGATACGATCAACCGCTCGCGCTCGGCCTTGCGCCAGCGCCTTACGTCGGTCCAGTCGGATAGCGGCGCTTGGAACTCCGGATCAAGCTCGTGCATAAAACAAGGCGGCGAGGCGTACTGCGCTGAGTCTTCATCTTCATTCCTAGCCATGCTTCACCTGCAATATACTGTTCCGACCAAGTCGTATCCGGGACGTAAGCTATATCCGGGAATGAGTCTGCAGCATGCGTATTCACGACATCAAGAGACGAGTCCCAGGCAGTTGCAGCGCAGGCATTGCTGCACTGCACAAGGATACTTACATCAGCCTTGGCGAGAGGGATGAGTGAGATGAACATAGCCAACCATCACGTCGTCGTCGTAGGCGCCGGTTTCGGCGGCCTCGAATTCACCCGCGCACTTGCCGGCGCGCCGGTGCGCATCACCATGATCGATAGGCGCAATCATCACCTCTTTCAGCCGCTGCTCTACCAGGTGGCGACGACGGCCCTGGCCACCTCCGAAGTGGCTTGGCCGATCCGCCATCTCCTGCGCAGGCGCAAGGACGTGACGACGCTGCTTGCCACTGTGACTGGCATCGACCGCACCGGCAAGCGGGTGCTGCTGCAGGACGGCGGCACGGTCGCTTACGACACGCTGGTGCTGGCCACCGGCGCGCGGCACGCCTATTTCGGCCATGACGAATGGGAGCCATTCGCCCCGGGCCTGAAGACGCTGGAGGACGCCACGACCATTCGACGGCGTATTCTTTTGGCTTTCGAGCAGGCCGAGCGGGAAACCGATCCCGCCCAGCGCCAGGCATTGCTGACGCTGGCGATCGTCGGCGGCGGGCCGACCGGCGTGGAATTGGCCGGCACCATTGCCGAACTGGCGCACGACACGCTGCGCGGCGAGTTCCGCAACATCGACACGCGGCAGACGCGTGTGGTGCTGATTGAGGCCGGCGACCGCGTTCTTGCCAATTTCGCGCCGGAACTCTCTGATTATGCAATGAAGGCGCTCGAACGGCTCGGCGTGACCGTCGAACTCGGCCGCGCGGTTACGCGCTGCGATGCTGAGGGTGTCGTCTTCGGCGACAGGCATTTGCCGGCCAGGACAATTCTGTGGGCGGCGGGCGTAGCCGCTTCGCCAGCCGCCGAATGGCTCGGCGCGGCAGCGGACCGCGCGGGCAGAGTGCTTGTCGAGCCCGACCTCACTGTACCGGGAAACCCGGAGATTTTCGTCATCGGTGACGCAGCGCACGTCCTGCGGCCGGATGGCCGGCTGGTGCCGGGCGTCGCGCCCGCCGCCAAGCAGCAGGGACGGCACGTCGCCACGGCGATCAAGGCAAGGCTTGCCGGTGACGCGACACCGCGTCCTTTCAGCTACAGGCATGACGGCGATTTGGCGACGATAGGCAAGCGCGCCGCCGCGATCGATTTCGGCTGGATCAAGCTCACCGGCCGGCTTGCCTGGTGGCTATGGGGCTTTGCGCATATTTACTTCCTGATCGGCCTTCGTAACCGGCTTGCGGTTTCCCTGAGTTGGCTATGGATATACTTCACCGGTCAGCGCAGCGCGCGGCTGATCACGCAGGGCGACGACGATAAGGGCTGATTGTTCGCTGCCGGACATTCATCGGCGCGTCACCTCCTCTTGATGGAATCGGATTCTGGACTCGGCTGGATTTCGGCGCGAAGCTTTGCTTCGGGCAGGACTTGTCACGTCGTGGAAGAAAGAGAAAACGAATGTCCCAATTGCGCCACCTCGTCTCACGCCGCGATTTCCTCGCCGGCGTCGCCGCCAGCGGAGCGCTGATCATGCTGCACCCGTTCTCCGCCCGGGCTCAAGCCAATCAGGCGCATCTGAGGATTATGGAGACGACCGACATCACGTGAACGTGCTGCCTTACGATTACTACGCCGACAAAGCTAACGACACGATGGGGCTGTCGCGAACGGCATCATTGATTGAAGCCGTGCGCAAGGAAGCAACCAACGCGATGCTGATCGATAATGGCGACCTTCTGCAAGGCAACCCGATCGGCGACTACATCGCCTACGAGAGGGGGATGAAGGATGGCGATCTGCATCCGGTCATGAAGGTCATGAACCTGCTCGGCTACGAATGCTCGACGCTCGGCAACCACGAGTTCAACTACGGCCTGTCGTTCATGGACAAGGTGCTGGCCGGTGCCAATTTCCCGTTTGTCTGCGCGAACCTGATCCGCGGCACGGAGCTTGCCGCGAACCCGCGCGACGACAAGCTCTATCTCAAACCTTACGTCATCCTCGACAGGAAGATCAAGGACGGATCGGGCGCGCGCCGTCGAAATCACCGGAGCAGAAGTGAAGGAATGGCTGGAAATGTCGGCCGGCATCTTCAACCGGATCGAACCGGGCATAGCCGACCAGGCGCTCATCGACTCCGACTTCCCATCCTATAATTTCGACGTGATCGACGGCGTCACCTACAAGATCGATCTGTCGCAGCCACCGAAATATGATTCGAAGAGCGGCCGGGTGAATGCCGGCTCTAACCGCATCATTGACTTGATGTTCGACGGCAAACCAATTGATCCCGAGCGGAAATTCATCGTCGCCACCAACAACTACCGGGCCGGCGGCGGGGGCAATTTCCCGGAGATCAATGCCTCGAAGATCATCTACGAAGCGCCCGACACCAACCGCGACGTGATCGTGCGCTATATCGTCAGCAAAGGCACCATCAACCCGTCGGCGGACGCCAACTGGTCGTTTGCGCCACTACCGGGAACCAGCGTCGTGTTCGAGACCGGCGCCAAGGCGAAGGAGTTTATTGCGCAGGTGAAGTCGCTGAAGATCGAGCCGGCAGGCGAGGGCGAAGCAGGCTTTGCAAAATACCGCATCACTCTTTGACGCGAGGATTTGAGCGTCGGCTCGAAAGTGTCTCAGCGCTAAGATACTGTCCCGATACGGCCAATCCGTTTGAGACGGGTGCCTCTTCAAGCAGGTGGTGCGAAATGCCGCTTGACGGCAGGCATGACCAGATCCAGCGCGTCCGTCGAAATCCCACCGGAATAATCGTCCGGCAGTTGGTCGATCGAGGCGGGGTCATCGAGGCCTTGTGAAAACTCGCCACCGGAGTAGGGACCGAGCAGGTAGACGCGGCTGCCGACGCTGTCCATACGGTCGAGAAAACGATCGGGCCAGCCCCACATCCACTTCGCGACGTTGACGGGAATGAGCAAAGTGCCCTGGCGGCAGGCATCCGGAATGTAGCCGCTCCAGCCGAGCGCAGCGTAGTGAAGAATGCAGCGCGTCAGGGATGCGCGGCTCAGCGTGTGCATATCCGGCAACGCTGCCTTCACTGCTTCTATAGGCCTGTCACCGCCATAGACCGTCAGATTGGCGCGCTCGGCCGGCGTCAATGTGGCGAGCCAGGCGGCCAGCATCTCGCCTTCCTTGGGATCGTTGCTTTTGATGTTGATATTGAAGCGCCGGTTCGGGAAGCGCTGTAAGACTTCATCCAGCGACGGCATCATGCCGACACTCTTACCGCGAAACGGAAAGGTCTTGCCGCCATCGGCAGTGTAGCCATAACCGATATCGAGCGTCTTCAATTCGGACATTGCATGGCTGCGCGTTTCACCCTTGCCGTCGGTGCGACAATCCAGCGTCCAATCGTGGAAGACGGCGAACTTGCCGTCCGTAGTGGGATGGACATCGAGTTCGAGCGCATCCGCACCGAGCGCGAAGGCGGCTTCCATCGACGGTATCGTGTTTTCGAGGAAGGAATGGCGCGGCGTCAGCATGCGATCGGCCGTGCATGTGTCCGATCCGAGGTTCGTACGGTCGAAATCCTGAGCCAGGCCGCGATGGGCAAGCACCGAAGGGGTGCCCGCCGGCCGGCTCGACAGCAGCGAAGTGTTGTTGAGCCAGATGCCGCCTGCAGCGGCAAGAATTGCAACGCGGGAGATCGTCCGTTTGCACATGATATGGTTCCTGAAGCGATCGTCGAGGCCGAGCGGGATTATCTTTCCAAGGCGCCCTGCAGCGGTAGCGCCATTCTGGCCAGCAGCATCGCACATATAGACCAAGGGCCGCTAAAATTGGGGGAGGGTCCCGGCAGCGTTGGAATCGCTATGGTTGCAACCGTCCATATGCGCTAGTTTTAGTCATGCGTTATGTCATCGTCATCACGACCGTCACTTTTTTCCTGATCTGGGACGGCATTTACAACCAAGGCCGCTACCTCGACAGGACGGTCAGGGAGGTGACCCGCATCGTGCACTATGTAACCAGCATGGTGTAGTTTCTCTTCGCTGCTACGGTTCGCAGACGCGACAAACCTGCCGATTGACGGCACGCTGCCGCTGACACAAAAGAACGCCGGTCCAACGGTCGAGGAGGCTGGGTTGATCCGGCATATCGTTTTCTTCAGCGCACGGCATAAAGCGGATGTCGAGGCAGTGCGCACGGGTCTCCTGGCGCTTGGCAAGATACCTCATTCGCGTCATTTCGAGGTAACGCTCAACACCAAGGTCGACCCGCTCTCGGATGAGATCGATGTGGTCGTCTACGCCGAGTTCGAGGACGAAGCGGCGCTCGCCGCCTACAAGGCGCATCCGCTCTATGCAGAGACGACCAGCCGGGTCAAACCGCTGCGCGAATTGCGTTATTCGGCCGACACCGTAGCAAGTTGACGAGCTGCTGTCCCCTACGCCCTGATGTGGTCTTGCCGCTGAGTCGCCGGCTAAGCCCTTGAACCATTTTCAGGAATGAGGCACACCGCGCGGGACATGACCGAGAACACCCCCGCAAGCCCTCATCCGCTCGATCACCTGGTGCTGCCGACCGCGAGCCTCGATGTTGCGCGGGCGCGCTTGACCCTGCTTGGCTTTAGCGTTGCGCCGACGGGTATCCATCCCTTTGGAACGGAAAACTGCTGTGTCTTTCTCACCGACGGGACTTATCTCGAGCCGCTCGCGGTCGCCGACCGGCAGGCCGTGGAAACGGCGATCGCGAACCGCAATGTCTTTGTCGTGCGCGATCGCACCTATCGCCAAAAAAACGGCGATGAAGGATTTTCTGCCGTGGCGCTGGGCACCGAAAGCGCCGCCGCCGACCACGCGCGCTACCTGGAAGCCGGTTTGTCGGCGGGAGACATGCTCGGTTTTTCGCGCGCCTTCACCGATGCGGCGGGAAAGAGCGACACCGCATCGTTCAAACTGGCCTTTGCGGCTACAGGTAAGGCAACGGACGCTTTTCTCTTCGCCTGCGAGCGGATCAATGCGCTGAACGTCGACCGCACTGCGTTGCAGGCCCACGCTAATGGCGCAACCGGCATTGTCGAAGTCGTGGCAGTCACTGGCGAACCTTTCGAACAACGCAATGTGATTTCGATCGCAGCCGGGATCGAGGCGCAGGGCGGCACTGTCTATGATCTGCCGAATGCCGTCGTGACCGTTCTGCATCCTGCAGCCTATTCGGCACGCTTCGGCATTCCTGCCGGCGTGCGGTCTGAACTCCGCTTTGCTGGGATAGTCTTTTCCATTAGGCACGACGACGCCGTCGCCAAGCTGCTTGCGGCCAATTCCGTCGAACACCACATGCGCGGCGGTGATATCATCGTGCCGCCGGCGCCAGGGCAGGGCGCAGCCTTCATTTTCCGGGAGATCGCATGAACAAGCTCAATCCACTGATGCCAAACTCTTCCGTTGCGGTCGGCAAGGTCATTTTCGGCAACAGCGCGCCCCTGTCGCTGATCGCCGGTCCATGCCAGTTGGAATCACGGCAGCACGCTTTCGACATGGCTGGCGCGCTGAAGGAATTGACCGAAAGGCTCGGCATTGGGCTCGTCTACAAGACCAGTTACGACAAGGCCAATCGCACCTCGCTTGGCGGCACGCGCGGTGCGGGACTTGAAGCGGCAATGCCGATCTTCGACGATTTGCGCAAGGATTTTTCGATGCCGATCCTGACTGACGTCCATACTGAGGAACAATGCGCGATCGTCGCGCCGCATGTCGATATCCTGCAGATTCCTGCCTTCCTCAGCCGCCAGACCGATCTGCTGATTGCTGCGGCAAGAACCGGCAAGGTGGTCAATGTGAAGAAGGGCCAATTCCTCGCGCCGTGGGACATGAAGAACGTCGTCGCCAAGATCATCGGCTCCGGCAACGCCAATGTCTTGGTCACCGAGCGCGGCGCATCCTTTGGCTACAACACCCTGGTGTCCGACATGCGGGCGCTGCCGATCATGGCCGAGATCGGCGCGCCGGTGATTTTCGATGCCACACATTCCGTGCAGCAGCCGGGTGGGCAGGGCGGTTCGTCTGGAGGCGACCGGCGCTTTGTCGAGACGCTGGCGCGCGCGGCCGTCGCGGTTGGCGTCGCCGGCGTCTTCATCGAGACGCACCAGGACCCCGACAACGCGCCTTCCGACGGTCCCAACATGGTGCCGCTAAAGGATCTTCCCGCATTGCTTGAACGGCTGATGGCGTTCGATCGCATTGCCAAAAGCGTGGGTTGAACCAGCAGTTGCGCCACAGCAGCGCGGCCAAGAAAACTTTGAAGAATTTCGAACCCGCCTGGAACCTTAGCCCGCGGCCCTCATTGTCAAAATCTAATGTCAACGACGACGAGGAGCACACCATGACGACCCAGACGGGACACACCGAAGCCATCGCCGCTTCGCGGGTTATCGGCACATCGGTCTACAATACGGAAGGCACTCATATCGGCGACATCGAGGACGTCATGCTCGACAAACTGTCGAACGGAATCATGTTTGCCGTGATCGGTTTTGGCGGATTTCTCGGCATCGGCGAGAAATACCACGCCATTCCGTGGGCGAGCCTTGACTATGATGAGAACAGGGGCGGCTATGTCGTGCCGTTCACCAAAGACCAGTTGATGGCCGCTCCTTCCTATTCGATCAACGAGCTGACCGGCGCCGACGGCGAGGCCGCGCGTGATGCCTCATACAATTACTACAAGGTCGAGCCTTACTGGCACTGACCTTACTGGCACTGACTAAGTCTCCTGGAATCAAAAAGGCCCCCGGGAAATCGGGGGCCTTTCGATGTGGCGGGATGCTACTGCGCAATCTGCAGGGCCGGCAAAGGCGACGATCCCTGCGGGGGTTGCTGATTGTCGCACGACGTCAGGAACGCAGCCGCAATCAGGAACAAACTCACAATACCGCTCAACTGGGACATGGCGAAACTCCTCCTGTTTCGCCCCGCGCGACAACAGCCATAGACCAGAAACCGGCATGCGGCGCATGACAAATGATGACAGCGCTTTGTGCTTCGTGAATCCCAAGAGCGGCAATGGGCGCGGGGCAATATTTGCAACTGCCCCGATTGCGTTTTGCGGCGCTTTGGCTAAGAGGTGCGCGACGCTTCAATCGATCAATCGGGGACATCGCAATGACGGCCATCATCGACATTGTCGGGCGTGAAATCCTGGACAGCCGCGGAAATCCGACCGTCGAGGTCGACGTCGTGCTCGAAGACGGCTCGATGGGTCGCGCCGCGGTGCCGTCCGGCGCCTCGACCGGCGCGCATGAGGCGGTCGAACTGCGCGATGGCGGCCCCCGCTATCTCGGCAAAGGCGTGCTCACGGCGGTCGAGGCGGTGAACGGCGAGCTGTTCGAGGCGATCGGCGGCATGGAGGCAGAGAATCAGATCCATATCGACCAGACCATGATCGAGCTCGATGGTACGGCCAACAAGAGCCGGCTCGGCGCCAATGCCATCCTCGGCGTGTCGCTGGCGGTGGCCAAGGCCGCGGCCGAAGCGGCCGACCTGCCGCTCTACCGTTATGTCGGCGGCACCAAGGCCCATGTGCTGCCGGTGCCTATGATGAACATCATCAATGGCGGCGCGCATGCCGACAACCCGATAGATTTCCAGGAATTCATGATCCTGCCGATCGGCGCGCCGACGCTGCGCGACGGCGTGCGCTGGGGCTCGGAGATTTTTCACACGCTGCGAAAGAAGCTGAAGGACGCCGGCCACAACACCAATGTCGGGGACGAGGGCGGCTTTGCTCCCAACCTGAAGAGCGCGCCGGCCGCGCTCGACTTCATCATGGAATCGATCGAGCAGGCTGGCTTCAAGCCCGGCGAGGAGGTTGCGCTAGGCCTCGACTGCGCGGCGACCGAATTCTTCAAGGATGGCAACTACGTCTATGAAGGCGAGAAGAAGACCCGCGACCCGAAGGCGCAGGCCAGATATCTGGCCAAACTCGCTGCCGACTACCCGATCATCACCATTGAGGACGGCCTGGCCGAGGATGACTGGGACGGTTGGAAAATGTTGACCGATCTCATCGGCAAGCAAACGCAGCTGGTTGGCGACGATCTGTTCGTCACCAACACGGCGCGGTTGCGCGACGGCATCCGCATGGGTGTCGCCAATTCGATCCTGGTCAAGGTCAACCAGATCGGCTCGCTTACCGAAACGCTCGACGCCGTCGAGACCGCGCACAAGGCCGGCTATACCGCGGTGATGTCGCACCGCTCGGGCGAGACCGAGGATTCGACCATCGCCGACCTCGCCGTTGCCACCAATTGCGGGCAGATCAAGACTGGCTCGCTGTCACGCTCGGACCGCATGGCCAAGTACAACCAGCTCATCCGCATCGAAGAGGAGCTCGGCAAGCAGGCGCGATATGCCGGCAAGTCGATCGTTAAAAGCTGATTTTCGACAGAAAATCCGGGTGGGCGAGGGCGGGGACATTCCCGCCCTTTTGCTTTCAGGGCTTCGAATCCAGCAATCCGTAACCGTCCATTAAGCACAATCGGGCGACAAAGGCGGCGTAGAGGATTCGGATCATGTGGACACGCCAGCACAAGCAAAGAAACACCGGCCGGCTAATCATCCCCTCGCTCTGCGTGGTGTTCCTGACTTATTTCGGCTTCCATGCCTATCATGGCGAGTTCGGCATCTATTCCAAGTATCAGCTCGAAGCTGAGACTGCCGAATTGCAGGGCAGGCTCGATGCCGTCAAGGCGCGCCGGATCGATCTCGAGCGCCGCGTTCAGCTGATGCATGAGGGCACGCTGGAGAAGGACATGCTGGACGAGCAGGCGCGCAAGGCGCTTAATCTGTCCCACGCCGACGAGATCACCATCATGCTGCCGGTCGCAAGATAACCTAATTTCAGTTAATCGTGGATATTTGCAATGATTTTAATTGCTTAGATGCATGACAGCCATGCGTTTTCGGCATGGCGAAAGCCTTCCCTGCATGTTAGCCTGCCTCAAATCGGTGGGAGAACTGATCTCCCTCGCTGTCCGCCAAGAGACGCCAACAGGGAGTGATGCATGGCCACCGCCACCAGAAAAGCGCCTGCCAAATCCAAATCAGACGGCAAAACGCCGGGCCTTTCCACCCCAAAGCCTGTTGAATTCACCAAGGACCAGGAGCTTGCCGCCTACCGGCACATGCTGCTCATCCGCCGCTTCGAGGAAAAGGCCGGCCAGCTTTACGGCATGGGATTCATCGGCGGTTTCTGCCACCTCTACATCGGCCAGGAAGCGGTCGTTACCGGCATGAAGATGGCGCTGATCGATGGCGACCAGATGATCACCGCCTATCGGGACCATGGTCATATGCTGGCCATGGAGTTGTCGCCGCGCGGCGTCATGGCCGAACTGACCGGGCGCCGTAGCGGCCTGTCCAGAGGCAAGGGCGGCTCCATGCACATGTTCTCCAAGGAGAAGCATTTTTACGGCGGCCACGGCATCGTCGGCGCACAAGTGTCGCTCGGCACCGGCATTGCCTTCGCCAACCACTATCGCGGCAACAACAATGTGACGCTGACCTATTTCGGCGATGGCGCGGCGAACCAGGGCCAGGTCTACGAAAGCTTCAACATGGCCTCGCTGTGGAAGCTTCCGGTGATCTACATCATCGAGAACAACCGCTACGCCATGGGCACCTCGGTCTCGCGCTCGTCGGCCGAAACGGATTTTTCACACCGCGGCGCCTCCTTCAAGATTCCTGGCATCCAGGTCGACGGCATGGATGTGCGCGCCGTAAAGGCAGCCGGCGACCTCGCCGCCGAATGGTGCCGCGCCGGCAACGGGCCGCTCATTCTCGAAATGCAGACATATCGTTACCGCGGCCATTCGATGTCGGATCCGGCAAAATACCGCTCCAAGGAAGAAGTGCAGAAAATGCGCTCCGAACGTGACCCGATCGAGCAGGTCAAAGCGCGGCTGCTCGACAAGAAATGGGCAAGCGAGGACGAGCTCAAGGCCATCGACAAGGAAGTCCGCGACGTCGTCGCCGATGCCGCAGAATTTGCCCAGAACGACGCGGAGCCGGATCCGTCGGAGCTCTGGACCGACATCGTACTTTAACGAGAGGGCAAGGACATGCCGATCGAAATTCTCATGCCCGCCCTCTCGCCGACCATGGAAGAGGGCAATGTTTCCAAGTGGTTGAAGAAAGAGGGCGACAAGGTCGCGGCGGGTGACGCCATTGCCGAGATCGAGACCGACAAGGCGACGATGGAAGTCGAAGCCGTGGACGACGGCACGCTTGCCAAGATCGTGGTTCCTGCCGGCACCGAGGGTGTCAAGGTCAACACACTGATCGCTGTGCTGGCCGTCGATGGCGAAGACATCGACGAGGCAGGCGAAGGCATCGGCGAGGAGGCTGTTGAGGCGCAAGCAGCAGCGCCCGCTGCCGCTCCGGCCCCCGCGGCTGCGCCGACCAAGAGCGAAGCGGCAGCACCTGTTGCCGCCGCGCCCAAGCTGGAAATTGCCGCCGATCCGGACATCCCGGCCGGCACCGAAATGATCTCGACCACGGTGCGTGAAGCATTGCGCGACGCAATGGCTGAGGAAATGCGCCGCGACGGCGACGTCTTTGTCATGGGCGAGGAGGTTGCCGAGTACCAGGGTGCCTACAAGATCACGCAAGGCCTGTTGCAGGAATTCGGTCCGCGGCGCGTGGTCGACACGCCGATCACCGAGCACGGCTTTGCCGGCGTTGGTGTTGGCGCGGCGATGGCCGGCTTGAAGCCGATCGTCGAATTCATGACCTTCAACTTCGCCATGCAGGCGATCGACCAGATCATCAATTCGGCCGCCAAGACGCTCTATATGTCCGGCGGCCAGATGGGCGCCCCGATCGTCTTTCGCGGCCCGAACGGCGCGGCTGCCCGCGTCGCCGCGCAGCATTCGCAATGCTATGCCGCCTGGTACAGCCATATTCCCGGCCTGAAGGTGGTGATGCCTTATACCGCCGCCGACGCCAAGGGTCTGCTTAAGGCGGCGATCCGCGACCCGAACCCGGTCATCTTCCTCGAAAACGAAATCCTTTACGGCCACTCCTTCGACGTGCCGAAGATGGACGATTTCGTGTTGCCGATCGGCAAGGCGCGCATTCACAAATCCGGCAAGGACGTGACCATCGTCTCGTTCGGCATCGGCATGACCTACGCGATCAAGGCCGAGGCGGAGTTGCGCGGCATGGGCATCGATGCCGAGATTATCGACTTGCGCACCATCCGCCCGCTCGACTTCGACACGATCATCGCCTCGGTCAAAAAGACCAATCGCCTGGTGGTGGTCGAGGAAGGCTTTCCACAGAACTCGGTCGGCGACCATATCGCCAATCAGGTCTCGCAGCGCGCCTTCGATTTCCTCGACGCACCGGTCATCACCATTGCCGGCAAGGACGTGCCGATGCCCTATGCGGCGAACCTCGAAAAGCTGGCGCTGCCCAATGTCGGCGAGGTCGTCGAGGCGGTCAAAGCCGTCACGTATCGCTGAGCAGGGTGGGAGGACAAAATGCCAATCAACATCACCATGCCGGCGCTTTCGCCCACGATGGAAGAAGGCAACCTTTCCAAGTGGCTGGTCAAGGAGGGCGACAAGGTTTCGCCGGGCGACGTGATTGCCGAGATCGAGACCGACAAGGCAACGATGGAAGTCGAAGCCGTCGACGAAGGTACGGTTGCCAAGCTGGTGGTTCCGGCCGGCACTGAAGGCGTCAAGGTCAATGCGCTGATCGCGGTGCTGGCGGCCGAGGGGGAGGATGCGGCGGCCGCCGCGAAAAGTGGTGACGGTGCTGCGCCGGCAAAGGCTGAGGCTCCGAAAGCGGACGCCTCCAAAGCTGAAACACCAAAGCCCGAAGCGCCGAAGCAGGAGCCTGCTTTACCTAAGGCGGAAGCGGCGCCGGTCGCCAACGGCCATGCAAACGGTGAGCGCATCTTCGCCTCGCCGCTGGCCCGGCGCATTGCCAGCGAAGCCGGTATAGATGTCGCGGCGCTGACCGGCTCCGGCCCCCACGGCCGCGTGGTAAAGGCCGATGTCGATGCCGCAATTTCCAGTGGCGGCGCCAAGACGGCACCAGCAGCAAAAGCGGCGCCCGCCGGCGCTCCGGCATCTGCGGCCACGGCACCCAAGGCGATGTCGGACGAGCAGGTGCTCAAACTATTTGCCGAAGGCTCCTACGAGCTTGTCCCGCACGACAATATGCGCAAGACCATCGCGCGCCGGCTGGTCGAGGCCAAGACCACCATTCCGCATTTCTATCTGACGCTCGACTGCGAGCTCGACGCACTTCTGGCGCTGCGCACGCAGATCAATGCGGCCGCCCCGGTGAAGAAGACTGAGAAAGGCGAAACGCCGGCCTACAAGCTTTCCGTCAATGACATGGTCATCAAGGCTCTGGCCCTGGCGCTGATGGCGGTGCCGGATGCCAATGCGTCGTGGACAGAAAACGCCATGGTCAAGCACAAGCACGCCGATGTCGGCGTTGCCGTGTCGATCCCCGGCGGCCTGATCACCCCGATCATCCGGCGTGCCGACGAAAAGACGCTGTCCGTCATCTCCAACGAGATGAAGGACCTTGCCGGCCGCGCCCGCAGCCGCAAGCTGAAACCGGAAGAATATCAGGGCGGCACCACGGCGGTGTCCAATCTCGGCATGTTCGGCGTCAAGGATTTTTCTGCCGTCATCAACCCGCCGCATGCGACGATCCTGGCGGTTGGCGCCGGCGAGCAACGCGCAGTGGTGAAGAACGGCGAGATCAAGATCGCGACAATCATGTCGGTAACGCTGTCGACCGATCACCGCGCAGTCGACGGTGCGCTCGGCGCCGAGCTGCTCGTCGCCTTCAAGCGTATGATCGAAAATCCAATGGGCATGCTGGTCTAAGAGAAGGGGACAGGGCGGTGCGGAAATTCTTCACCAGCCTTTTTGCCTTCTTCCTTTCCGGTTTGGCCGGCGGATTGGTGGTGCAGTGGCTCGCTGTCGCCACCAATGCCGACGTAGAGTACATCCTTGTATTCATGATCTCGGCTCTCGTCACTGTCTTCGCGACGCTCGCATTCTTCATCGCACAATTCATGTCGGACCCAGGACGGGCAACAAAACTGACGGCGATCATAGGGGTAGCATTTTTTGTGCTCATTGGAGTTGCCCTGATCGGCTGGACTTTCTCCCAGCCGCCGGGCAAGCGCCAGTGGTCGAGCGATCTTCCTATCGTCGCCGGTCTCGTCCTGCCGGGCATCGCTACGGTTCTGGTCCAGTGGCTTTTCGTGCGCTGGCGATTGGGGCGCTCGCAACCAGGTTTCGGCGGGGCAGCCACATGAAGACGGTCCTCTGCTACGGCGATTCGCTTACCTGGGGCTATGACGCGGCAAACCTCGGCCGGCATCCGCTGGAAGATCGCTGGCCGAGCGTGATGCAGGCGGCATTGGGCACCGGCGTCGAGGTCATCGCCGAAGGCCTGAATGGCCGAACCACCGCCTTCGACGATCACTTGGCCGGGGCGGACCGCAATGGCGCAAGGCTGTTGCCAACAATCCTGACGACGCATGCGCCGATTGATTTGATCATCATCATGCTCGGCGCCAACGATATGAAGCCGTGGATTCACGGCAATCCGGTCGCGGCCAAGCAAGGCGTGCAACGCCTGATCGATATCGTGCTCGGCCACGATTACCCGTTCGATTGGCTGGCGCCGCAGATACTGATCGTCGCACCGCCCGTAGTCAGCCGCACGGAGAATGCCGAATTCAAGGAAATGTTCGCCGGCGGCGATGAGGCCTCGTTGCGATTGGCGGCGCAGTATTCCGCCCTTGCCGACGAAGCCGGCTGCGGCTTCTTCGATGCCGGCTCGGTGGCCAAAACGACGCCGCTCGACGGCGTCCACCTCGACGCGGAAAATACGCGGAACATCGGGCAAGCGCTGGCGCCGCTCGTGCGCCTCATGCTGGAATTGTGAAGGAGAAAGCCGTGGCTGAGAACTACGACGTCATCATCATCGGCTCCGGCCCCGGCGGCTATGTCACGGCCGTGCGCTCCGCTCAGCTCGGCTTCAAGACGGCGATCGTCGAGCGCGAGCACCTTGGCGGCATCTGCCTCAACTGGGGCTGCATTCCGACCAAGGCGCTGCTGCGCTCGGCCGAGATCATGCACTATTCGGATCATCTGAAGGACTACGGCCTGAAGATCGACGGCAAGGTCAGCGTCGACACAGCCGCCGTCGTCGATCGCTCGCGAAAGGTCTCGCTGCGGCTCAACGGCGGCGTCGGCTTTCTGATGAAGAAAAACAAGGTCGACGTAATCTGGGGCGAAGCCAAGCTGACCAAACCTGGCGAGATCGTCGTGTCGAAATCGTCGAAGAAGCCGATGGAGCCGCAGCCGCCGACGCCAAAGGGCGTCAAGGGCGAGGGCACTTATAGCGCCAAGCACATCATCCTGGCGACCGGCGCCAGGCCGCGGGCGCTGCCCGGCATCGAGCCGGACGGCAAGCTGATCTGGACCTATTTCGAGGCGATGGTGCCAAAAGAGATGCCGAAATCGCTGCTGGTGATGGGCTCTGGCGCCATCGGCATCGAGTTCGCCTCTTTCTACCGCACCATGGGCGCGGAGGTGACGGTGGTCGAACTGCTGCCGGCAGTGATGCCGGTCGAGGACGCCGAAGTCTCGAAATTCGCGCAAAAGCAGTTCGAAAAGCAAGGCATGAAGATCATGCTCGAAGCCAAGGTGACCAAGGTCGAGAAGGGCACTAACTCGGTCACCGCGCATGTCGAGATGAAGGACGGCAAGGTCGAGAAGATCACCGCCGATCGTATGATCTCGGCCGTCGGCGTACAGGGCAATATCGAGAATCTCGGCCTCGAGACGCTCGGCGTGAAGACGGAACGCGGTTGCGTCGTCGTCGACGGCTACGGCAAGACCAACGTGCCCGGCATCTATGCCATCGGTGACGTCGCCGGACCGCCGATGCTCGCCCACAAGGCCGAGCACGAGGGCGTGGTGTGCGTGGAAAAGATCGCCAATTTCCGCGGCGTGCATGCCACCGACAAGCTGAAGATCCCGGGCTGCACCTATTGCAATCCGCAAGTCGCCTCGGTCGGACTGACGGAAGCCAAAGCGAAAGCCGACGGCAAGGACATCCGCGTCGGCCGCTTCCAGTTCGCGGCAAACGGCAAGGCGATTGCGCTCGGCGAGGACCAAGGCTTCGTCAAGACCATTTTCGACAAGAAGACCGGCCAGTTGCTGGGTGCCCACATGGTTGGCGCAGAAGTAACCGAACTGATCCAGGGCTTCGTCGTGGCGATGAACCTGGAGACCACCGAGGAAGAGCTGATGCACACGATCTTCCCGCACCCGACGCTGTCGGAGATGATGAAGGAGAGTGCACTCGACGCCTATGGTCGCGCGCTGAATGCATGATAAATTGGTTGGGCGAGTCTCACACGAAAGACACAAAGGAACTCGACGGCAGAGCAATTCGTTTCGCACGCATCATCCATCATACAAGGAGAGGGCATATGGAAATGAACGGCGTGGGCTGGGTAGCAGCCATCATCATCGGTGGCCTGGCGGGGTGGCTCGCCGAGATGGTCATGAAGAGCAATACCGGCATCCTCATGAACATCATTCTCGGCATTGTCGGCGCAATCGTGTTGAACGCCATCTTGCAGGCCCTGAACATCGGCATCTTCGGTGTCGGCTGGATCGCCTATCTGATCACCGGCTTCATCGGCGCCTGCATTCTGATTGCGGTTGGACGACTGGTGCGCCGCTAACCTCTGTCGGCACTTGCTATGCGAAAAAGGCCATCGCGGCATGCGCGATCGCGGCCTTTTTCTTTTCGCCGAAAAGTCCTAGATGACGTGGGTAGAGCGAGCGCCGGACAGGCGCTTGCCAATGAGCCGGGTTTCACATGGTCACCGTCCTCGACACGATTGCCAATGCGCCGCGCCTGCGGCATCCCGAAAAGGCGCACAAGCCGGATCAGGATGTGCTGCGCAAGCCTGACTGGATCCGCGTCAAGGCGCCGATGTCGAAAGGCTATGCCGAGACGCGCGAAATCGTTAAGTCTCACAAACTGGTAACGGTTTGCGAAGAGGCGGGCTGCCCCAATATCGGCGAGTGCTGGGAGAAGAAGCACGCCACCTTCATGATCATGGGCGAGATCTGCACGCGCGCCTGCGCCTTCTGCAACGTCGCCACCGGCATCCCGACCGCACTCGATCCCGATGAGCCGGCGCGCGTCGCACACGCCGTCAAGCAGATGGGCTTGAGCCATGTCGTCATCACCTCCGTCGATCGCGACGATCTCGCCGACGGCGGGGCTCAGCACTTTGCCGAGGTCATCCGTGCGATCAGGGCAGCAACCCCGTCGACGACGATCGAAATCCTGACGCCCGACTTCTTGCGCAAGGACGGTGCATTGGAGCTCGTCGTGGCGGCCAGGCCGGATGTTTTCAACCATAATCTCGAGACCGTGCCGTCGAACTATCTGACGGTTCGGCCAGGTGCGCGCTATTTCCACTCGATCAGGCTCTTGCAGCGGGTCAAGGAGCTTGACCCCTCGATCTTCACCAAGTCCGGCATCATGGTTGGCCTTGGCGAGGAGCGGAACGAAATCCTGCAACTGATGGACGATCTGCGTTCGGCCAATGTCGACTTCATGACCATCGGCCAATATCTGCAGCCGTCGAAGAAACACCATCCGGTGATCCGCTTCGTCACGCCTGAGGAGTTCAAGTCCTTCGAGACGATCGGCAGGACCAAGGGCTTCCTGCTGGTGGCGTCGAGCCCGTTGACGCGCTCGTCGCACCATGCCGGCGACGATTTCGCCAGACTACGCGCGGCGCGCGAAGCGTTTCTCAGGAAGTCCGCCTAACAAACTGGTTTCATGCCACAATTCGAAGCCCATCGCCGCGTCGCGCATACGCCTGAACAGATGTTCGCTCTGGTCGCCGATGTCGAATCCTATCCGCAATTCCTGCCGCTTTGCGAGGCACTGACGGTTCGCTCGCGCAAGGAACGCAACGGACGCACGCTGCTCATCGCCGACATGAGCATTGGCTACAAGGCGATCCGCGAGACTTTCACCACGCAGGTGCTGCTGAAGCCTGACGAGAACACCATCGACGTCAAATACATCGACGGCCCGTTCAAATATCTGAGCAATGTCTGGCGCTTCGACCCGGGGGACGGCCGCGGTTGCAACGTCTGCTTCTTTATCGACTATGAGTTCAAGAGCCGCATTTTGGGTGCGGTCATGGGAACCATGTTCGACCGCGCCTTCCGCATGTTCTCCGAGGCGTTCGAGAAACGGGCCGAAATCATCTACGGCGCGCCATCGGCAGCCTGATCCGCAGCGAGCGCGCGCAGACCCAGCTCAAGCGCATGCCGGACCGTCTCCCTGCGGATGAAATCCCGGCCCTTGTCGGCGAACAGCTGGCATTCGCTGACTATCGGCCGGCCAGCCACGGCAACGCCGAACCAGACCAGGCCGACAGGTTTTTCCGCCGAGCCGCCGCCCGGTCCAGCGATGCCGGTCACCGCCAGGGCGAGCCCGGCCGGCGAATGGGCCAAGGCCCCGGCCGCCATCTCCACCGCAATCTCGCGCGAGACCGCGCCGTGCGCCTCGAGCGTAGCGGTCGAGACGCCGAGCATCTCGGTCTTGGCCTTGTTGGAATAGGTGATAAAGCCGCGATCGACCACCGCGGAAGAGCCGGCAATGTCGGTCAGCGCGGCGATGATCATGCCGCCGGTGCAGCTCTCGGCCGTCACCAGCATGATGCCGCGCTGCTGGCAGGCTTGAAGCAGGGCATCTGCGAGATCGCTATTGCTCATTCAGGGACATCCCCCGGAAATACAACGCTGGCGGTCGCGATGGCCGCTATGCCTTCCTCACGGCCGACGAAGCCGAGCTTCTCATTGGTTGTCGCCTTGATAGAGATGCGGTCGCGCGAAATTCGCAGCATTGCCGAAAGCGCTTCGGTCATGGCCTCGCGATGCGGGCCGACGCGCGGCGCCTCGCAGATCAGCGTGATATCGGCGTTGGCGATGCGCCCGCCGCGCTCGCGCACCAGCTTGGCCGCGTGTTCGACGAAGATGCGTGAAGCGGCCCCTTTCCATTGCGGGTCGGATGGCGGGAAATGCGTGCCGATGTCACCGGCGCCGCAGGTGGCGAGCAGGGCGTCGGTCAAGGCGTGGAGACCGACATCGGCATCCGAATGGCCGGATAACTTCCTGTCGTGTGGAATGGCGACGCCGCACAGGGTGACATGGTCGCCGGGCTCGAACGCGTGGACGTCGTAGCCATTGCCGGTTCGGATGTCCGGAAAACGTGGGGCGCTGGAAAGCCGCTGATCCGCCATTGCAATATCCCGTGCCCAGGTCAGTTTAACATTGTCCGGTGAGCCGGGAACGATCTTCACCGGAATGTGCGCCCATTCGGCGATTGCCGCATCGTCGGTGAAATCCGCCTTGCCCAAATGATGAGCCTTTTCGTGCGCAGCCAGGATCGGCCAGAACGGAAAGCCCTGCGGTGTCTGGGCGGCATGAAGCCCGGCCCTGGACACGGTTTCGCCGATCATGCCTTCGGTCGTTTCGCGCTTGAGCGTATCGGCGATGGGCAAGGCAGGCAGTGCTCCCTGGCGCTCGCCAATGGCGGCGATCGTGCGGTCTATCAGTTCCGCGTCGACAAACGGCCGAGCCGCATCATGGATCAGGACCCGGCCCGGCGCATGGCTTCTCAACGCCAGCAGTCCAAGGCGAACGGACTCCTGCCGTGACGTACCACCGGTCACAGCGACGACACGGTCGGCATTTGCGCCGGCGGCGCGACGGAAAAGCGCGCCGTCATCGGCATGGATAGCAACCACGACAGGTCCAATCTTCGGATGCGTCAGAAAGGCGTCGAGTGTGCGTGCAATAACGGCGCCGCCGCCAATCTGCTGATATTGCTTCGGCCCATTGGCCTGTCCGGCGCGCGCGCCGCGGCCGGCAGCAACGATGACCACGGCTACCTTGTCGTCGGCAGCATTTTTTTCGCTCACATCTCTCATGCCGAGACGCTTAGCGCATGATCCAGAAAAGTGGTATCGCTTTCAGAAGACCCAGGATTGATGCGGTCCGGCGATCCTTTTTTCCCAAATGCGCCTTAATGTCAAACATTGCGCGTTGCACATTGCCGTCGTTCTGGCTAGAGAATGTGCAGCAATCGAAGGTGCTTGGTTTTTGTGCATGCCTGATGTGACCAAATTGGCTTCGCCGCTGGATGTGGGTGGCGTGAGAATCCGCAATCGCGTGTTTCTCGCGCCGATGTCGGGCATCACCGACGAGCCGTTCCGGCAGCGCGCCCATGGCCATGGCGCCGGGCTGGTTATATCGGAAATGGTGGCGAGCGGTGAGCTTGCAAAGGGCAGGGCTGGCTCGGGCCTGCGGATCCGTCATTCCGGGCTGCCTGTCCACATGGTCCAGCTTGCCGGCCGCGAGGCGGTGCACATGGCCGAGGGCGCGCGAATCGCGGCCGGCGAGGGTGCCGACCTCATCGACATCAACATGGGCTGTCCGGCCAAGAAGGTGACGGGCGGCTATGCCGGTTCGGCACTGATGCGAGACCTCGACCACGCGCTGTCGCTGATCGAAGCGGTAGTCGGGGCGGTCGAGGTGCCGGTCACGGTCAAAATGCGGCTCGGCTGGGACGAAGGTGCGCTCAACGCCCCGATGCTGGCCCGACGCGCCGAGCAGGCCGGCGTCAAGATGGTTACGGTGCACGGCCGCACACGTTGCCAGTTCTATCAGGGCAAAGCCGACTGGCGTGCCATCGCACGCGTCAAGCAGGCCGTCTCGATCCCTGTGGTTGCCAATGGCGATGTCGGCTCGCCGGCAGAGGCTGCGTCGATCCTCGATCAGTCCGGCGCCGACGCGGTGATGATCGGCCGTGCGCACTATGGCGCGCCGTGGACTGCCGGCAGCATTGTAGCGGCCGCGCGGGCAGAGCCGGTATCCGGCATGCCGGACAGCCCGCAAGCGCTGAGCGACTACGTCATTGCCCATTACGAAGACATGCTGACGCTCTATGGCGTGGAAAGCGGATTGCGCCAGGCGCGCAAGCATCTCGGCTGGTATCTCAACCGCCACGCCGCCACAAGCGACGACCGGCGCAAGGCCGTACTCACGTCCTTCGAGCCTGGGCGTGTCACTGCCTTGCTGCGCGACATGTTCTCAAGCGCTCCCGAAGCGGCGAACCTGCGGAGTGCGGCATGAACGCCACCGTCACACAGAGCACGGATATGGCGGACGCCGCGCATATTGTGCTCAACACCATTCGTCGGCCGGTGATCATGGTCGATCCGCAAGGCTTCATCACCTTCGCCAATGCCGATGCCGAGGATTTTTTCCGTTCGAGTGCCACGATGCTCGCCCGCAACACGCTGCACAAGCTCATTCCTTTCGGCAGTCCGCTGCTGACGCTTGTCGACCAGGTGCGCGAGCGCCGGGCGCCGGTCAACGAATACCGGGTGGACGTGTCGTCGCCGCGTCTCGGCATCGAGAAGGTAGTCGACCTCTACGTCGCGCCGGTAACGGAATTTCCAGGCTCGGTCGTGGTGATGTTCCAGGAACGCTCAATGGCCGACAAGATCGATCGGCAGATGACGCATCGCGGCGCGGCGCGCTCGGTCACCGGCCTCGCCGCGATGCTTGCCCATGAGATCAAGAACCCGCTGTCCGGCATTCGTGGTGCCGCGCAGCTGCTTGAGCTGTCGGCGTCGGACGAGGATCGCGCACTGACCAGGCTGATCACCGACGAGACCGACCGCATTGTCTCGCTGGTCGACCGCATGGAGGTGTTTTCGGACGAGCGGCCGATCGACCGCTACCCTGTCAACATCCATGTCGTGCTCGACCATGTCAAAGCAATCGCCAAGAACGGTTTTGCCAAGCGGATCAAGATATTGGAGGATTATGATCCATCATTGCCTCCGGTTTTTGCCAATCGCGACCAGCTCATCCAGGTGTTCCTCAATCTGGTAAAAAATGCCGCCGAGGCGATCGGCAGCGATCCCCAGGGCGAGATCATGCTATCGACCGCCTTCCGCCCGGGCATTCGCGTTTCTGTACCCGGGACTCAGGATCGCGTGTCGCTGCCATTGGAATTCTGCGTACGCGACAACGGTTCGGGTGTCTCCGAGGATATCCTGCCGATCCTGTTCGATCCCTTCATCACCACCAAGCCGAACGGCTCCGGTCTCGGTCTGGCGCTGGTCGCAAAGATCGTCGGCGAGCATGGCGGCATCATTGAATGCGAATCGACGCCGCGCGGGACCACCTTCCGCATCCTGATGCCGGCGTGGAAAGAAACCCAGTTTGGCACCGACGACGACGGTGAAGGAGACCGCAAATGACCGTTCGCGGCAATATTCTCGTCGCCGACGACGATGCGGCCATCCGCACTGTCCTCAACCAAGCGCTTTCGCGCGTCGGCCACGACGTGCGTGTCACCTCCAACGCTTCGACGCTGTGGCGCTGGGTTGCGGCGGGCGAGGGCGATCTGGTTATCACCGACGTTGTCATGCCTGACGAGAACGCCTTCGACATGCTGCCGCGCATCAAGAAGGCACGACCGGAACTGCCGGTCATCGTCATGAGTGCCCAGAACACGTTCATGACAGCAATTCGTGCCTCCGAAACCGGGGCCTATGAGTATCTGCCGAAACCGTTCGACCTGACCGAGCTGCTCAACATCGTCAACCGCGCACTTTCCGAGCCGCGGCGGCCGAAGATCGATACGCGGGCCGACGAGCCGCCGGAAACGATGCCGCTGGTCGGCCGCTCGGCGGCCATGCAGGACATCTACCGCATGCTGGCGCGCATGATGCAGACCGACCTGACGGTCATGATCAGCGGAGAGTCGGGTACCGGCAAGGAACTAGTGGCGCGCGCGCTGCATGAATATGGCCGTCGCCGAGGCGGTCCTTTCGTCGCCATCAACATGGCAGCGATCCCGCGCGACTTGATCGAATCGGAGTTGTTCGGGCACGAGAAGGGCGCCTTTACCGGCGCGCAGAACCGCTCCACCGGCCGTTTCGAGCAGGCCGAAGGCGGCACGCTCTTCCTCGACGAGATCGGCGACATGCCGATGGAAGCGCAGACGCGGCTGTTGCGTGTGTTGCAGCAGGGCGAATACACAACGGTCGGCGGCCGCACGCCGATCAAGACCGACGTGCGCATCGTCGCTGCCACCAACAAGGACCTGCGCACGCTGATCAATCAGGGGCTTTTCCGCGAGGATCTGTTCTACCGCTTGAACGTTGTGCCGCTCAGGCTGCCGGCGCTGCGCGAGCGATCGGAGGACATTCCGGACCTCGTCCGGCACTTCTTCAAGCTCGGCGCCAGTGAAGGCCTGCAGACCAAGCGCATTTCCACCGGCGGCATCGAGCTGATGAAGCGCTACCCATGGCCGGGTAACGTGCGCGAACTCGAAAACCTCATCCGCAGGCTGGCTGCGCTGTATTCGCAGGACGAGATTTCCGCCGAGATCATCGAGGCGGAGTTGAAGACAGGCGAAAGACCTGTCGTTCCAGGTGGCGGCAACCTCATTCCCGATGACCTTTCCATCGGCCAGGCGGTGGAGCATTTCCTGCAACGCTATTTTGCCTCGTTTGCCGGCGACTTGCCGCCGGCCGGGCTCTATCAGCGAATCCTCTCCGAGGTCGAATATCCGCTGGTCCTCGCCTCGATGACCGCAACGCGCGGTAACCAGATCAAGGCTGCCGAACTGCTGGGGCTCAACCGCAACACGCTGCGCAAGAAGATTCGCGAACTCGGCGTCAACGTCTACAAGTCCTCCAGGCAGATCTAAACGAACCCCTTACGAGCGCTTTCCAGGGGATCGATCGCCGAAAGATTTCCGTCTCGGCCACACTTGTTGCATAATCGCCACAATGCGTTGCATACATCCGACGCAATCACTGGCTCTAGACGGCGACATGGCTCTGCACGCACCGACACTGAGCAAACCGCTTTTCAGCAATACCGGCGCGCGAGACGGTCGCCGGCTGCTTGCGCTGCCCGGCGTGATCGCCGTTGCCGGTGCGCTGGTGACGGCGGCGATCTCCTTCGCCATTCTCGTTGGCGCCACGCCGATCACGCCCGACGCGAGGACGACGCTGGCGCTGATTGCGCTTAATGCGGCGTTCGTGCTGTTTCTGATCTTGCTGGTCGGCCGCGAAGTGCATCGCATCCTGATGGCGCGCCGGCACGGCAAGGCTGCGTCGCGCCTGCACGTGCGCATCGTGGCGATGTTTGCGCTGGTCGCCGCAATTCCCGCGATCATGGTGGCGATCATCGCGTCGATCACGCTCGACATCGGCCTCGACCGCTGGTTCGAGATCCGCACCAAGACGATCGTCAATTCGTCGTTGTCGATCGCCGACGCCTATGTGCAGGAAAACGCACGAAATCTTCAGGGCACGACGTTGTCGATGGCTTACGACCTCGACGCTTCGCGCACGCTCTACGGCCTCGATCGCACCGGGTTCCTCGATCTCATGAACAAGGAGGCGGTGGGACGTTCGCTGGCACACGCAGCACTCATCAAGCCCGATGGTTCCTTCGTTATGAGTGCCAAGACCGACGCAGACTTTGCCATGCCGGAGCCGCCTGAGGGCGCCGTGGCAAGCGCTGCCGATGGCAAGCCAGTGCTGATAGAGCCGCGCACCCGCAACATCATGGGTGCGATCGTCAAGCTGCGCGAGATCGACGGGCTCTATCTCTACACCATCCGCCTCGTCGATCCCGAGGTGATCAAGGCACGGCAGATCGTCAAATCCAACACCGCCGAATATCGCGGTCTCGAAGACAATCGCCGCACCTCGCAAGTGGCTTTCGCGCTTCCCTATCTGTCGCTGACGCTGATCATCATCCTGTCCGCCATCTGGACTGGCATTGCGGTTGCCGACCGCCTGGTGCGGCCGATTCGTCAGCTCATCGGCGCGGCCGATGAGGTCGCCACCGGCAATCTGGACGTAGCCGTGCCTGTCCGCCCCTCCGATGGCGACGTCGCCTCGCTCGGCGACACATTCAACAAGATGCTGATGGAATTGAAATCGCAGCGCAACGAGATCCTGTCGGCCAAGGATCTGATCGATGAACGGCGGCGCTTTTCGGAGGCGGTGCTTGCCGGCGTCACCGCCGGGGTCATCGGCGTCGATCCATATGGCATCGTCACCATCGTCAACCGTTCGGCCGAAACGATGCTGGCCATATCCGCCACGGCAGCGCTTGGGCAGAACCTTTCCGCCGTGCTGCCGCACGTCGGCCGCGTCTTCGAGATCGGCCGCAAGTCGGGCAGGCCGGTCTATCGCGAACAGGTCACCTTCTATCGTGCCGGCACTGAACGAACCTTCAACGTGCAGATCACGATCGAAGCCGGCGACGACGGTTCGGAGGATAAATCCTACGTCGTGACAGTCGACGACATTACCGATCTGGTCCAGGCACAGCGTTCCTCCGCATGGGCCGACGTGGCGCGGCGCATTGCCCACGAGATCAAGAACCCGCTGACGCCGATCCAGCTTTCGGCCGAGCGCATCAAGCGCCGTTACGGCAAGGTCATCACCGAGGACCGTGAGGTTTTCGATCAATGCACCGACACCATCATCCGGCAAGTGGAGGACATCGGCCGCATGGTCGACGAGTTCTCGGCGTTCGCCCGCATGCCGAAACCGGAAATGAAGGCAATCGATCTGCGCGATTCGTTGCGCGAGGCCTCCTTCCTGGTCGAAGTGAGCCGCGCCGACATCACCTTCGAGCGCATCTTCGGCAATGAGCCGCTCAAAGGCACGTTCGACAGCCGCCTGATGGCGCAGGCGTTCGGCAACGTCATCAAGAATGCTGCCGAAGCAATCGACGGACTTGATGCAGAGGATCGTCCGCACGGCATAATCCGGATTCAAGCCGGGCGTCAGAATGGCGCGATTCGAATCGACGTCATCGACAACGGCAGGGGCTTGCCCCGCGAAAACCGGCAGCGCTTGCTCGAGCCTTACATGACGACACGCGAGAAAGGCACCGGGCTTGGCCTCGCTATCGTCAAGAAGATCGTGGAGGACCATGGCGGGCGACTCGAATTGCACGATGCACCAGCGGACTTCCACGATGGGCGGGGCGCAATGATCAGCATCATCCTGCCGGTTGCCGCCACCGTTCCGATACGCGGCGAGGGCAAGACGGAACACGAAAAAGAAACTGAAAAGGTCGGTAATGGCGTCTGATATTCTCATCGTCGATGACGAGGAAGACATCCGCGAACTCGTCGCCGGTATCCTGAGCGACGAAGGTCACGAAACACGCACGGCGTTTGATGCCGACAGCGCGCTGGCGGCGGTCGCCGACCGGGCACCCAGGCTAATCTTCCTCGACATCTGGCTGCAGGGCTCGCGGCTCGATGGCCTGGCCTTGCTGGACGAGATCAAGACGATGCACCCGAACCTGCCGGTGGTGATGATCTCGGGCCACGGCAATATCGAAACGGCAGTTTCGGCCATCCGCCGCGGCGCCTATGATTTCATCGAAAAGCCATTCAAGGCCGACAGACTGATCCTCATTGCCGAACGGGCGCTCGAAACCTCCAAATTGAGACGCGAGGTTTCGGATCTCAAGCTGCGCAGCGGCGAGACTTTCGACCTCATCGGCATGTCGTCGGCAATGAGCCAATTGCGCCAGACCATCGAGCGCGTCGCACCGACTAACAGCCGCGTCATGATCATTGGCCCCTCCGGCTCGGGCAAGGAACTGGCCGCGCGCGCCATCCACGCGCTCTCAGCGCGCAAGAGTGCACCGTTTGTGACGCTGAGCGCCGCCAACATCACCCCGGAGCGTATGGAGATCGAGCTGTTCGGCACCGAATCGAATGGCGTCGAACGCAAGGTCGGTGCGCTGGAGGAGGCCCATCGCGGCATTCTCTACATAGATGAAGTGGCCGACATGCCGCGCGAGACGCAGAACAAGATCCTGCGCGTGCTGGTCGAGCAGCAGTTCGAGCGGGTAGGGGGCACCAAGCGGGTCAAGGTCGACGTGCGCATCATCTCGTCGACCTCGCAGAACCTGGAAGCCATGATCGCCGACGGCCGTTTCCGCGAAGACCTTTATCATCGCCTGGCCGTGGTTCCGGTCATGGTGCCGGGACTGGCCGAGCGTCGCGAGGACATTCCTTATCTGGTCGACAATTTCATGAAGCAGATCGCTCGCCAGGCCGGCATCAAGCCGCGCCGCATCGGCGACGACGCGCTGGCGGTACTGCAGGCGCACAACTGGCCGGGCAACGTTCGGCAGTTGCGAAACAATGTCGAGCGGCTGATGATCCTGGCGCGCGGCGACGAAGTCGATGCGCCGATCACCGCCGATCTCCTGCCTGCCGAGATCGGCGACGTCATGCCGCGCACTCCAAACAAATCAGATCAGCACATAATGGCGCTGCCGCTGCGGGAAGCGCGCGAACAATTCGAGAAGGACTATCTGATCGCCCAGATCAACCGTTTTGGCGGCAACATCTCGAAGACAGCAGAGTTTATCGGCATGGAACGCTCTGCATTGCACCGCAAGCTGAAGTCGCTGGGCGTCTGATAGCCACACCAGTCGTGGCCCACGCAATTATCCGTTACGGCCGTCTTGGAATCGCATAAGAAAGCTGGGACTTCGTCCAGGGATTAGCCATGCCGCGCATTGCCTATGTGAACGGGCGCTACGTCGCTCACGCCGAAGCTTCCGTGCACATCGAGGACCGTGGCTATCAATTCGCCGACGGCGTCTACGAGGTCTGCGAGGTGGCACGAGGCTTCATCGTCGACATGCCGCGCCATCTCGCCCGATTGAACCGCTCACTTACCGAACTCTCGATCGATTGGCCGATCACGCGCGGCGTGCTGCCGCTCGTCATGCGCGAGGTGGTGCGCCGCAACCATGTCGTCGACGGCCTGGTCTATGTCCAGGTGACACGCGGTGTCGCCAGCCGCGAGTTTTTCTTCCCGCCGGCGGGCACGAAGCCGTCGCTGGTGGTGACCGCCAAAAAAGCCGATCCTGCAGCTGCCGTGAAGCGGGCCGAGAGCGGGATCCGGGTTATCACGGTGCCGGAGAACCGGTGGGATCGGGTCGATATCAAGTCGGTCGGCCTGTTGCCGAACGTGCTGGCCAAGCAGAAAGCCAAGGAAGCCGGCGCTCAGGAGGCCTGGTTCGTCGATGTCGACGGCACCGTCAAGGAAGGTGGATCGTCGAACGCCTGGATCATCACCAGAGACGGCGTGCTGGTGACGCGCCCCGCCGAGCACGGCATCCTGCGCGGCATCACCCGCACGACGCTGTTCGATGTCGCCGCCAAGCTCGGCCTGAAGATCGAAGAGCGCGGCTTTTCGGTTGCCGAAGCCAAGGCCGCGCGCGAGGTTTTCATCAGCTCCGCCACCACGATCGCCATGCCGGTGGTGGCGATCGATGGCGCTCCCGTCGCCAACGGCCACCCGGGCTCGATAACAGTTTCATTACGGCAGGCCTTTTTTGACGTTGCGGAAAAAAGTCCAGCCTGATAACCGCACAGATGGAATGAACATCAATATATCTCGTTCTGCTTGTCGTTACTGACGGCAAGATGGTGTTTGCGTGCTTGACATGTGCCGGCTAATTTGGCGCATTGGCCTGCAAACCGAAGGGGATCGGCGAAAGACAAGAACAATGGCGGAACGATCGCAAAATCTTCAGGACCTGTTCCTGAATTCAGTTCGCAAGAGCAAAAACCCACTCACCATCTTTCTCATCAACGGCGTGAAGCTGACCGGCGTGGTCACTTCGTTCGACAATTTCTGCGTTCTGCTGCGTCGCGACGGCCATTCCCAGCTTGTCTACAAGCACGCTATTTCCACGATCATGCCGAGCCAGCCGGTTCAGATGTTCGATGGTGAGGAAAGCCAGGGCGCCTGATTGGCACGTGAGAAAGACGCGGACCGCAGCGTTCGCGGAAAACCAGCACATCAGACCGGGACAGAGGCCAACGGTCCGACCCGGGCGGTGGTCATCGTGCCGGTGCTTACCCGGCAGCCGCGTGGCGACGACGATACCAATCGCCCGCGCCTGACCCGTTCTGCCGAGGCCCGTCGCGACGAGGCGGTCGGCCTCGCCAGCGCCATCGACCTTGACCTGGTCCACACGGCGGTGGTGACCGTCAACGATCCACGTCCGGCGACCTTGCTCGGCAGCGGCAAGGTGGCGGAGTTCGCCGAGATCGTCAAAGAGGGCCACGCGGAAGTGGTCATTGTCGATCATCCGCTGACCCCGGTACAGCAGCGCAACCTCGAAAAAGAGTTGAACGCCAAGGTGCTCGACCGCACCGGGCTGATCCTGGAGATTTTCGGCGAGCGCGCCCGCACCAAGGAAGGCACGCTGCAGGTCGACCTTGCCCATCTCAACTACCAGAAGGGCCGCCTTGTGCGGAGCTGGACCCATCTCGAGCGCCAGCGCGGCGGCGCCGGCTTTCTCGGCGGCCCTGGCGAGACCCAGATCGAGTCGGATCGGCGTGTGCTGCAGGACAAGATCACCAAGCTGAAGCACGAGCTCGAAACCGTGCGCCGCACCCGCGACCTGCACCGCGCCAAGCGCAAGAAGGTGCCGTTTCCGGTGGTGGCGATCGTCGGCTACACCAACGCCGGCAAGTCGACGCTGTTCAACCGGCTGACCGGAGCAGGGGTGCTGGCGGAAGACATGCTGTTTGCCACGCTCGACCCAACGCTGCGCCGCGTGCGCCTGCCGCACGGAACGCCGATCATCCTTTCCGATACGGTCGGCTTCATTTCGGACCTGCCAACGCATCTGGTGGCGGCCTTCAGGGCGACGCTGGAGGAAGTGGTCGAGGCAGACCTCGTCATTCATCTGCGCGACATCTCCGATCCCGATACGGCCGCGCAGGCCGAAGATGTCGAGCGCATCCTTGCCGATCTCGGCGTCGATGCCCGCGATACCAAGCGCGTCATCGAAGTGTGGAACAAGATCGACCGGCTCGACGAAGGCAACCGGGCGCGGCTACTTGCCGACGGGGCTGACGGCAAGAAGACGCCGCCGATCGCCATATCGGCGGTTACCGGCGAGGGCATCGATGCGCTGAAGGCGATCATCGAGACGATGATGTCGGGCGAACTGGAGACGTTCACCGTCACGCTCAAGCCCGACCAACTCGGCGTCGTCGACTGGCTTTACCGCAACGGCGACATCGTCTCGCGTGATGACAATGAGGATGGCAGCGTGACCATCGCGCTCAAGGCCACACACAGTGCTCGGCAAGAGATAGAAAGCCGATTGCGACGTCAAAACAACGGGTAGGGGCGTTTACTTCGCGCTTTTTGCCTGCTGCCAGAGCGCTTCCATCTCGTCCAGCGTCGCCTCTTCGAGGCTGTTTCCCGACGCTTGCAGCGCCTGCTCGACATAGTGGAAGCGCGACCGGAATTTTTCGTTGGTGCCGCTGAGTGCCGCTTCGGAATCAATTTTGAGGTGCCGGCCGAGATTGACGACCGCAAACAGCATGTCGCCGAACTCGTCCTTGATCGGCGCGCTGTCGCCGTTGGCCAGCGCTTCGCGCAACTCGCCGATCTCCTCCTCGATCTTTTCCAGGATCGGTCCCGCCTCGCTCCAGTCGAAGCCGACGCGGGCGGCCTTTTCCTGCAGTTTGAGCGCCCGGGTCAGTGCGGGTAGGGCGACCGGCACGCTGTCGAGAAAGCCCTTGCCATGGTCTTCCGGGTCGAGCCCACGGGCGAGGCGCGCACTGCGCTTCTCTGCCTTTTCCTCTGCCTTGATCTTTTCCCACATGCCCTTGGCCATGCCGGCGCTGCGCGCCTTTTCGTCGCCGAAAACATGCGGGTGGCGGCGGATCATTTTTGTGGTGATGGCCTCGACCACGTCACCGAATGAAAATTCGCCGGCCTCCTCTGCCATTTGCGCGTGGTAGACCACTTGCAGCAGGAGATCGCCGAGTTCATCGCGCAGATCGTCCAGGTCGCCGCGCGCGATGGCGTCCGCCACTTCGTAGGCTTCCTCGATCGTGTATGGCGCGATTGTCGAAAAGTCCTGCTCGATGTCCCACGGACAGCCGGTTTTCGGCGCCCGCAGCGCTGCCATGATCTCGATCAGCCGGGAAATGTCTTTCGAGGGTTTCATCTGGGAAACGCTATCCTGTACACGGCTGTGCGGCCAACGACTTCAGCCGGCGAGGGCGTCTTGTCCACAGATGGGCGGTCAGACCATGATCCGAAAGTGGAAGCCGGTTTCCGGAAAAGATCCTAACTAGCTAAAAGTATCAGTCGAGCACGGAGACGATCGCCTTGGCGAGCGCATCCATGCCGTCCTCGGGTAGGCCGGCAACGTTGATGCGGCTGTCGCCGACCATGTAGATGCCATGCTCGGCGCGCAGCCGCTCGACTTGCGCTTCCGACAGGCCAAGCCGGGAAAACATGCCGCGATGGCTGGCGACGAAATCGAAACGGTCGGAGTTGGACTGCCGCCGCAGCGCCTCGGCGAACTGGACGCGCAGCCGCAGCATGCGCAGCCGCATCTCTTCAAGCTCTGCCTCCCAGTCGGAACGCAATGCGGGGTCTTCAAGCACGATGCGCACCGCCGCCGCGCCGTGGTCCGGCGGCATCGAATACATGGCGCGCGCCGCCGACAGCATCTGGCCCATCGCCAAATCCGCCTGCGCGCCGTCTTTCGCCATGATCAGCGCTGCACCGACGCGGTCGCGATAGACGGCAAAGTTCTTCGAGCAGCTCGAGGCAACCACCATTTCCGGAACTTTTGCCGCTAGCATGCGCAAGCCGGCGGCATCCGCATCAAGCCCCTCGCCAAAGCCCTGATAGGCGATGTCGACAAAGGGCAGCAGGCCGCGCTCAACGACAAGATCGGCAACGGCAGCCCATTGCGAGATGTCTAGATTGGCGCCTGTCGGGTTATGGCAACAGCCATGCAACAATACGACGTCGCCAGGATTCGCGGCTCTCAATGCATTCAGCATGTCGTCGAAGCGAACCGCACCAGAAGCAGCGTCGAAATAGAGATATTCGCGTATCTGCAGGCCAGCGGCGCGCAACACCGGCATGTGGTTCGGCCAGGTCGGATCCGACAGCCAGACCGTCGCGTCGGGGCGGGTCCTTTTCAGCAGCTCTGCCACCAGCCGCAGCGCGCCGGAGCCGCCGGGGGCTTGCGCCGCACGTATGCGCGTCATGTCGGCGGTTGGGCCGAACACCAACCTGGCCATCGCCGCGTTGAAGGCGGTATCGCCGGCAAGGCCGAGATAGGTCTTGGTATCCTGGCCTTGCAGCAGCCGCTTTTCGGCTTCGCGCACCGCGCGCATCACCGGCGTCTTGCCCTCGCGATCCTTGTAGACGCCCACCCCAAGATCGACCTTGTCGGGACGCGGATCAGCGCGATAGAGGCCGATCAAGGCAAGGATCTTGTCGGCAGGCGCGGGCTGGAGATTTTCGAACATCGATAAGGTTCCGTTGGCGGCGGAGTGATACGCAAACCGGCCGTGCTTTGCCAGCAGTTTCATATGCGCCAACTCGGCGTCGGGTTTGCCTCGAGGGCGGCCAATACTATCTGCCGCGCGAGGGCAGGCGCGATATCTCCCAGGAGAGAGCGCGGCTAGCCGCCCAAGAAAAATTCGGGGAAAGCGGGATTAAAATCATGACCTGCTCCGTAAACAGGACATGAAACGGCCGATGCCACGCTTCGATATTCTGGGACAGCTCGGTTCGCTGCGCCGCTATGCACGCTCGCTGACACGCGACAGCGCCGATGCAGAGGATCTGGTGCATGATGCGCTTGTGCGTGCCTATGAGCGACGCGGCAGCTTCCGCTCCGGCGGAAACCTTCGCGTATGGCTGCTGTCGATCGTCCACAACGCGTTCATCGACGGATTGCGATCCCGCAAATCGGAAGCAATGCGCATCGAACAGGCCGGCTATCTCGCCGAGGCGAATGTCCGGGCTCCGCAGGAACATTCGGTCCGTCTGGCGCAGGTGCGCGACGCTTTTTTCAGATTGCCGGAAGAGCAACGTTGCGCGCTGCATCTCGTCGCCATCGAGGGACTTAGCTATAGCGAGGCGGCCGAGGTCAGCGGCGTGCCGCTGGGCACGCTGATGTCGCGCATCGGCAGGGCGCGCGCGGCCCTGCGCGAGATGGAGGACGTGGCACCGGCACGCGCGAAAGGCCATCTGAAGATCGTGGGAGATCGGTGATGAACCCACTGCGAGATCCCGTGACCGACACCGATCTCGACGCCTATGTCGACGATCAGCTGGACGCGGCTCGTCGCATCGAGGTCGAGGCGTTCCTTTCGGCCCGCCCGGAAGCGGCCGCGCGGGTGATGTCCGACCTGCGGACGCGTGACGAATTGCGCGTGGCGCTTGCCGGATCGAAAGGCATGGCGCGGCCCGCGACGGCTGATGCCGCACGGCGGCTGGAACGGGGATTGGCGCGCGGCCGCGTCCTTGGTGCTTTGCAGAGAGCGGCGGCAGTCGCCGTCTTCGTCGCTGCCGGCTGGCTTGCGAACGGGCTCATCGGACCGATCTCGGTGACGGAAGTCGTCGCTTCGACCCATCCGCCCGCCTACGTGGAGGACGCGGTCCGGGCGCACCGCACGACGCTCGTGCGCGAGGCGATGTCGTCGCAACCCGAAGCACCCGGCTACAACGCCGACGAAATCCGCGCCGCGACTGCGATCGTGATGCCATCCCTGCCAGCGGACTGGACGGTCCGTGACGTGCAGATCTATCCATCGCAATTCGGCCCGAGCGTCGAGATGGCCGTCGAGACAAAAGAGATGGGGCTGGTCTCGCTGTTCGCCATCCGGCCCGGAACATTCGACGTCGTCAGACCGACTGTCGTTCCCTCGGGCGAAGTTTCCTCGGCCTATTTCCAGATCGGCGAGGTCGCCTACGCGGTCGTCGGACGCAGCGATGTCGGCGGTCTCGATCGCACGGCCGAAGCGCTCGCCAAAACGCTTTACTGATCGACCTTCAAGAAGGAGAACCACATGAACAATCTCGGATATATCAGGGCCGGAGCCCGAGCCGGAGCCGTCTACGACGAAGGCCTGCGCCGGCACATGCTGCGCGTCTATAACTATATGGGCCTTGGCCTCGTCGTTACGGGCGTGATCGCGTTCGTGGTGGCCTCCACGCCCGCCCTTTACGTGCCGATCTTCTCCACCCCGCTGAAATGGGTGGTGATGCTGGCCCCGCTGGCCTTTGTGCTCTTGTTCTCGTTTCGGATGCAGACGATGTCGGCAGCCGGCGCCCAGGCGATGTTCTGGGCATTCTGCGCGGTTATGGGGCTGTCGCTGGCTTCCGTGTTTCTGGTCTTTACCGGCACCAGCGTCGCACGCACCTTCTTCATCGCCGCCACCATGTTCGGCGCGACCAGCCTTTACGGCTACACGACCAAACGCGACCTGACGCAGTTTTCGTCGTTCCTGATCATGGGCCTGATCGGCGTGGTGATCGCCAGCATCGTCAATATCTTCCTGGGCTCGACCGCGCTCCAATTCGCGATCTCTGTGATCGGCATCGCCGTCTTCATCGGCCTCACCGCCTGGGATACCCAGACTATCAAGGAGCAGTATGCGGAAAACTTCGGTGCGGAATCACAGCAGAAACTCGCTGTCTTCGGTGCATTCTCGCTCTATCTGAACTTCATCAACATCTTCCAACTGCTGTTGAATTTCACCGGCGAGCGCGAATAGCCGGCGTTGGACCAAGACCGGAGTTGGACATCATGGACAGAAACGATTGCCGGCGCCGCGCAGACCGCGATGGGCGTTGCGGGCGGCGTGCTGCTCGGCAACGCGATCGCCGGCATGTTTGGCGGCAGCGAAGCGAAGGCAGCCGAGACCCCGGCACCACAGCCAGACTCAGCGGGTTCCAACGAGCCTGGCGACAGCAGCGGAGACTTCGGCGACTTTGAATTGTGACAATGACACGGGGAATTGTGACAATACGGGCTGCCTTCAGACCGCGTGATGATCGCCGGTGATCGAAGCCGGCGGCTAATAACCCAGGCGCTTCAGTTCAGCCTTGACCGCCGCGATCGTCTTGAAGCGGAAGTGCTTCGTTGTGCCGTCGCGCCAATGGCAGTCGCATGTGGCGTCGAACTTCCGGCTCGCTTTCAATTGAGTCAGCGCCTTCTGGTCTGGCTTGGGGCCATCGAAGATGCGAACTTCGTAGAGCGTCCCTTCGACATCGTAGTGCATCTGAGCCCAGGAAAGTATCACGATCAGTTCCTTTGCCGGGTCATGATCGGCGTTGGCGAGGCCGAGCGCTATGTCCGGTGTGTCACCCTCTTGTTCACCGATCGTGACCTGGATTGCACGATACCTGTTGTCAGCTAGCCGTTGCAGCGCGACGAGTGGGCGTTCCGGATAGTCCTCAGCGGTCTGGTAATCGACGAACAGTGTCTGGAGGCCGTTCCAGCTCACGGCTGTGGTGTGCGGATCAGCATTGTCGGCGAACCCAACAACACGTTTCGCGAAAGCCAGCTCGTTCTCGCCCGGAGCACGATCAAAGTCCTGCGCTCGCGCGTCGGTGAGCGCGCAGGCGAGGGTGAGGGCAAGACTTGCAAGGAGCGGGAGTGTCTTCATGATTCGTAACCCTAGCATGCCCGTTGCCCCCACAGCGCTGTTGAGAATGTCTAAGAGTGACCGGTCTGATCTCGCCGCCAACGGATGCTATAGGCTTTAGTCGCATAAGATAGATTATGGAACTGGCATGGCCGATTGGATGTGGCGTGAAGATAGCACCTCGCGAGATCCAACTCGGGAACCCAGGCCGTAAAAACTTGGTCCTTCACGCTGATTCGTAAGGGATTTCGATCGTCATGCCGTCATAGGCGGGCTCGACGTTGGCCGGCGTCTCGGCCATTACCGTGGCGTAGTCGAGCGGCACATGCATATGCGTCAGCACCGCGTTCTTCGGCGCCAGTCTTTCGATCCAGCCAAGCGCCTGGCCAAGCGACAGATGGCTCGGGTGGACGGTGTATTGCAGCGCGTCGATGACGAGCATGTCCAGCCCGCGCAAACGCTTGGCGGTCGCCTCCGGAAAGTCGCTGATGTCAGGGCAATAAGCCAGCCCGCCGATGCGGAAACCCAGCGAGGTGATGTCGCCATGGAGCTGCAGCAGCGGTTCGAGGGTGAGGGCGCCGCCCTCGCCTTCGATCACCACCGGCCTGTCGTGGTCGATGATATGGGCGTTGACGATCGGCGGATACGAACTGCCTTTCGGTGTTTCGAAACAGTAGCGGAACGCCTCGCGTAAGCGCAGCATGGTGGCTCGATCGGCATGGATATCGATCCGGTGGCGCTGCTCGAGCACGAAGCCGCGCAAATCGTCGATGCCGTGGATATGGTCGGCATGCGGATGTGTATAGACCACCGCATCGATGCGCTTGACCGATGCCAACAGCATCTGCTCGCGGAAATCCGGGCCGGTGTCGATGACGACCGTGGTCCGGGCGCCATTCGCCGCGATCCGCTCGACAAGCGCTGCGGTGCGCGTGCGCCGGTTCCGGGGATTCGCGGGATCGCAATTGCCCCAGTCGCCGGTGATGCGTGGCGTGCCCGGCGATGAGCCGCAGCCGAGGACGGTAAGACGCAGCCGGGCGCTCATGCGTCAGAGGCCCGGCGCGCTCGGGCGCGGCATTTTCCTGAACAGCCGGAAAAAATTATCCGTGGTGATATCAGCGATCTCGGCCTCGCGGACGCCGACCGTCTCGGCCAGTATCTTTGCTGTATGCGCAACATAGGCAGGCTCGTTGCGTTTGCCGCGGAACGGTATCGGCGCCAGATATGGCGCATCGGTTTCGACCAGCAGACGGTCGCGCGGCACATCGGCGGCGACGGCGCGCAGCTCGGCGGAGTTCTTGAAGGTCAGGATACCGGAAAACGAAACGTAGCCGCCGAGCGCCACACCGATCTCGGCCAGCCTGCGTCCGGACGAAAAACAGTGCAGGATGAAAGGGAAGGCGCCCTTCCCTGTTTCTTCTTCGAGGATATCAGCCATGTCGTCGTCGGCGTCGCGCGAATGGATGACCAGCGGCAAACCGGTCACGCGCGCCGCGGCGATGTGTGTGCGAAATCCCTGTGCCTGTGCATCGCGCGGCGCATGATCGTAGAAATAATCGAGCCCGGCCTCGCCGATCGCCACCACTTTTCGATGAGCGGACAGCCGCACCAGGTCATCGACAGTCACATCAAGCTCTTCGGCCGCATTGTGCGGATGGGTGCCGACCGAGCAATAGACCTCATCGAAAGTCTCCGCAATCTCAAGCACTTGGCTAAATCGCTTCACCCTCGTCGAGATCGTCACCATTCGGCCGATGCCGGCCGTAAGGGCGCGGGCGACGATGGCCGCCCGCTCTTCGGCGAAATCCGGAAAGTCGAGATGGCAGTGACTGTCGACCAGCATCAGGCGCTTGTATCCGTTTGCTCGACATAGCGTGGAAATACCGGTTCCGGCGCCGGCAGCGCCGTGCCGGATACCAGCGCATGACCTTCCGCGACATGCTCGAAATTACGGCTGCCGGCCGGCACCGCCAAAAGGTCGAGCAGCTTTGCCGCCGACTGCGGAATGAAGGGCTGGCACAGCAACCCGACACGCCGGATCACCTCAGCGGTCGTCCACAGCACCGTTTCCATGCGCGCCGGATCGGTCTTCTTCAGCGCCCATGGCTCCTGCCCGGCGAAATAGCGGTTGGCTTCGGCCACCACGCCAAAGATCGCCGCCAGAGCAAGGTGGATGCCCTGGTCGGCCATCGTCCTGCGCGCCGTGACAAGGGCGGCATCGGCCTGATCGAGGATCGCCTTGTCGGCATTGCTCAATTCGCCACGTTTCGGCACCACGCCGCCGCAGTTCTTGGCAATCATCGACAGCGAGCGCTGCGCCAGATTGCCGAGATCGTTGGCGAGGTCGGCATTGGTGCGGTTGACGATTGCCTCATGACTGTAGCTGCCGTCCTGGCCGAACGGCACTTCGCGCATGAAGAAATAGCGCACCTGGTCGAGGCCGTAGTGCTCGATCATCGCGAACGGGTCGACGACATTGCCGACCGACTTCGACATTTTCTCGCCACGGTTGAACAGAAAACCATGCGCGAACACGCGCTTCGGCAATTCGATGCCGGCCGACATCAGGAATGCCGGCCAGTAGACCGCGTGGAAGCGGATGATGTCCTTGCCGATGACGTGGACGTTCGCCGGCCAGAAAGACCATCTCTCATTGGCCGGATCCGGATAACCGGCGGCGGTGATGTAGTTGGTTAGGGCATCGACCCAGACATACATCACATGCTTCTCATCGCCGGGCACCGGCACGCCCCATTTGAATGTGGTGCGCGAGATCGACAGATCCTTCAGGCCGGATTTGACAAAGCTGATGATCTCATTGCGCCGCTCCGCCGGTCCGACGAATTCGGGGCTGTTCTCATAGAGCGCGAACAGTCTGTCCTGATAGGCGGAAAGGCGGAAGAAATAGCTCTCTTCCTCGGTCCATTCGACAGGCGAGCCGAGCGGTTCGCGGCGCACGCCGTCGTCACCGACCTTGGTTTCGGCCTCGTCGAAATAGGCTTCCTGCCGCACCGAATACCAGCCGCTGTAGCGGTCGAGGTAGATGTCGCCATTCTCAGCCATGCGCGTCCAGATCGCCTGGCAGGCCTTGTAATGACGCTCTTCGGTGGTGCGGATGAAAACGTCGTTCGAGCAACCGGTCGCTTCGAGCATCGAACGGAAGATCGCCGAGTTGCGATCGGCAAGCGCTTTCGGCGTCAGGCCTTCGGCGTCCGCCGTCTGCTGCATCTTCAAACCGTGCTCGTCGGTTCCCGAGACGAAGAAGACGTCCTTGCCGTCGAGCCGCTGGAAGCGGGCCAGCGTGTCGCTGGCGATGACATTGTAGGCATGGCCGATATGCGGCTTGCCGTTCGGATAGAAAATCGGCGTCGTGACGTAGTATTTTTCGCGTGCCATGGATGAGCCGTCATGAATGTCTGAATGAAAGATGTCGCGGTGAGATATCGCATCGAAACGGCAATTGCCATCCGACGCCAATGTGGTGGCTTTCGAAGTTCCTGCGATTGATTGGGAATCAATACTCAGGGGCTTCAAAGCCACGCCAGCGGCCGTCACATTCGCATTGCAGAATTCAGGCGGTCGATCATGGTCAGGGCGTGCTGCTTTTTGTCGAGATTGTAGGTCTCGGTTTCAGATATAGCGTTCAAAGCCTCGTGCCAAGTATCCGATAGCGTTTTGGCCCGCGCGAGATCGCCGGCGAGCGCGGCCTGGCTGGCGCCGGCCGACAGCAGATCAAGCGCGCGGCGATTGAATATCTCGAACGGGATCGCCTGGTCGCGGCCGGCGACCGCCTCGGCAAGACGGTAGGCGCCTGCGACATCTATCTTCTTGGACATCACCAGAGCGTCGAGGGTGGCGGCGATTTCAAGCCCGCCATACTGCGTCAACAGGATCGCATTGCGCGCGCTGCCCCCTGCCCGCTGCGCCAGCGCCGCGCGCGCCGCAGGATCCTCCGGTGGCGGCGGCTCGATGCCCTCCAGAACCGTCATCAAGCTCTCGGCATCGAGCGGCGCCAACCGCACCATCTGGCAGCGCGACCGGATCGTCGGCAGCAGACTGCCCGGCGCATGGACGATGAGGATGAACAAGGTGCGCGCGGGTGGCTCTTCAAGATTCTTCAGCAAGGCATTGGCAGCATTGGTGTTCATGTCGTCGGCGGGATCGACGATAACCACCCGGTAGCTGCCGTCGTGCGAGGTCAGCGACAGAAAACGGCTGACCTTGCGGATTTCGTCGACCGTGACCACCGTCTTGAAGCTCCTGGTCTTGTCGTTCGCGGGGCGTGTAAGATGCAGCACCGAAGGATGTGCCCCGGTGGCGATCTGGCGAAACAGCGACGAAGCCGGATCTGGAACGGCAAGGCTTTCCGGCGCCTGCTCGAAGGCCGGGTGCTTCAACAGATGATGCGCCAGGTGAAAGGCCAGCGTCGCCTTGCCGATGCCAACCGGTCCGGCAAAGATCAGTGCGTGCGGTAGCTTTCCCGAGCGATAAGCAGTGGCGAGCATGTTGGCCGCCTGCAGGTGACCGACAAGACGCGGCGTTTCGGATGGCTCCGGCACCCCGTCCAGCGTATCGTGCTGTTCGGGTGCGATGCGTTCGAAAATCATGCCGGCGCCGCCTGCCTGCTTTGCGCCGGCATCATCCTCTCGAGAGCCGCGAAGACGGTGGCGGTAACGACATCCTCCACCGTGTCCGGGTCGGCTGATGCATCCACGACGACGCAGCGTTCGGGTTCAGCCGCGGCGATCGTCAGAAACGCCTCGCGCCGACGTTGGTGGATGGCCAATGTTTCCTTCTCGAAGCGGTCCGGTCCGTCACTGCTGCCCCGCCGGGCGGTAGCGCGCCTCAGGCCCTCGGCGGGGTCGATGTCGAAGATCAGTGTCATGTCCGGCACCATGCCATTGATGGCGACCTTCTCCAATGCGTCCATGAATGCCGGGTCGAGGCCGCCGGTGACGCCCTGGTAGACGCGCGAGGAATCCATGAAACGATCGCAAAGTACGACCGAACCGCGATCGACCGCCGGCCGGATGACCTGTTCGACATGGTCGGATCGCGCTGCGGCGAAAAGCAGAGCTTCCATCTTGGGGCCGAACGGCTCGGCTGCGCCTGAAAGCAGGACATGCCTGACCGCCTCCGCGCCCGGCGAGCCACCCGGCTCACGTGTCACCAGCACGTCGTATTTCTTGGCGCGCATCTTCTTTGCCAGCCGCTCGATCTGCGTCGACTTGCCTGCTCCTTCGCCGCCTTCAAAAGTGATGAAAAATCCGCGCGCCAAAGCCTTTGTCCATACTTCGGGGACCGTATAGTCCCGGCGGGAAAAAAGGTCCACCGCGACGGTGCTAACGCAGCCAGCCGACGGCCAGTTCCTTGGCGGCATCGAGCGCGCGCTGCGGCAGCGAACCGACACCGATCGACTCGGCGGCAAACAGCGGCGTCTCCTGGCTCAGCGTATCGCCGATCCAGACGCGCAGCGCACCCACCGGCTGCCCCTCCTCCACCGGCGCTGCAACCGGTCCGTCATAGACGATTCTGGCGGTGAGCTTGTCGCGGTTGGTGATCGGCAGGAAGATCTGCACCGGTCCTTTTGCTTTTAAAGCGACACCGGACTTGGCGCCGCCAAAGACCTGGGCTTCGCCAACCACTTCGTCGTTGGCGAATATTTCAGTCTTCTCGAAGGAGCGAACGCCCCAGTCGAGCAGCTTTCGCGCTTCCTCAGCACGCTGGCGGTCGTTTGCCAGGCCGCTCATCGCCGCGATCACCCTTGTGCCATTGTGGCTGACCGAGCCGACGATGCCGAAGCCGGATTGCTCGCTGGCGCCGACCGCGAGCCCGTCGGCGCCTATATCCATGGCCAGCAGCGGATTGCGGTTCCTCTGGGAAATCTTGTTCCAGGTAAAATCCTTCTGGCCGTAATAGCGGTAGAGATCCGGGTAGTTGCGCCAGATATGCAGGGCCAGAAGCGCGAGTTCGCGAACGTTCGTTTGCTGCCCATCGGCCGGCAGACCGGTGGAATTGACGAAGGTCGATTTCTGCAGGCCGATCTGGCGGGCGCGGTCGGTCATCTGCGCCGCGAAGTTTGCCTCGGACCCGGCCATTCCTTCAGCGATGACGATGCAGCCATCATTGGCCGCCTGCACGGTCACGCCCTGGATCAGGTCTTCCAGCCGGATCGTCGACTTGAGCTTGGCGAACATGGTCGATGTCCCCGAAGGAGCGCCGCCTTTGCGCCAGGCGTTCTCGCTCACCACGAAGGTGTCTTCGAGCGTCATGCGCCCTGATTTGATGGCGTCGAAGACCACTTCCATCGTCATCAGCTTGGCCAGCGAGGCCGGCGGGATCAACCTGTCGGCGTCCTTGGAAAACAGCACGGTGCCAGTTTCGGCGTCGATCATGAAGGCCTGCGCAGCCTTGGTCTCGAAAAGCTGTGCTGAGGCCGGCACAAGCGAGAGCAGCAGCAGGCCGAGCGTTATGAGCCCGGTGAAAGGCTGGAAAAATTTCATCGGGTCCGCCCAGTGAGCCGGCGCTTTTGCAAGTTGGCAGAAGCTATCAGGCTTTTGCCTGGCGGATCAATCAGGCACGAAAAAACCACGCAGCCCCGAGCTCAGTTGCGTACCGCAAGCGCATCCGGCGCACCATGCGACCACGCCGCCTGCAGCATCTCGTCCAGGCTGCCACGGCCGTCGGCATAGAGGTTGACCGAGTACCAGTCCTTGCCTTCAAGTTCCGAGCGCTGGATTTCGGTCTTGCCGAAGCTGGAAAGCTGGGCAGCCACACGCTCCGCTTCGGCGGCATTCTCGAATGAACCCGCCGCGACATAGGCGGTGGGCGACCCGGTTGGAGGAGCTTGCCGCTTCCACGATTGAAGAATTTCGGCGGGCGACATGCCGGCGCCATCCAACTCGGCAAACGCGTTGGAGGCGCGCTGCACGCGCTCGTCGGCGTAAGACAGCGACGCCACGGTGAACGGCGATTGTGCCGGCAGGTTCATCTCCGGACGCTCGGGCACGATCGGGCCGAAATCGGGCAGTACAATGTCTCCCGAAGCAGATGCCTGCACCGCCATGACAGGCCCTGCATCGGATCCCTGTCCGGAATTCGTCAGCTGACCGGGGAACGGCACGGCAGCAGCGCTTACCGGAAGGCTTGGCGACGGCCCATTCATGGCGACCATGACACCGTTGGGCAGGCCATCCGACGGATCCGGCGCTCTGTTGCCTGGGCGATACGAAGCCATAAGATACTGGCCGTCATTGCCTTCGAGCGGCGCACGGCCGACATATTCGACCTTCACCTCGGCCGTACCGACATTCGCATAATCGAGCATTTCAGCAGCGCGCTTCGACACATCGATGATGCGGCCATCATGATAGGGTCCGCGATCGTTGACGCGCACGATCACCGAGCTGCCGGTCTTCGTGTTGGTGACCCGCGCATAGCTCGGCAGCGGCATCGTCGGATGCGCCGCCGTCAGATCTGCCATGTCGTAGACTTCGCCGTTGGCGGTCAACCGGCCGTGGAAGGCCTCACCGTACCAAGACGCGAGGCCAACCTTGGCGTAGCGCTTGTCCTCCTTCGGATAATACCACTTGCCGCGCACCTGATAGGGCTTGCCGAGCTGGTCGCGTCCGCGAGACGTCTTGAACATCACGCGCGGGCTGGCTTTCACGCCATACTCGGCTTCGGAAAAGTATTCCTTGGAGCGAGGTTTCTTGTTGATCATCGCCTTTTGCTGCGGCCCGGCACATGCCGCAAGAAAGGCTGCCGACAAGGCAAACACCGCGTAAGCGGAAGCGCGACGAAGACGCGGGCGCGCCGTGGTCTGCATATTTTGATTGTCCCCTACAGTCTCGACGAAGGCACCGCAGCATAAACGTCAGCGGTGCCAAAGCACCCACTCCAGAAACGCCGGCGACGCCCTACCCCAATCCTTTTGTGCGCAGGAATTGTTTATCACCGTATTAACCGATTGTGGTCGGAACCGGGCGAGATTGTGGCGCGGACCGTCGCGCCGATCGGCATGAAAATCATCGCTTATCGATCAGCAACGCGGTTCGTGGCGCGTTGCCTTTGGCTTGGCCTGGCTGCGAGCGCAGATTTCAGGGACCGAAGATCACAAGCTCGGTGAACGTCAGATCTCCAGGTGCGGGTGGTCTGGGACCCCTAAAATATTTGAGCCCCTTGTTGGGCCGGTACCATCCCACCAAACCTGCAATCGGCTCCTTGGCGTCGACAAAGCAAACGAGGATTCCGCTTCGCAAAAGAAAGCGCCCCATCGCACCGGCGCAGCGGCTCAAATCCGCAAGCGAGCGGCAATAGATGACCTGATGGCACCGGACAACACCGTGCAACATTCGGCGCGGCATCAACACCACGGGGAACGCTGCTCCGTCGCAAATGCAGATCAACGACAGGCAGCCCAGCGCGGCGTGTTCTGAGAGTATGTATCTCTCACTCTCGGGCAGCATCGCCAATTCCGGAAGATCGGGACGCACTTCGACCACGCGACATGACCGCTGCGCCAAACTTAAAGCCGGCAAGAAGGTAAATTGTCCGCTGGAGAAGAGCCGAAAGCCGAGCGCCCGGTTGGCTTTCAACGTCGCTTGTGCCGGCGATATGTTCGTGTAGGTCACGTCCTTCCGCTTGAGAACCGCCGCAACCAACATGGCGCCATAGGGACGGAATTCTGCGTCGACTGACCAGCTTGAAAGATTGCAGCGAATTTCCTCGCTCTCCGACCCCTGATTGCGAGCATAAAGGGTGAGCACAACGCCGACGATCCGACCGGCATGCTCCAAAGCAAAGCCATATTGTGGGAACTCGGCAACCACAGGCCGCTGCGACAAGCGGGTCAGAGCGTGTATCCAGTAACTCCGGTTACGCGCCGGAAAGCCCCTGCACAGGCAATCGACCACTCCCTCCCAGTCGGTTTCGCGAATTGGTCTACAGCAAAGACCGGGCGGGAGAGCGCCAAGTACGGCCAAATTCAACTCCAGAATACGATTTACTTACATGTGCTTTAATGCACCCAACATATCAGCGCATAACGATTAATAGTCCGTGCGGTTTTAAAAACGATTTTCCACACTCAGCACAAAACACAGCTCGCCATGACGCTGCTCACCGCCCTGGATCGCGCCGAAAGGTGCGGCCGCCACGGTTGACTTGGCGTTGAATGCGGCTTTACAGGAATGGAGCGCGAACCGGTCGGGGAACGTCCTGGTGCCAATCCGGTACCGACGCTCGAACCCGCCCTCTCGCGATATCCTAAGTGGTTGAAAAATCACCTTGGAGGGATGGCCGAGCGGTTTAAGGCACCGGTCTTGAAATTTAGAATCGGTGTTGGCATAACGTTTTGAAATATAAAGGAAATTTATTCGAAAGAACATAAATTTTGCGCCCCTTTTGCGCCACCGCGCGAAGTCAAGGCGCAAAGCGGGCACAAGCCCAAAGGGATGGGTGGCCGAGTGGTTTAAGGCTCTGGTCTTGAAAACCAGCGTAGGGGCAACTCTACCGTGGGTTCGAATCCCACCCCATCCGCCATCGGGCTTTTTGCGGATCGAGAGCCTTCGTGGCATTCTTTGCCGCATGTCGCCGCAAGCCCGCGTCCGCCCCCCCGTTGTCGACAACCCATTCTTCAGCCCCGCCCATCGCGAGGACGCCAGCAAACCCGCGCACGATCCCGGCCGCCGTCAACGTGCGCGAAAGCGCGATCACAATGTTGGCCTCGCGCGGCGCGCTCGATGCCGCGGAGGTAAAGGCGGCCGAGCGGTTCCGGGCATTGTGTGAGGCCATGGCCGGCAAGGGTCTCTCCTCGATCGATCCGGCGCCTATCGTCGTAGACGGCGGCAAGACGCCGGACGGCATCAGCCAACGCCAGATCAATGCCGGGCAGGAATTGCGGCGATGCCGGGCGCTGCTCGGTGCTCGCGGCTATCAACTCGTGGCACTTGTTTGCGGTCAGGGCATGGCCTTGCACGAGATCGCGGCCATCAAGCGCGAAAGTCTGACAGCCGCCGACATGTTGCGGTGGTGCCTGGACGATCTTGCCGCCTTGTGGGGCATCTGCGACGCGGCGGCGGTAATGGCCTGCTTTGCCGCCTATCGGCCCGTCAGCGCGCGTCCCGGCCTTGGCCGGAGGAAAGTTGGCGGCGGCGGAAATGCCCGCCTGTGGGGGCGGATACACGCCTACATTGCTGGACGGCACGCCTTGCTTCGGTAAAGCTCCGAATCGCGGGGGCCACTGGCAATCCCGCAGAGTCGGCGGGTTCAGGCAACGCCCATCGAAAGATGGGCCGCCGACTTTCCACTTTGGCCGGAACGTAATTTTCGAGCGTCCGCCGCACAATGCCGGGATCGGCTCGCTCGGCGTCGCGGATCAGGCGGGCGTTCGTGGATGCCTTGGCGAGATGATTTCGGTTGCCTTGGCAAGTTTACCGTCTCGAAACTTGCTCTTGTCACCGCCATGAGCGCCGATCTCGCCCCGTTCCTGCGCCGCGTCGTATTCGTCGGCGAGCCGCCGTTTGGCGTGGCGACCCATGGCGCGCTGACATTTCGTCACGTGCCGGCATCCGGGCGCGGCGCGAACTCGCTCCAACCAAATCTTGCACGGAGCGCGAAAGCGATTGCCTTCAGCGCGGTGCCTTCATTTGCCGCCGGCCAGGCGCAACAGATTGCGGATCAGCTCGGCCTCGACCTTTGCTGCGCCTCGGTCCAGTTCGTGTTCGCCTCCATGAGAGTCGCCGCGCCAACTGACCGAAACCGGATCCGCCATCCGCGATACGGCTTGGCTGACTCGGTGGTGCTCGTAACGCTCGTTGAGCGGGGCGTGGTGGCGGTGGTGGTCATGGGGATCTCCCATATTTATGGTCAGTTTCGAGATAAAAGAGCTGTACGAAGTTCTGATAATCTTGCCCTTTCGTGGGAGGGCTGTGTGGTGTCGGAAACAGGTGAGCAGGAATACTATCGGCAGCTTGGCGGCATGAAGAAATCTTAAGAAATGCATTCCGAGATAAGTTTCTGGATGCGAAGCTAACGACAATCTTCAATTTGGTTCGTATAGAATCGCGTATTGTGGAAGCGTGGTTGAGGAATCCACTTGCTTCGGGCTGGTGAAACTTTGGGCAGGGGTAGAAAATGACTCTGATCGATAGACACACTGAAGCTGCAGCTGGCAACCGATACATTGTGATGAGGACCAAGTATGACCGTGAGGCGCATACGAAGGGGCCCTCTTATGCCTATTCAGATCGTCCATCAGATCGACTGGGCGCAGGGGTCGGGGAGCCAAGAGCACGCAGCCTGGAATCCATAACCCGGCATGCTTGATCGCATCGGCTGCGGCTATCTCGTGCTGAACCGCGAGAGGAAAGTGGTCGAATGGAACGCCGCCGCTCAAACCACGCTGGAGCGCCAGGGCGAAGTGGCCGATACGGCCAGCGGGCTTTCGGTGGCCTTGAGGCGGCTGATCGCGAATGTTCCGGCCCATTTCCTGCCGGGCTCACTATCGTGGGTAGTGATCCGCAGCAGCGGCGACAGGCCGGTGATATTGGACGAGAACGGGTTTATCGCTCCTGACGGAACGAGCATTGTGGCGTTGCTGGACCGCGAGAACAGGTCGGGGCCAAATCCTCAGACACTGCAAAAGATGTTTGGCTTGACGAGCGCGGAAACGCAGCTCGCGTTGCGTTTGGCTCAGGGCGATGCGCCTTTGGAGATTGCCCGCAGTTGGCGCCTCAGCCGCACCACGATCCGCTCCCAGCTTGCCTCGCTGTTCGCCAAGACCGAAACGAAACGTCAGGCGGAACTGGTGGCTCTTCTTGGGCGCATTTCAGTCTTGCCATAAGGGCGTCGTTTGGATCCATCTCAGCAAACAGCCAATCCCGAAACGCTTTGACTTCATGGGGTTCGCGGTGTCCGCTAACAAGCGACAAGCTCCGCTACCCGGATGCCAGTTGGCTCCCGGAGGGCGGGAGGTAGGCTGTACCCTATCTCCCGTTCGGGCACACTGCCACTTTGGCCTGAAGTGGCAAATTCTGCAACGAGCGGGTTTTTAGTCTACAGATTTTTCGGCTCGATCAGGCTTGAGTTTTGCAGCGGTTGAATTATTCAAGCGCCGGGTGCGGCTTCGGCCGGTTCAAGTGGGTCGGTCACAGATCGCTTGTTCGCTCGACGGCTTTGCTCGGCACCGGCTGTGAGTACAGCACGATCATACCCGACTGTGCCCTTCGCCGCCCCAGCTACGATCAGCCTCTGAACTGTCAACGGCTGCATAGATGTGCAGCATGAAAGGCGATACGTGACATTCGCTCTCCAAGGCCCAATGACCGGATATCGGGCACAACAATTGCCTCAGGATATACAAAAAAGGCGCATGCAAGGCATGACCAGCCAAAACACCGGGTTCCTGAACATCGGGGTGATCCAAAACCAGGACGGCGCCGGCGCACTCGATGTGGTCGACTACATCCGGCCATTCTAAATCGACAGCAGCATGAAAACGAAAACTGTCAACCCGCCGCGCCAAGCACGGACACACACCGGCAGCTGCCTCGTCGGGTTGATTTCTCCGCCCGAATATGATGCTTCTCCCGCCTATGAATAAACTATTTTCTGCGGTTCTCGCATGGATGATACTGGCTTGGCCGGCCAGCGCGATGGACAGCGCATTGCGCGCCGGCCTGCTGAAACTCGATCCGCAAACCCGGCTGGAGCAGCGATGCGACGCCGAAATTCTCGACCGGATTACCCGCGACGACCACAAATACAAAGCCGATCGTGTCGTCGCCTACGCTTTTGCGACGCCCGAAATGGGCGCCGATGCGATCAAGAGCCCGGGTGCTGCGTTTCGCAGCAAGGGACAATGGTACCGGCTGAAATTCAAATGCGAGACAGCGCCGGACCATATGGAAGTCCTGCAGCTCCGCTACCGGATCGGTGATGAAATTCCGGAAAGCGACTGGCCCAAATACAATCTCTATAACTAGGCATTCGCGACCTGTGGCCGCATTTTGCCGGTGTTCGGGCCGATCGTCGCAAACTCTGTATATTGCCGCAATAACGGGCGGTTTGCCGACCTTGTTCCAACCGGTCCCTTGACGCGCGGGAACCATACACGTTAGGGCCTCCAGGCATTCGACGCGAACGGTCGGCCAACCAGCAAGGGACTTCCAGTCGATGGAAATTTTCACTGCCGCGGGCTTCTCTGCCCTGCTCCAGGTCATCGCCATCGACCTCGTGCTTGCAGGCGATAACGCCATCGTCATCGGCCTGGCCGCGGCGGGCTTGCCGGTCGAGCAGCGCAAGAGAGCGATTCTCATCGGCGTGGTGGCGGCGACGGTGCTGCGTATCGGTTTTGCCGCGATCACCGTCACTCTGCTGCAGATTGTCGGCCTGCTGCTGGCCGGCGGCATCTTGCTGCTGTGGGTGTGCTGGAAGATGTATCGCGAGCTGCGCACGTCCCATGCCGACGAGGTGGAGGCGACCGAAGCGCTGTCCAATTCTGATATCAACAGCGATGATATGGTGGCCGGCAAGGCGCGCAAGAAGACCTTGGGTCAGGCGGCATTGCAGATCGTCATCGCCGACGTGTCGATGTCGCTCGATAACGTTCTGGCGGTCGCCGGCGCAGCGCGCGATCACTTCCAGGTGCTGGTGATCGGCCTCGTCCTGTCGATCGCGTTGATGGGCCTTGCCGCGAGCTTCATCGCCAAGCTGCTGCACCGCCATCGCTGGATCGCCTATATCGGCCTTTTGATCATCTTCTATGTCGCGCTCGATATGATCTATCGAGGCGCTGCGGAAGTCTTGCCGCATGTCAGCAGTGCGATGAGCTGACGCATCGACTCGAATTCGCATCGGCCGGCCTTTCAGCTTCGGCGAGCCTTCGTCGAAGCTGGCGGTTGCGTTTCGCCGCAGCCGCTGCCCATACCAATGCGGCAACAAGTGTGGTACTGCGCCGCCAATCCTGACAATCCGGAAAGCTTTGATGTCCGCCCCTCGCGTCAGTTTCGTCAGCCTTGGATGCCCGAAAGCCCTTGTGGATTCGGAGCGCATCATCACGCGCCTGCGCGCCGAGGGTTACGAGATCGCCCGCAAGCACGACGGTGCCGACCTGGTCGTCGTCAACACTTGTGGCTTCCTCGATTCGGCCCGCGACGAATCGCTCAACGCTATCGGCTCAGCACTTTCAGAGAATGGCAAAGTCATCGTCACCGGCTGCCTCGGCGCCGAGCCGGACGTCATCCGTGAAAGACATCCGAACGTCCTCGCCATCACCGGACCACAAGCTTATGAAAGCGTGATGGCGGCAGTGCATGAGGCTGCCCCCCCGAGCCACGATCCCTACATCGACCTTTTGCCGCCGCAGGGCGTCAAGCTCACGCCGCGCCACTATGCATATCTCAAGATTTCGGAAGGCTGCAACAACCGCTGCACCTTCTGCATCATACCGGCGCTGCGTGGCGACCTCGTATCGCGGCCCGCCGCCGACGTGTTGCGCGAAGCCGAGAAGCTGGCCAAGGCCGGCGTCAAGGAGATCCTCGTCATTTCGCAGGACACAAGCGCCTACGGCATCGACATCAAGTATCAGGCAAGCCAGTTCGGCGACCGCGAAGTGCGGGCGAAATTCTTGGATTTGTCGGAAGAACTGGGCAAGCTCGGTGTCTGGGTGCGCATGCACTATGTCTATCCCTACCCGCATGTCGCAGACGTCATCCCACTGATGGCCGAAGGCAAGATTCTTCCCTATCTCGACATTCCGTTCCAGCACGCCTCGCCGCAGGTGCTGAAGAATATGCGTCGGCCAGCTCATGGCGAAAAGACGCTCGAGCGCATTCGCGGCTGGCGCGACGTCTGCCCGGACCTTGCCATCCGCTCCACCTTCATCGTTGGCTTCCCCGGCGAGACGGATGACGATTTCGAGATGCTGCTCGACTGGCTGGACGAAGCCAAGATCGACCGCGCCGGCTGTTTCAAATACGAGCCGGTCAGAGGCGCCCGCTCCAACGAGCTCGGCCTCGAGCAAGTGCCGCAGGAGATCAAGGAAGCCCGCTGGCATCGCTTCATGCAGCGCCAGCAGAAGATTTCGGCAACACAGCTCACCAAGAAAATCGGTAAGCGCCTGCCTGTCCTGATCGACGAGGCGCATGGCAATTCGGCCAAGGGCCGGACCAAATACGACGCGCCCGAAATCGACGGTTCGGTCCATATCCAGTCGCGGCGGCCACTGCGCGCGGGCGACATCGTCACGGTCAAGATCGAGCGCGCCGACGCTTACGACCTTTACGGCTCAGCAGTCTGATATTCCGTCCAAAATAAAAGGGCGCCGCGTGGCGCCCTTTCGTTCGATATGTTTCCGACTGCCTACTGCGGCAGCTTGTCGTCGACGCCCTTCACGTAGAAATTCATGCCGAGCAACGTGGCGTCGTCGGCGACCTCGCCCTCCTTCAGCCAAGGTGTGCCGTCCTGCTTGGCGATCGGCCCGGTGAAGGGATTCCAGCCGTCGGCGATCTTCTTGGTAGTGGCTTCGGCCATCGCCTTGACGTCGTCGGGCATGTTGGTGAACGGCGCCAGCTTGACGGCGCCGTCTTTAATGCCGAGCCAGACATTGTCGGGCTTCCAGGTGCCGTCGAGCGCCGCCTGGACGCGGCTGATGTAGTATGGACCCCACTCGTCGGTCAGCGCGGTCAGCTGCGCGTGCGGCGCGAACTTGATCATATCGGAAGACTGGCCGAAGCCGTGCAGCTTGCGCTCCTCCGCCACCTGCAAGGCAGCGGTCGAGTCGGTATGCTGGACAATGATATCGGCGCCCTGGTCGAACAATGCCTTGGCAGCGTCGGCCTCCTTGCCCGGATCGAACCAGGAGTTCACCCACACGATCTTCGCCTTGAAGTTCGGGTTGATCGACTGTGCGCCGAGCATAAAGGAATTTATGCCCATCACCACTTCCGGGATCGGGAAGGAAACGATGTAGCCGGCGACGCCCGACTTCGATTGCTTGGCGGCAATCTGGCCGAGCACGTAGCGGCCTTCATAGAAACGCGCATTGTAGATGCCGAGATTTTCGGCCGTCTTGTAACCGGTGGCGTGCTCGAACATCACCTTGGGGAATTTCTTGGCGATCTTCACTTCCGGGTCCATGAAGCCGAAGGACGTGCCGAATATGATCTTGCATCCCTCGCGTGCTAGGCGCTCGAAGGCGCGATCGGCATCGGGGCCTTCGGAGACGTTTTCGAGATAGGCGGTCTCGACCTTGTCGCCGAGTGCCTTTTCCACCTCGAGGCGGCCTTGGTCGTGCTGGTAGGAGTAGCCGAAATCGCCGATCGGGCCGGTGTAGACCCAGCAGGCCTTCAGCTTGTCCGCCGCCTGGGCTGAGGCCGCCAATGACAATGCGGCCGTCGTCGCCATCAGGGCAATAAGCAGTTTTTTCATTGTGTTACCTCTCTGAGTTAAGCCTTGGAGCTTCCGTCTTTTTGTTGTCAACGATCCGGAACGAATGGCTGGCCCAAAGAGGCCGGCGTGTTCATCATCGTCAAACGCTTGTTGCGCGAGATTAGAACGAGAACCACGACGGTTGCCAGATAGGGCAGCGAAGAAAGCAGCTGCGAGGGAAACGATTTTAAGAACGCAACCAACTTGTAGAGCAACCAGGGCGCGTCGACGAAGTCCTGCAGATTTATGGCTTGGACGTGAAGCTGGCCAACCCAGATCGCGCCGAAAATATAGGCGCCGGCCAGCACCCGCCATGGCCGCCAGGAGGCGAAGACGACCAGAGCCAGCGCGATCCAGCCGCGGCCGGCGGTCATGTTCTCCACCCATTGCGGTGTGTAGACCAGCGATAGGTGACCGCCGGCAAGCCCTGCACAAGCGCCGCCGAAGATCACCGAAAGGTAGCGGTAACGGATGACGTGGATGCCAAGCGCATGGGCGGATGCATGGCTGTCGCCGATCGAACGCAAGGTGAGCCCGGTGCGGGTCTTGAACAGGAACCACATGACGACGGCGGTCAGCGCGATCGAGATGTAGAAGATTGGATCCTGTCCGAACAGCAGCCTGCCGACGACCGGGATGGCGGTCAGGCCGGGAATATCGAGGTTAGGCAATCTCTCGCCGGGCTGGCCGACAAAATTCGTCCCCATCATGCCGGAAAGACCAAGGCCGAGCAGCGTCAGCGACAGGCCGGTTGCCACCTGGTTGGTGGCCAGCGACAGGGTCATGACGGCGAACAGCAGCGAGAACACTGCCCCCATGGCAATTGCCGCCAACAGCCCTATCCATGGCGAGCCGGTGAGATAGCCGGCGCCGAAACCGCCGACCGCACCCATGATCATCATTCCTTCGACGCCGAGATTGAGCACACCCGAACGTTCGACCACCAGTTCGCCGATCGCCGCGATCAGCAGCGGCGTCGCCGCCGTCGCGATGGTCAAAAGGATGTTGACGGTGATGTCCATCAGCGAGCTTCCTCCAGCTTCGGCGCCGCCTCAAGTTTCGGTGCGGCAAAGCCGGTCAGGCGAATGCGATAGTGAATGAGCGTGTCGCAGCCGAGCACGAAGAACAAAAGCATGCCCTGGAACACGCGCGCCACCTTGTCGGAGATGCCGAGCGCGCTTTGCACCGCCTCGCCGCCGAGATAGGTCAGCGCCAGCACAAGGCCGGCGGCAACGATGCCGAGCGGATTGAGCCGGCCGAGGAATGCGACGATGATGGCGGTAAATCCGTAGCCGGGCGAGATCACCGGCTGCAGCTGCCCGATGGCGCCTGAGACCTCCGAAATCCCGGCAAGCCCGGCCAGTGCGCCCGACAGCAGGAAGGCAAAGAAGACCATGCGCTTGAGGCCAAACCCGGCGAAGCGCCCTGCCCTCGGGCTTGAGCCGAGCACGCGGACCTCGAAGCCTTTCAGCATACGGCTCATCAGGATCCAGATCAGTATCGCCGCGACCAGCGCGAAGACAAATCCCCAGTTTGCCCGGCCGGATTCCGGAAGGAGTTCCGGCAGTATGGCCGAGTCGTTGAACTGGATGGTTTGCGGGAAACCATGGCCCTGCGGGTCGCGCCACGGCCCGCGTACCAGCCAGTCGAGGAAGAGCTGGGCGACATAGACCAGCATCAGACTGGTCAGGATCTCGTTGGTATTGAAGCGCGTCTTCAGCAGTGCCGGAATTGCGGCATAGGCGGCTCCACCGACCATGCCGAGCAGAAGCATCAGCGGCAGCACTAATGGGCCTTCGAACTGCGGAAACAGCACGGGGATGATCGAGCCGACAATGCCGCCCAGGATAAACTGGCCTTCGGCGCCGATGTTCCAGATGTTCGCCTTGTAGCAGACCGACAGGCCGACCGCGATTAGGATCAAGGGGGCGGCCTTGATCGCCAACTCATGCAACTGCCATACTTGGCTGATCGGTTCGATGAAGTAGATGCGGAACGCAGTCAAGGGGTTGACGCCGAGCAGCGCGAACATGATGGCACCGGCAATGATCGTCAAAACGAAAGCGATGAAAGGCGAGAGTGCCGAAAACAGCATCGAGCGCTGCGGGCGTTTTACAAGTTCGAGGCGCATCAGGCCGTCTCCAGCGTATGTTCGGCATGCCCGGGTTCGGCGCCGCCCATCAGCAGCCCGATCTTCTCGAATGTCGCTTCAGCTATCGGCAGCGGGTTCGACAGTTCGCCATTGTGCATGACCGTGATCGCATCGGAAATCTCGAACAGCTCGTCGAGGTCCTGGCTGATCACCAGCACCGCAGAGCCGCTGCGCGCCAGTTCGATCAGCGCCTGGCGGATGTGGGCCGCCGCACCCGCGTCGACCCCCCAGGTCGGCTGATTGACCACCAAGACGCTTGGCCGGCGGTCGAGTTCGCGGCCGACGATGAACTTCTGCAGATTGCCGCCAGAAAGAGCCGCAGCCTCTGGATCCGGCGCGCTCTTGCGCACGTCCATCGCCTTTATGATGCGCTGGGCAGCGGTATAGATCGCATCGCCCTTGACCATTCCACCGGCGCCGACAAACATCTTGCCATCGGTGGCGTGGCGCGACAGAAGCAGGTTCTCCGAAAGTTTCATGCGCGGTGCTGCGCCATGGCCGAGCCGCTCTTCCGGGACGAAGGCAGCGCCCATCAGTCGCCTGCCGGTGATGGTGAGGCCGCCGGCATCCTTACCGCGGATGCGGACCGAGCCCGCATCCTGCTGCAGCACCTCGCCGGAAACCGATTCGAAGAATTCACCCTGGCCGTTGCCGGCCACACCGGCAATGCCGATCACCTCGCCGGCGCGGACTTCAAGATTGATGTTCCTGAGCGGGATCGAGAACGGGGTCGCCGGCTTGCGGGTGAGTTCGCGGATTTGAAGCAGCACCGGCGCGGTCTCGATACCCTCGGCCGGCGCCCGCACCACGGCCTGCACCTCGTTGCCGACCATCATCCGCGCCAACGAAGACGCGGTTTCCTGGCGCGGATTGCAATGGCCGACCACCTTGCCGTGACGCAGCACGGTGGCGCGGTCGCAGATCCGTTTGACCTCTTCCAGCCGGTGCGAAATGTAGAGGATGGACTTTCCTTCCGAACGCAGCCGTTCGAGCGTCTCGAACAGCTTATCGGCCTCCTGCGGCGTCAGCACCGAAGTCGGCTCGTCGAGGATGATGAGTTGCGGCGTCTGCAGCAGGCAGCGGATGATTTCGATACGCTGACGCTCGCCGACCGACAGATCACCGACCAGCGATAGCGGATCGAGAGGCAGGCCGTAACTGTAGGAGAGCGCCCTCGCCTTGGCCGCGATCGTGCTGATCGGCGAGCCGTCATCCAGCGACAGCGCGATATTCTCCGCCGCCGTCAGCGCTTCGAAAAGAGAAAAATGCTGGAAAACCATGCCGATGCCGAGCTTTTTTGCGGTACCGGGGCTGGTGATCCTGACCGCCTGGCCATTCCAGAAAATCTCGCCGGAATTCGGTTCCAGCGATCCAAACAGCATTTTCACCAGGGTCGACTTGCCGGCGCCGTTCTCGCCAAGCAATGCATGGATCTCGCCCTTGGCGATGTTGAGATCGACATGGTCGCACGCCGTCAATGTGCCGAATATCTTTGTGAGGCCGCGAACCTCAAGCAGGTTTGCGCCGTCCTGATCTGCACTCACGGTGCCTCCATCTGGTTTGCCAGACATGTTCTGTGTTCCCGCAAGCATCGTATGCGCGGCCTGCTCTCTACGGTAAGCGCCTCGCGACTTGAAAGAGCTTCAAGAATTTCAGCGGAAACTCAAGCGGTAAAGAGCAGTTCGCAAGAACGGCGGCGTTGGCGGGCCGAAAATGCGGGCTCAAGGGACAAGTATCGTTGTCCCGGTGGTCCGGCGCCCTTCGAGATCGGAATGCGCCTTGCCCGCATCGCTGAGCGCGTAACGCTGGTTGATCTTGATCTTGACGGCGCCGCTGAGCACCACATCGAACAAGGCGGCGGCGGAAGCCTCGAGGTCTTCGCGCCTGGCGTTGTAGACGAATAGCGTCGGCCGCGTTGCGAACAGCGAGCCCTTCTGCGCCAGCAGCGAGATGCTGAAGGGCGGGATCGGCCCAGACGATTGACCGAAGCTGACGAACGTGCCGAGCGGCCGCAGGCAATCGAGCGAGGCTGGAAACGTGTCGTTGCCAACCGAGTCATAGACAACGTCGCATTTCTTGCCACCGGTGATAGCGGCAACGCCGGCCACGAAATCCTGTTCGCGATAGTTGATCACGTGGTCGAAGCCATGCGCCTTGGCGAGCTCGATCTTGTCGGTTGAACTTGCGGTGCCGATCACCGTCGCGCCGAGATGCTTGGCCCATTGGCCGAGGATCAGGCCAACGCCGCCTGCCGCCGCATGGAACAGGACCGTATCGCCGGCCTTCACCTTGAATGTACGGCGCAACAAGTACTCGGCGGTCATGCCCTTTAGCATCATCGCCGCGGCCTGTTCGTCGCTGATGCCGTCCGGCACCTTCACCACGCGGTCGGCGGCGATCACGCGCTGCCCGGCATAGGCACCGGTCGTCACGGCATAGGCGACGCGATCCCCGGGCTTCAGCCAGTCGACATCTGTGCCGACGTCCAAAACCACGCCGGCCGCCTCGCCGCCGGGGATCAGCGGGAACCCACTGGGTAGCGGATAAAGGCCAGAGCGATAATAGACGTCGATGAAATTGAGACCGATCGCCGTGTGCCTGACCAGGATCTGTCCCAAGCCCGGCTGCCCGGGATCGGCATCCTCATAGGTCAGGACCTCCGGGCCGCCGTGGGCATGGATGCGGATCGCTTTGGACATTTTCAGGCTCTCTTGGGATCAGGCTTTCTTGTCCGGCTTGGCGCCGAGATTTGGAAAGAACTGCATGATAGCGCCGATGCAGGCGAGGTAAAGCCCGGTGACCGTAATCCCGATCTTGATGAAATCGCTCACCTGCTCGCCCAGCACGCCGATCTGGTCGTAGAAGGAGGCAAGTGCGGCCTGCGCCAGCGCCAGCGCGCCGAAAGCGCACCAAAGCAGCGTCATGCCGAGATTGATTGGCCGCAGCCGCTTCACCCGCACCGGATGGATGAAATTGATCGGCACGAAGGTGAGAATGCCGGCCACCACGACCGCGGCGAAGGAAACCCATTGGCCTGGTTCGATGACGAACAGCGTGAACACCACCATGTTCCAGACGACCGGAAAGCCTTTGAAGAAATTCTCCTTCGTCTTCATGCCGGTATCGGCATAGTAGATTGCGCTCGACACCACGATTATTGCCGCCGACAGGAACGACAGGCGCTCGCCCATGAAGCCGCGCTGATAGAGCGCAAAGGCCGGAATCAACACGTAGGTCACGTAGTCGATGATGTTGTCGAGCAGTTCGCCCGACCATGTCGGCAGGATTTCCTTGACGTCGAGCTTCCTGGCGATCGGGCCGTCGATACCGTCGACGAAAAGCGCCAGCCCCAGCCACCAGAACATCGCCGTCCAGCGCTGCTCGCTTGCTGCCACTAGCGACAGAAACGCCAGGAATGAGCCCGACGCGGTCAAGAGATGGACCGAGAACGCCCGCGCCTGCGGCCACGTGACTTTCTTCTTCGGTCGCGGAATCCGGTCGGCGATTTTCCTGGCCGTCGTCTTCTTGCTCACGGGCCCCGCCAGTCCAGCTTGCAGATTTCGGCCGAACGCCCGGCAAAGTTCCAGTTGCGGCCAAAGGCCCGCATTTTGCTCTTGTCGGATTTGGCGACGATGATTTCCGGCGCAATCCAGTATTCCGAATTGCTGATGACCGTATCCTTGTCGCGATCCTTGCCGGTGATTGGCGTCACCGCGCCATCGATGATCTTCGGTATCTGAAAGATGCGTGTTTTCTCACGCGTCTCGTAGGTGATCGGCACCTGCTCGGCGCCGAGGAACTGTCCGACCAGGATGGAGAGCAGCGATGTGGTTCCACCGGCCTTGCCGGTGAATATCTTCGTCAGTCCCTTCACAGCGTAAACCGAGGCGCGCTTGTCGATGAACAGGCCGGCCGTCCAGTTGCCGCGGCTCATATAGCCGGGGATTTCCATGATCAGCCCAAGATTGAGACCGGACAGGTCGACCTCGCCGAAATGGCCGGCATCGATGCGGAATCCGGCCCAGGTCTGGCAATAGCCTTCGGTCGGCGGATGATTGCCGAGCGACAGCACGCAAGGGCAAAAAACCGTGCAATTGCAGGAGAGGACGAGCTCTCCCTTCATTGCCCAGTTTTGATCTGTCATCGAATTCTCCCCCTCATGCCGAGACTACTAGTAGCGCGGCTGCCCAGACAAGCAGTATCGCACCGCCCAACCGCGTCGGCAGATTGCCTGCCGTCTGTTTTTCGACCAGGCTGAACAGGCCGATCAGCGCCATCCAGAACACGTTCATCACACCGACGGCAAACATTACCAGCATCAGCGCCCAGCAGCATCCAAGGCACCACAGGCCCTGCTCGATGCCGAGCCGGAAAATGCGAATGGGCCTGGCGCTCCAGTTGGCGAACAGGACCGAGAACGGATTTCTGCACTTCTCCAGACAGGCTTCCTTCAGCCAGCTGAACTGATAGAGACCAGCGATCGACAGCGCGACTGCTCCGGCAATTCCAACCAGCGGATCGAGCATCTGCCCGGATGACGCGAATGCATGGACTGCGAGCGTCAGGGCAGCGAATATTGCCGCGGCGGCAAACCAGACGTTCAAATATCCAGCGACAAGGATCAGCGGATGGACGACCGGCTCCCTCTTGATCCGGGCGGTATCTGCGATCTCGCAATAGGTGCGGATCATCGGCGCCGCGGAGGGCAGCATGGTCGCGACGGCCATCAACAGCCACATCGCGGTGAGTGCCCCGCCTTGCGCGCCTAGGCTTGCGCGAAGCGGCGCCGGCGCAAGGCAGAGGGCGAAGAAACGCGCAAGGAAATCCGGCAACGGCAGTTGCGGCAGGTATTCCAGCACGGCGTCGCCGGGTACATCGGCGCCCGGGAGCCGGCTTACGGCACCACGAACTGCCATTGCGCCGAGAAGGAGCCAGGCAAGGGCGATGCCCATGCCGGCAACAACGCTCACGGCCAGTCGAGGGCTGCGCGCAACGCTCGCCATCGCGCGGCCGGTACCGTCGAGATGGCTGAAATCGTCTTTTTGGCCGGTCATGGCAACCGAATGGGCCGAATCGCCGCGTTGATCAAGCCGCATCACCTGACCTATATGGACCAGCAGGTCGGACAGGCCTCACCTCGCAATCCGGAAGCCGAATTTGGACCATCGGGAAACAGCACGGATATTGGTCGCCGGCAGCGGCCCTGCGGGGCTGATCGCGGCGCTTGGCTTTGCCGAGGCGGGCTTTCCGGTGACGCTCGTCGGACCCGAGGCAACCGGCCCCGACGGCCGGACGACAGCCTTGATGAACCCTGCCCTGAAGATGTTCGAACGGCTCGGGATCTTTGACGGAATCAGGCAGCACGCAGCGCCGCTCAAGGTGATGCGCATCGTTGACGCAACCAACCGGCTGATCCGCAGCCCGACAGTGACCTTTCGCGCCAGCGAGATCAACGAAGAGCAATTCGGGCTGAACTTGCCCAACAGCGTTCTCAACCGCACGCTAGCCGAGGCTGTCGCGCATTCGGGCATCGAATGGCGAAAGTCGATGGTGGAGGCATGGCGCCTCGATGCCGACCATGCCCATGCCGTTCTCGCCGACGGCAGCGAGGTTGAGGCGTCGCTGGCGGTTGCCGCCGATGGCCGTCACTCGCCGGCCCGCGGGGCAGCCGGCATCCGGACCTCGGTCCGATCCTATCCGCAGGCGGCGCTGGTGCTCAATTTCGGTCACCGCAGCGACCACGCCTTCACCTCGACCGAATTCCACACCGAGACCGGTCCGTTCACACAGGTTCCTCTGCCCGGCAACCGGTCCAGCCTTGTCTGGGTGCTCGAGCCCGATATCGCCAGGGACCTTGCAGCACTCGACGACGCCGAGCTTTCGACGCGGGTCGAACAGCGGATGCAATCGATGCTGGGCCGCGTGTCGGTTGAGCCCGGCCGGCAGGTCTACCCCCTTTCAGCGGTGAGCCCGTGGCGGTTTGCGCAGCGCCGCGTAGCCCTTGTCGGTGAAGCCGCCCATGTGTTTCCCCCAATCGGCGCGCAAGGCCTTAATCTCGGCATCCGGGACATCGACGACCTGATTGCTACCGCAAGCAGAAACCGCTCGGACCCGGGCGCCGCCCAGGCGCTTGCAGCCTATGATTTCAAGCGGCGGCCGGACATTCTGGCGCGCAGCAGCGCGGTCAACCTGCTGAACATGTCGTTGCTTTCCGACATGCTGCCGGCTCAGTTGGTGCGCAGCGCTGGCCTGGGCGCGCTTGAGGGGTTTGCGCCGCTGCGGGCGTTTTTCATGCGCGAGGGTCTTCGACCCGGCAGCGGTTTTGCGGCGTTTTTTGGCGGATTGCGAAAAGCGGCTGCGCGATAGCGATCTTGGGCACCGCCCTTGATCCGCATCTTGCGATGCTCAACCCGGCATCAAGGGGATCGGGATTGAATTGACGCGGCGTCTGCGCCAAATAATGACGATGTCGACCGTAAGTTCTGGGCCAATCTTTGCCGGATTGGTGCGTAGGAGTCTAAAGTCCTGGAGCGTTTTCTTGCGTGTTTCGGGATGGGTGGCGTTCAAGAAGTTCAAGTGGTGAGTGCGATGAAGACAGCCAAATTCTCGATCGGACAGGTAGTTCGCCACCGGCTGTTTCCGTTCCGCGGCGTCATTTTCGACGTCGATCCGCAATTCGCCAATACCGACGAATGGTACGAGGCGATCCCCGCTGACGTGCGGCCGCGCAAGGACCAGCCTTTCTATCATCTGCTCGCCGAGAATTCGGAGACGGAATACATCGCCTATGTGTCCGAGCAGAATTTACTCGAGGACCGGTCGGGCGAACCGGTCCGGCATCCGCAGATAGGTGAGATGTTCGACAAGAAGCCAGACGGGCGCTACGAGCCGAAGCACCAATTGAGACATTGACTTAGCCGGGATCTGGCTGGGCTGGGACAGGCTTGAGACATGGCTGGACCCGACAAACGGCCGGTCCAAACGAAAAAAGCGGGGCATGAACCCCGCTTCTTGTTGGTTCGAAAACCCGTCGATCAGTTAGCGGCCTTCGCCTTCTCCTGCTCTTCCTTGAGCTTCCTGGCAAAATCCTGATTGTTCTTGGCGACGAACTCCTGGAGCTTTTTCTGCCGGTCCTCGATGTCCGACTGCTGCAGCGGCGGGCCGTCGAAGGCGCCGCTGAAGCCGGTGAGCGCAATCTTGATCGGGTTCGGCTGGTTTTGGAAATTGACTGAGGTGAGCGTCAGCGCCGATCCCTTCTTGAAGGATGCGACGAGCTGATCGGTCAGCGGCACTTCCGCCACGCAGCGATCCGGGAAACAGATCACATAGTCGAGCTTCTGCGCCTTGCCGCCGTCGATCTGGAGGCCGATGCCGGGAGGAACCAGACGGCCGGTCGGAACCGTCACCTGGAAGACCTTGCGGTTCACCTTGCCCTTCAATTCGATCAGGCTGACGCCGGTGATGAGCTGGCCGTTGCCGGCCGTGGTGATGTTCTGGACATTGCAGATGTCGACGTCTTCCTGCTTGGTGCAGGCCTTGAACCAGCCTTGCGGAATCTGCTGTTGCTGCTGCGCGGAAGCAGCGGGAATCCCGGCGCCCAGAATGCCGACCACGCCAGCGGCCATGACCGACAGGCGGTACGCGTTGCTGTTCAGGCTCGTCATGTCGTGCATTCCTCTCAAATGATCCCGGAACCGGCCTTTTCGCGCCGTGTGGTCCAGCTACCTGTTGCCGAAATGAGGCAACAGAATGACTTCGGACGGCGTGTTACACTGCAAGCGATGCCGAATCCAGCCCGGGCCTCGCGAATCTTGGCCGAGGGATTGGGTCAAGGGGTTGGCCGGTGCACGACCGGCTCATGTATGCTGCGCATCGAATCGGGAAGGAGACGGTCATGGGCCGCGTTGTCGTTTGGCTGATCGCCGCAATCTTGTGTGTTGGCCTTTCCCTGCAGCCGGCCCTGTCGGAACCGAAGCACGCGCTTGCCATGCAGGGCGAACCGGCGCTGCCGGCCGACTATGATCATTTCAACTACGTCAATCCCGACGCGCCGAAAGGCGGCAGCATTACCTACTGCGTCGTCGGCAGCTTCGACAATCTCAATCCGTTCATACTGAGAAGCCTGCGCACCACCGCGCGTGGCATGATGGATCAAGCCTTTGGCAATCTTGTTTTCGAGCCGTTGATGCAGCGCAACTACGACGAGGCCTTCAGTCTCTACGGCCTGCTCGCCGATACCGCCGACATGGATCCCGAGCGCAAGAGCATCGAATTCCACCTCGATCCCAGGGCCAAATGGTCGGACGGCGAGCCAGTGACGCCGGAAGACGTGTTGTTCACCTATGACGTCTTCACCGAGAAGGGCCGACCACCTTACAGCCAGCGAATGAAAGCGATTGCCAAGCTCGAAAAGACCGGCGACCGCAGTGTGCGCTTCACCTTCAACGATAAGGCGGACCGCGAATTTCCCCTGATCATTGCGCTGACGCCGATCATCCCGAAACACGGCTTCAACAAGGACACCTTCGACAGGACGACGCTGAAGCCGGTGATCGGCAGCGGGCCTTACACGGTGGAGCAAGTCGTGCCGGGCCAGCGCATCGTGTTCAAGCGCAATCCGGCCTATTGGGGCAAGGACGTGCCGTCCAAGCGCGGCTTCGACAATTACGACCAGATCACCATCGAATATTTCCTCAACGCCAACGCCAAGCAGGAAGCGTTCAAGAAAGGCATCTGCGCCATCGACGAGGACAGCGACCCGGTCAAACGCGAGCGCGATCTCGACTTTCCGGCCTTCCACAGGGGCGAGGTCATCGCCGAAACTTTCGACACCGGCATTCCGCCGGTGGTCAACGGTTTCCTGTTCAACACGCGGCTGCCGAAATTTTCCAATCCGGTCGTGCGGCGCGCGCTCGGCATGCTCTACGATTTCGAATGGGCCAACAAGAATCTGTTCGGCGGCAAATACACGCGCACGATGAGCTTTTGGCAGAATTCCGAACTGTCCGCGCTCGGCCACCCGGCCAGCGAAAAGGAAAAGGCCCTGCTGGCCCCCTACCCCGGGCGCGTGCCTGCGGATGTCATGGACGGCACCCACAGGCCGCCCGTCACCGACGGCTCCGGCCAGGACCGCAAGGTGTTGAAGGCGGCATTCGAGCTGCTGAAGAGCGCAGGCTATACGGTGCAGGACGGCGCGATGCTCGATCCCGAGGGAAAGCCGTTCGGTTTCGAGATCCTGACCGCTTCGCAGGACGAAGAGCGACTTGCCGCTATCTATCAGCGCACGCTTGAGAAGCTCGGCATCGATGTCGGCATCCGCAGCCTCGACGGTGATCAGATCCAGTCGCGCAAGCAGCGTTTCGATTTCGAGGTGCTGGTCGGCTCGACCGGTTTCAACAACTCACTGTCGCCCGGTATCGAGCAAACCGGGCGCTGGGGATCCGTTGCCGCCAAGGCCGAAGGATCGTTCAACCTCGCCGGCGTTGCCGATCCGGCGGTGGACGCGGCGATCGAGGCGATGCTGAGAGCCCGTTCGAAGGAGGACTATGTCGCCGCCGTCCGCGTTCTCGATCGGCTGCTGATCTCCGGTAATTACATGGTGCCGACGCAGCACAACAACCGGCAATGGCTTGCTTATTGGAACTATCTGGAACATCCGCAAAAGACGCCCATATACGGTTATCAGTTGCCAACCTGGTGGCGCAAACCGAAGTGACCTCTTCAGAACAGGAGATCAAGATGAACGACGAGAACTCGATTACCGTCGATGTGGTCTCCGACGTGGTATGCCCCTGGTGCTTTATCGGCCAGAAACGGCTCGACAAGGCGATTGCCGCCGTCGACATCGACGTTCACATACGCTGGCGGCCCTTCCAGCTCGACCCGACGATCCCGCCCGAAGGCAAGAACCGCCGCGACTACATGGTGGCGAAATTCGGCAGCGATCAACGCATTCGCGAAATCCATGCCCGGATCGAGCCGTTGGGCGAGGCTGAAGGGATTTCCTTCGCGTTCGACGCCATCAAGGTCGCGCCCAATACGCTGGATGCGCACCGGCTCATTCGCTGGGCCGGGACGGCCGGCGAGGCCGTTCAGAACCGGCTGGTGCGCCGGCTGTTCCAGCTGAATTTCGAGGAAGGCGCCAATCTCGGCGATCATGCCGTGCTGATCGAAGCGGCCCGCGAGGCCGGTATGGATGCCTCCGTGGTCGAAACGCTTCTGTCGACCGACGCGGATGTCGAGGCGGTGCGCACCGAAATCGCCACCGCTTCGCGCATGGGCATATCTGGCGTGCCGTGCTTTCTGCTTGAAGGCAAATATGCGGTGATGGGCGCCCAGGACGCCGATACGCTTGCCGATGCACTCCGCCAGGTCGCCGCAGCCAAGGCACGCGGCGAACTGGAAACAGCCAACTGAGCCGGACTATTTCACCGTCACCTTGGCCTTGCTGACGAAAAAGCCATGGCCATGCTTGCCGGCGCAGGTCAATCCCTTGGTGGATGACTGGCAGGAAAACGGCCCTTGCTCCAGCTATTGCCGTACGCCAGCTTGGCCACGTCGCCGCAGCAGCCTTGCTCGCCCGGATTCTTGATCAGCGTCGCCGGGCCTTTCGGGCCGAGGATGATGGTGACGTAGCTGGGCTCGACGCGCGAACAGCTCAGTTCCGGTCCGCCATCCTGCGGCTCGTAGGTGCTGGTGCCGCCCTTCGGCGTGTAGATGCAGCCAATATTGCCGGACGGCGTGTTGAACTCGATCTGTCCCTCGCCGCAAACAATGTCCGTGCAAGCATGAAGAACTTCCCCCGGTTCAAACCTGGATGCGTCCGGCAGGTTCGATCCGAAGCGCGTGTTTGTCAAACGCGGTTTGTGCGCGCTCTTAAAAAGGCACGGGCCAATTGATATTGATCCGCATCCTGGACTGTGTCGGCAAAGTCATTGCTTGGCCGACTACGGGCTCCTGACAAGGCGGCTTCAACCACGAATCATACGGTCACGTTCTGGCCGCCGACGAGGTCGGAGCTGACCGTAAAGGCGGTTCAGGCTGTGAAGATCGACCGCTGGACGGCGCTTCTATGTTCACAAAGCTGTGTGAAGACCTTCCCTTGGGGAAGGTCTCTACTTGCTCCTGTGCGGGCAAGTAACTATTTGAAATTGCGTTGTTATTCCGCCCCTCGAAGCGTCACGGCATAGCGCCGTGATCATTCATTCTGTTGCTCCACTGCAACGGCCCGCGAGCTAAGCCATCGGCGGCCGGAGAAAAGCTAATGGAAAATGATCAATTGGTGTTACTGTCCGTAACAAAAGAAAAATCGTTTGGGCGGGATAGTGATTCGGGTCGATAGACCAACGCGACATTCAATATCGGAAAAATGGCTCCGCGGTGCCGCAAGGCAGTCGCCCCTGACGCCCGTATCGTCGATGCGCAGCTTCTGGGGACTGATGCGGGCCTACTGGTTCTCAGACCGCTGGATGGAAGCCTGGACGCTGACACTGGTGATCGCCCTGCTCACCGCGCTCTCCAGCAAGTCAGGCGTCTGGTTTGCCGTGGCATCCGGAGAGCTGGTCAACTCGATCGCCTTTTTCCACGATGCCGCAAACACCACCCCGCTTCAGACACTGCTGACCAATGCCGGGATACTTGTCCTCCTGGTCTTGCTCAAGGATGCGGGTTTTACCGGTATCCGCAGCCTGGTATCCGCAACGTTGCATCGCAAGTGGCGCGGCTGGCTGGACAGCCAGTTCAACGAAGCCCTGCTTGACGCCAATCACACGCATTTCCACGCTCAGCATGGCTCGTCAGGTGCCGCCGCTCCCGACAATATCGATCAGCGCATCCAGGAATCGATCAAGGATATGACGGGCGGCGCCATCGGCCTCGCGATGGGGGTTCTGGCCGTTGCTACTTCATTGTATTTCGTTGGCCAGCAACTGCTTGCACACTCGGCGGAGGTCAAAGGGCTGGAGTTCCTCGGCAGCTATGGCAGCGCCGTCCTCGCCTTTCTGGCGGTCGCCACCTACGTGCCGTTGAACACCTGGATCGCGGTCAAGCTGGGCAGGCTGCTGGAACGGCTCAATGTCAGGATGCAGCAGGCCGAAGGCAGCTATCGCGGCGAGCTGATCACGTTCCTGCGCCGCAGTTTTCATGTCGCCGCATCGCAAGGCGAGAACGTGCAGAAGGCAGTGCACACCCAGCGCTATGTCGACATCGACCGCACCTGGGCGCGGCTGAACATCGTCAACACAGGCTACAATTCGTTCGAGCTGATCTACAATTTCATCGGTGCCCGCATTGTCGCCTACGGGCCAGGCTTGGTTCCCTTCATCCATAACGGCTTCGATCTCAAGGGCTACATAACCGGCTCCGAGATGGTCAACTCGCTGATCAGTCAATGCTCGTGGTTCATCCACGTCATGCCTGCCATCGCCGCGCTGCGCGCCAACAGCCAGCGCGTCACCGAACTCGCAAACGCTATCGAAAACGTCCAGCACCCGCAGGAATTCTATCAGCAGACCGGCCGTTCCGATTTTCGCTACGACCGCCAAAACCCCGTTTTCGGCCTGACCATCCAGAAGCTCGAACTGGCGCATCAGGGCGAGGACGCAACGCCCTTCCTGAGTGCCGCGAATTTGCGCTTCCGGCGTGGCGAATGGACGTTCCTCAAGGGCGAATCCGGTTGCGGCAAGACCTCGCTGATCAAGGCGATCAACGGCCTGTGGCCTTACGGGCGCGGTATGATTGTCTTCCCGGAAGGGGTCAGGAGTTTCTACGCCGCCCAGGAGGTGAAGCTGCAGCAGGTTTCACTGAAGCAACTGGTCTGCCTGCCCGGTTCCGAGCACGATTACGCCGACGCGCAGGTCGCATCCGCCCTGCACAAGGCCGGCCTCGGCGATTTCATCGAGCATTTGGCCGATGAGAGCCGTGAAGGAAAGATCTGGGATCAGGTTCTCTCGGGTGGGCAGAAACAGAAGCTGGTTGTCGCCCGCATCGTGCTGCAGCAGCCGGGATTGCTGTTCCTCGATGAAGCCACTGGCGCGCTCGACCCCGATGGACGGATCGCCTTCCACCAGGCGATCAAGGACAATTGCCCTGATGCAACTGTGATCTCGATCATGCATGAGGCGACGCCGCCGAGATCGCTCGCGGGCACCGAATTCTACCACAGCGTGGTTGCGATCGCCGACGGCGTCGCCACCAAGAAGCCGCTGGTTCCGAGCTTGCCAGTCGAGCTCACCACCATCCTCACGCAGCCGACGCGGCCGGCCGAGGACAAGTGGCTGCGCTTTCCCCGCCGGCTGAAGCAGAGATAGCCGCGACGCCACTGTCGTTGCCGGCCGGCCTGCCACCTAGCCCGATCACAGTCTCGCGATCCAATCGGTCTGCCGCCGTTTTAACCCGCTCTCGCGATTGACTCGGCAAGGCGCGCTCCTAAGTTGCGCCGGCTCGCAGAGATCCCTACCCGAACCCGCGAGCAGAAAGGTCACCGCGCCATGCCTGGCGACAGTCACAGTCGAACGCAACCGCCGTCCGCTTGACGTGACCTGACCGGCTCACGTCCTGCCGGACGGCAAGGAGTGAGCCATGAACGAATTTTCCCCCGTTGCGGGCGGCGACGCTATCGCGATCGCCCGCGTACTTGCCAACGAACACATCGCCGATATCGTCGAGGCCTTGAACCAGGAGCCCCGTGAGACGGCATCGGAGCTGCTTTGCGAAGTGCCGTTCGAGCGGCTGGTCGAGATCTTCGACCAGCCGAAGCTCAACGGCGCATCCGAACTGGTCGAGGCGCTGCCCCGCATCAAGGCAGGCAGACTGCTTGCCGCCATGTCGGTCGACCGCGCCGCCGACATACTGCGCGATCTGTACGAGCCGGCTCGTTCCGAACTGCTTGGTGGCCTAGCGCCACCGCTGCGCGCGACGCTGCTTGCCATTCTCGGCTATCCCGAGGGCAGCGCCGCCTCGCTCATGACGACCGAATATGTCAGCGTGCCGCCGGACTGGAGCGTGGCCCGCACGCTGGATTATATCCGCAAGGTGGAGCGGACGCGCGAAACCGTCTACGCGATCTACATCGTCGATCCACAAACGCATGTCCTGTTGCGCTCGACCAGCCTGCGTCGACTGATCGCTGGCGAGCCCGACGAGCTGATCATGGCAATAGCGCCGGATCGTGCGCCTATCACCGTTTCACCGCTGACCGATAGTGAAAAGGTTGCTCAATTGATCTCGAAATATGATCTGCTCGCCGTTCCGGTCGTGGACAACGGCAAGCTCCTCGGCATCGTCACCATCGACGACATCATCGACACGATGATCTCGGAAACGACCGAGGACGTGCATCGTTTCGGCGGCATGGAAGCTCTCGACGAGCCCTATATGAAGATGGGTTTTCTGGCGATGATCCAGAAGCGCGCCGGCTGGCTGTGCGCGCTGTTTATCAGCGAGATGCTGACCGCCAACGCTATGCAGAGCTACGAGGGCGAGCTGGAAAAGGCGATCGTGCTGACCCTGTTCATTCCATTGATCATGAGCTCCGGCGGCAATTCCGGCTCGCAGGCGACCTCGCTCGTCATCCGGGCGCTGGCGCTGCGCGAAATCGGCCTCGGCGACTGGTGGCGGGTGGCATTGCGCGAGCTGCCCACCGGCCTGGTGCTTGGCTCGATCCTGGGCCTGGTCGGCGTCTGCCGCATCGCGCTCTGGCAGTATCTCGGCTTCTACGACTACGGCCCCCATTGGCCGCTGATCGCAATGACGATCGGCACCACGCTGGTTGGCATCGTCACCTTCGGCTCGCTGTCTGGATCGATGCTGCCGTTCGCCCTGAAGCGCATCGGCTTCGACCCGGCCAGCGCATCGGCTCCGTTCGTCGCCACGCTGGTCGACGTCACCGGGCTGGTGATTTATTTTTCGGTTGCGCTGGTGATCCTGCGCGGAACGCTGCTGTAAAAAACTCACGCACCTCCATCGCGGCAATCTCGTTGCCGCGATGGGTTCTCGTCGCGTCAGACGCGCTCACCATCTCTCACCCGGTAAGTCGGCTTGTACATGGTGACGAGTTCTTCCGCCGCGGTCGGATGCACCGCCATGGTGCGATCGAAATCATCCTTGGTCAGCCCCGCCTTCAGCGGTATGCCGAGAAGCTGCGCCATTTCGCCGGCATCCGGCCCGAGGATGTGGGCGCCGAGGACTCTTTTCGAGGCGCCGTCGACGACCAGCTTCATCAGCATCTTTTCGTCGCGGCCGGAAAGTGTGTGCCGCATGGGCCGGAAGGTGGCGCGGTAGATTTCAAGGTCCGAAAAGCGCTTTGCCGCCTCATCCTCCGACAGGCCGACCGTGCCGATCTCGGGCTGCGAAAAGACTGCGGTAGCGATGGTGTCGTGGTCGGGCGCCGTCGGGTTGTCCTTGAAGGCGGTCTCGACGAAGCACATCGCCTCGTGGATTGCCACCGGCGTCAATTGCACGCGGTGGGTGACGTCACCGATCGCCCAGATGTTGTCGATGTTGGTGCGGGAGTATTCGTCGACGTGGATTGCCCCGGTCTTGGTCATTTCGATGCCGATGCCCTCCAGGCCCATGTTCTCGGTATTGGGAATGCGGCCGATGGCGAGCATGACCTGGTCGACCGTCAGCACGGTGCCGCCGGTGACAAGCGCGTCGAGCCGGCCCTCAGGCCGCTTCCTGACCCACTCGGACACGGCGTGGCAGAGGATTTTTATCCCCTTCCTTTCCATCGTGTCGTGCAGCATGCGTCTGAGGTCCATGTCGAAACGGCTGAGGATCTCCTTGCCGCGGTAGACCAGCGTCGTGTCGACGCCAAGTCCATGAAAGATGTTGGCGAATTCGACGGCGATATAGCCGCCGCCCTCGATCATGATTGCCTTCGGCAACTCCTTTAGATCGAAGGCCTCGTTGGAAAAGATGCAGTGCTCATGGCCGGGCAATGCCGGATGCGGCGCCGGGCGCCCGCCGGTAGCGATCAGGATCTGGTCGGCGCTAACGCTGCGATCCTCACCGAGAAGATGCACCACATGCCGATCGACCAGGGTGGCGCGCGAATGAAAGACCTCGCCGCCGGCGCCCTGCACGTTCTTCTTGTAGATGGCCTCCAGCCGGCTGATTTCCCGATCCTTGTTGGCGACCAGCTTTTGCCAGTCGAAACGCGCCTCAGGCACCGTCCAGCCATAGCCGGCGGCGTCGGCGAAATGCTCGGGGAATTGCGAGGCGTAGACATATAGCTTCTTCGGCACGCATCCGCGGATCACGCAGGTGCCGCCATAGCGGTATTCCTCGGCAATGCCGACACGCTTGCCGAGTGCGGCCGCGACGCGCGCCGCCCTCACCCCGCCGGAGCCGCCGCCGATGACGAAAAGATCGTAGTCGTAACCGGCCATGGCTGAACTCCTTGCCCCTCAAACACCGAGACAGGTAGGCTGCCGACTATCAAAAGAAAAGCCCGGACTTGCCGGGCTTTCTGGTCCAGTGGCGGTCAGGCCCCTCGGAAGTCGGCGATCAATTCGGTGTGGCGTCCGCGGGAGCTGCGCCATCGGCCGGAGCGGTACCGTCGGCAGGTGCAGCCGGCGCCTTGGCATTCGCCGCTGCACCCAGGGTCTCTCCGACCTGCTGGGCGAGATCGCGAGCCAGGCCGTTCTGCCAGATCTCGGCAGCCTTCACCAGTTCGCGCGTGACGATCGGGCCGTTGTCGAGCAGCTTCTTGCCGGAATCGGAATTGTAGAAGGCGGCAATTTCATTGAGTTCCTTTTCCGAGAACACCTTTGCATAGGCGAGCGCCGCTTCCTTTTCCAGGTCGGCGCGGCGCGATGCCAAGGCCATCGCCTTCTCGTTGATCGTCTTGGCGATCAGTTCCTGCATGTCCGGGTTCTTCTGGATCAGCTGCTGCTCCAGTGCCGCGGCCGCTTGCGGCAGGATGCTGTCGAACGTATCCGTCGCATGGATCGCCGTGACGGCGGCGCGCGCCGCCTTCAAATGCGCATCGGTGACGTCCTGCGAAGACGCAGGCGACGAAAACGCGAAAACGGCCGAGGCCGCCAGAATGGCAAAAAAGCGGCCAACCCGGTTATGCAACATCATGATCGGTAAAACTCCCTGATTTTCGGGCGGCATGGACGGTTTGGATGCCGTCGCCGCCGGCTATGATGGCCGTTGATGCCAGCCCGATGAAAAGACCATGCTCGACCACGCCCGGAATGGCGTGGAGAGCATTCGAAAGCGCTCTTGTATCCGGAATGCGGCCAAAAGATGCATCGAGGATAAAATGGCCGCCGTCTGTAACAAATGGCTGGCTCCCCGTCATCCTCAATGTAACGGGGCCGGAAAGGCCAAGGTTTGCAGCCGCCGCGCCGACCGCAATTTCGGTGGCGCGCAGGCCAAACCGGTTGACTTCGATGGGCAGCGGAAAACGGCCGATCATCTCGACCATCTTGGAGCTGTCGGCGATGACGATCATGCGGGCGGAGGCCGCCGCGACGATCTTTTCGCGCAGCAGCGCGCCGCCGCCGCCCTTGACCAATGTCAGTGCCGGATCGATCTCGTCGGCGCCGTCGATGGTGAGGTCGAGCTCGGGCGTTTCCTCGAGGGTCGACAGCGGCACACCAAGCTCGCTGCAAAGGACGGCGGTGCGCTCCGAGGTCGGAACGCCGATGACAGTCAGGCCGGTGGCGACCTTGTCGGCGAGCAGCCGCACGAACTCGTCCGCCGTCGTGCCGGTGCCGATACCGAGCCGCATGCCATCCGAGACATGGGCAAGCGCTGCCCGCGCGGCCTCAACCTTCAATTGCCTCGCATCCATGCCGGGTCCCGAGATTTGTTTCGGCGCTCGTAGCATTTTTGCCGGGCTGGTCAAAGGACCTTGCCCGCGGTGGATAAGCCGGCTTGCCTGAACGGGCCGCAGCGGTTATCGCCTGCCGGCAATCAAATCGTCACAGGACAGGCCATGACCCGACCGATCATCGTGTTCGACCTCGACGGGACGCTGATCGACACGGCGCCGGACCTGCTCGACAGTCTCAACCACAGCCTTGCCGCCAGCCAGCTCGCGGCCGTCGACGAAGCCGGCTTCAAGCGCTTCGTCGGCCATGGCGGCCGGGTGATGATCGAGCGCGCTCACGCAGCGCAGCATAGGTCGCTGGCAGTGGAGGAGCACGACCGCCTGCTAAAGCTGTTCCTGGACCACTACACCATCAACATCCCCGGCAAATCACGCCCCTACCCCGGCGTCCCCGAAGCGATCGCACGGTTCGAAGCGGCCGGTTACCTGCTGGCCATCTGCACCAATAAATATGAGGCCAATTCGGTGGCATTGATTGAGGCGCTCGGCATGACCAGGCATTTCGCGGCGATCTGCGGCCAGGACAGCTTTCCGTTCCGCAAGCCAGACCCGCGCCATCTCACGCAGACCATCGCGCGCGCCGGCGGCGACCCGCACCGTGCACTGATGGTCGGTGATTCGCAGACCGACATCGACACGGCAAAGGCCGCCGGGATTCCGGTGGTGGCAGTCGATTTCGGCTACACCGACCGTCACGTGCGAGAGTTCGAACCGTCGGCGGTGATCTCGCATTTCGATTCGCTGACGCTTGATCTGGTCCAAGGACTGATGGCCGCGGCAGAAGGCTGAAGCCCGGCATCAGGCGGACCGCAGATGCCGACCGACAAGTGGTTGACTTCGCAGGCCGGCCTCCCTTATATCGCGGCGCGCTTGGCCTTCGGGCAACGAGCGGGCGATTAGCTCAGCGGGAGAGCACACCCTTCACACGGGTGGGGTCGCAGGTTCAATCCCTGCATCGCCCACCATCTGCTTTCCTGAATCAAATTCAAGCCAAGCCAGAGCGGCTAGCAGCTGCAGGTAGCCCCCTCGCCGCCAAAATTCTTTTGGGCGAAATTCAAAGCGCTGCTGTAGCTCGTATAGCTCTGGAACTGGCAAACGTTGGAGCCGGCCCGCACCTTCATCTGCTCGATATCCCAGAACGAAACCTCGATACGGTCGTCGGCGCAATAGACTGTATAGCGCTCAGGTTCCAGCGCTGCGGCTTTCTGCACAGGCATCGAAATGGCCAGGATGGAAAGTGTGAAAAGTACAAATATGATGGCATGACGCGTTTGCATGTAGACCCCGAATGACCACCGGCATTATTGTGGCCGCGATGTTGAGACGACGCATCATGATTTTAAGCAGTCGCCGTGTTCTTTCGGCGGCCATAAATCAGGTACGGACGACGTCTCCCTGTAGCGCAACGCTCCGCGATCCCGGAACAAACCTGCATGGAAACGAGTTTCTACTGATCGAGACGTGAGGGAAAGCCATGTCCAGACTTGTTTTGGCGGCCGCCGTGCTGCTTGTCGGCGGATCGGCCTTTGCCGCGGACGAAAATCCGGTGCCGCCGCAGAATGCCAAGAAGCTGTCGGAAATCATTGCTAAAGTCGAGCAGCGCGACGACTTCCGCTACATCAAGGAAATCGATTGGGACAGCGGCGCCTACACCGTCATTTATTACACGAACGACAAGGCCAAAGTCGAAATCACCTATGATCCGGTGACAACCGCGCCGAAATGAAGCTGTCCGCCAACGGTCCAAATTCTAAAGAGTGGCGCGCCTCGAAGGCCCCCGGCCTTCGGCACACCCTTGCGTAGATATGACTTTGATGGCTGACTGGGTGCTATCATTGCGCGCGGGGGTGGGCATGGCGACGGCGAAGCACGTATTGAAGCGCGTTCTGATGATGCTCGCCGGTTATTTCGTTGCGGTATTGGTGGGCTTGATCGCGGTGGCGGCGATCTATGGCGGGCTGAGCTCGCTGCCAAATGCACCGAACTATTTCGACGTCATGGGTGTCACACCCGTCGCGGTGCTTCTGGTGCCGCCGCTCGGCATGTTCATCTATTTTCTGACGATCGTGCTGACCGCCCTGCAGACACTGATCTTCGCACTGATTGCCGAGTTTTTCTCGCTGCGCAGTTTTTGGCTGCATATGATCTTCGGCGCCGCGGCCGCGGTTGGCGGCTTCGCCTTGATCTGGCCCAGTGTACCAGACGACACGAACCCGGAGCGTTGGGCCGATATCGGTATCATTGCCGCGGCAGGCATTGTTGCCGGCCTGGTCTATTGGCTGATCGCCGGGCGCGACGCCGGCTTCCGGCGTCCGCTGTTTCAGCGCTAGAACCGTATCTCAGCTAGCCGGCGAACGCACCGCTTCGGTGCTGTCGAGCGCCTGCTGCAGGCGTATGTCACGGCCGTAGACATCGTTGAAATATTCGACGGTGCCGGACAGGTCCGGCCATGCGGTGAAATAGGCGACGTAGACCGGGATCTTGCGTGTCACATCTTCGGTCGAATGTCCGTGTTTCAGTCTGTCCTCGATATAGTCGACCGAGGTGCCGAGCACGGCAGCCGCCATGCCGCGCGGATCCTGCAAGCGCACGCAGCCATGGCTGAGCGCGCGCATGTCGCGCTGGAAAAACGACTTCTGCGGCGTATCGTGCATGTAGATTGCATGCTTGTTGGGGAACAGTATCTTCAGCTCGCCCAGGGCATTGGCCTCGCTCGGCAGCTGGCGCACGCCGTAAGGTATCTTTGCCCCGTAGGCACCCCAATCGACCGAGGAGGAGGGAATGCGCTTGCCATGCGCATTGACCACCTCATAGCCGGCGCGATCGAGATAGCCCGGATCCCGGCGCAGCCGCGGCAGCATCTCGTTGACCAGGATCGACTGCGGCACGCCCCAATAGGGATGGAAGTCGACCTGCTCGATCTGGTCATAGAAGAAAGCAGTCTGGTTGGTGGGCCGGCCAACGACGGCGCGGGTCTTCAGCTTCTCCTCGCCATTGTCGATATAGCTCGCGGTGAAAGCTGGCTGGTTGATGAAGACGCGCGGGCTACCGAGGTCGGAAGGCAGCCAGCGCAACTCTTCGAGCGCAACCCGAACCTTCTGAATTTTGTCGGCCTTGGACGTTCCGGTCAACGATGCGACGGTACGCGGGCCGATGACGCCGTCGCCTTTCATGCCGGCCCGTTTCTGCACCGCCTTGATCACCGGCACCAGCTCCGGATCGTAGACCTGGCTGGTGGCGAGCCTCGCCAGGACCTCGCCATAGGCGCCGCCCATCTCGTCATCGAGATTGCGCGCGATCTTTGTCAACAGCTTCGGCAGCTCGGGGCTGGTCTGCCCCGGCTTCAACAGCAGATTGGGATCGATGGTGATTTCGTCTTCGGCGCTGGCCTGGAGCGCTTCCAGTTCAACGCGCAGCGCCTGATACTCGGAATTCTGTGGATGCCGCGATTCGATATAAGTGCGCACTTGCTGGGTATGGGCCAGCGTCTTCAGCACGCCTTCCATGTCGAGCGGCTTCGGCGGAAAATCGTAGTAGCCGGTCATGCGGTTGGGATCGACGCGGCCGCTTTGTGCGTCACGGGCGTAGCGCAGGACACGCGCCGATAGCGCCATCTCGAAGCGGACCAGCTCTTTCAGGCGTTCATCGGCATTGCCCGCCGATTCGCCTGCTGCCGGAACTTCGACGGTGTAGTCGGCGGGCGTCAGGCCGTAGCTCGCGGCCTCGCCCAGCACCCGCACGGCATCCTGGGCGCGGCTGCTGGGACTGGTTCCCGTCACCCAGATGAAATCTGGATTGGCCGAGTAATAGGCGATCAGCGCCTTGGCGATGTCCTTCTCGGCGTAGAGGTCATAGCCGTCGAGGCCGGCAATGGCTTCGCGGAATGCAGCCCCGGTGGCCGCCGGCTCGAACGCAGCATCCTGAGGCGTTGCCGGTTCAGGCGCTGCCGACAGTGCCGAAAAATCGACGCGCACCAGCGGATCGCTCTTGTAGGTATAATAGGATGGGCTGCTGATTTGCGCACCACCACCGCCCCCACCACCGGAAGCGGCCGGCGCCTTGGGCTTGTATTTTGACGGCGGCGGCGGAAAGTTACCTTTCGGCGGTGCGTGTTTGACGCCGCCGCCGAAAAGCATGTCGAAGAACCCTTGCGCTTCAGCCTTCGGCGCCCCGAAGGCCAGCATTGCCGCGGCCACCGCAAACGGCAGCACGGTTGCTTTGTTTCCAAGGAGTTTCATGGATCACCCGCTCCGGTTGAACCGGATCCCGTTCCGCACCGCTTTCACGGTCTCGCCCACCGCATGGCGGATGTAAGGCGTGACTACACTGATTCATACTGATTTCGTTAAGCTTCCATAAATTTCGGAACGTCTGTTGCAGAACGGTTTCACAACATCGTGACGGGTCAAGCGGTTCCGCCATCGCCCCCGATCAATGGTAGTGCCCGTGAGCCAAGCCTCAAGCGTTGGCGCCGCCGTCGATGGTCAATGCCGCGCCTGTCACGAAGCGCCCTTCGGGACCGGCAAGCCAGGCGACCATGCCGGCGATCTCGTCGGCCGTGCCGAAGCGAGGCATCGCCATCTTCTGGCGCTGATGCTCGGCGTGCGGGCCGGCTGCCGGATTCATGTCGGTATCGGTCGACCCCGGATGGACGACATTGGCGGTGATGCCGCGCGGACCGAGATCGCGTGCAAAGGCCTTGGTCAGGCCAACCAAGGCAGCCTTGCTGGCCGAATAGGCGCTCAGGCCGGCGTCGGTGGCACGCTCGGCCAGATTGCTGCCGATCGAGATGATCCGGCCACCCTCGCCCATATGCGCTGCTGCCGCCTTGGCGGCGACGAACGGGGCTCTGAGGTTGACCTCCATCGTCTCGTCAAAGTCGGCAAGCGACAGGGCATCGATCGGCGCAGCGCGCCAGATGCCGGCGCTATTGACAAGGATGTCGAGCCGTCCGAAGGCTTTTGCTGCCTCATCGACTGCCGCCTCGATCGCCCCAGCATCGCGATTGTCGGCTTTGATGGCAAAGGCCCTGCCGCCGGCCGCCTCGATTTCCCTGACCACCGCACGCGCCCCTTCCTCGCCATTCACATAGGTGATCGCCACGCCTGCGCCGTCGGCCGCGAGCCTTCTTGCGATCGCCGCACCAATGCCGCGGCTGCCGCCGGTGACGAGGGCGGCCTTGCCGTTCAAGCTTCTGGATGACATCTGCTTCTCCATTTTGTAGTGATTGATACATAAATATCTGCCAGCCTTGCTGAACCACGTCAACTGAATTATGTATCGATCAATACAGAAAGGATGCCATGCCGGAACGAGGCCGCCCCCGCACCTTCGATCGAGCCGCCGCGTTGCGGCGCGCAATGGAAGTGTTTTGGGCCAAGGGTTATGAGGGCGCGTCGATAAGCGACCTGACCGCTGCAATGGGCATCAACTCACCCAGCCTCTATGCCGCCTTCGGCAGCAAGGAAGCGCTGTTTCTCGAGGCAACCGAGCTTTACACGCGGGTCGAGGGAACCGAGATCTGGTCCGCGCTGGAAAAGGCGCCGACTGCGCGCCAGGCGATCGAGTGGTTTCTGCGGCAGACAGCCAAGGCGTATTCGCAGACCGGTCGCCCGCAAGGCTGCCTGATCGCGCTCGGCGCTTTGCACCAGGATTCAAGCTGTGGTGCCATCTGCGATGATCTTCGCCGTCGCCGCGCCGAAAACCGCGAAGCCTTGCTGAGACGGCTCGAGCGTGGCGTGGCCGAGGGGGAGTTGCCGGCCGATTTCGACTGCGGCACGGCCGCGACCTTCTATGCGACCGTGCAGCACGGCATGTCGATCCAGGCGCGCGACGGCGCGTCGCGCTCGGCTCTTCTGGAGACGGTGGCCGGGGCAATGGCGGCTTGGATAGCGATGGCCGGCACCGGGGCGGCGTGACGATCCCCGGCAGACAAGAACAGACATTCAGATCACTACAGAGACGGCTCCAGCCTGCCCGCGACGAAGCCAACGGCACGCTCCGCCACACCCTTGTCGGCGAGAATGCGGCGGTGGCCGAGCCCGTCGGCCCAGTACAGCCGCACATGGTCTCCGGCGCGCGCATAGAGCCTTGCATGATCGGCGGACACTTCGCGGTCGTCCGGCGCGTGGATCACCAGCGTCGGCAGCGGCGTGCTTGCCAGTTGGCGGTCGCCGGTGAACTCGCGCAACGGCCGGCCGGCGATGCGCTCGACCCGGTCGGCCATGGCGACCTGCGAGCGCGAGCCGACATTTAGCATGCGGCTGAAATCGGCAAAGATCGCAGGCAGGGAGCTCGGCGCAGCGATAAGCACCAGCCGCCCGGCCGCCAACGGCGGGATATTTCTGATTGAACCGGCGACGGCATTGGCGGCGACGGCACCACCAAAGGAATGGCCGATAATAGCGGCAAACGGGCCGAACCATTCGCCGGCAACCCGTGCCGCATCGACTGCACTGACCAAGGTAAGCCGGCGGCCCTGCGACTGGCCGTGGCCCGGCAGGTCGAGCGAGACCACCTTGTAGCCTTCATGGCGATAGGCTTTGATCAGCGTGCGCATGTATTCGGTGCGCGAACGCCAGCCATGGATGACGAGCACAGTGCCGGCAGACGCCCTGCCCGGCTCGGGCCGGAATTCATGCACCATGACGCAGCCGGTTCTGGTCTTTAGCCGGTGATGGCGCGCTTCGGTCATGAAATCGGCGGCGCGATCGATTGCGCGGCGCTCACCTTCGCTCAAGCTCTTTTCGCGCGGCGTGCGGCAGAACAGCTCGAATGCGGCGCGCCCGGTGAGTCGCGGCGCCACATGCTCGGCCACGCCGAACGTGCCGCGGATGACCTTCAGTCCAAATGATGCCATAGTGGCGATCCATTCATTGGTTCAAGCATGAACATAATAGTTCAAACATGAACATTAAGCAAGACCTGCCCTGGGACAACCCGCGTTTTCGCAACTGGGTCGCGGTGGCGCGTGCCTGCCACGTGGTGGAACGCACCCTGGCGGTGAAGCTGGCGCCACTCGACCTGAAGCCGGCGCAGCTCGACGTGCTGATGAACCTCTACCGCCATCCCGGCATGTCGCAGCACGACCTCGCTCGCCGCCTGCTGGTCGGCCGCTCCAACATCACCATGCTTTTGCCGCAGTTGGAGACCCGCGGCCTGCTGCGCCGCGAGGGCGACGAGAAGGACAAGCGCGTGCTGCGGCTGACGTTGACCGAGGCCGGCGAGGCACTGCTGATGCAGGCGCTGAAGGTCCACATGACACTGATCGAAAAGGCGATGAGCCAGTCGACGCCGGAACAATGCGACATGATCGGCGAACAGATGCGCAAGGTTGCCGAGGTGTTGAAGACCGCCTGACGGCTTCACCACCAAATTCCCTCACCACCAAATTTCTTCACCACATCGATTTTTTCGCGCGCTCCGGCCATTCCCGGTCGTAGACCTCGCCGTCGATGTTCTTGCGGCTAGTGATCTCCAGGATCTGTCCGGGGGTCGGCAGCGATCTCGGGTCGACATGCCTTGCCGGATTCCACAGTTCCGACCGGTGGATGGCGCGGGCGCACTGGAAATAGACCGCATCGACCTCGACGATCGTCACCGAGCGCGCCGGCTTGCCCTCGACTGTGAACGAGACGCAGAGCTCGGGGTCGGTGGTGATGTGGGCGCGGCCGTTGACGCGCAGCGTCGTGCCGGAGCCCGGCACCAGAAACAGAAGCGCGACGCGCGGATCGCGAAGGATGTTCCTCAGCGAATCGGCACGGTTGTTGCCGCGCCGGTCCGGTATCATCAGCGTTTTCGGATCGTGGATGCGGACGAAGCCGGCGAGATCGCCGCGCGGCGAGCAGTCCAGCCCTTCAGGCCCGCAGGTTGCGAGCGCAGCAAACGGCGAAGCTTCGATGAAGGCTGCGTATTCGGGAATCAGCTGGTCGAGTTCCTTGACCACCGACGCCTCGCCGGGCAGGCCATAGAGAGCTTCGAGCTGTTCGACGCTGGTGATCATGGACATGTTTTCGTCTCCAAACCTTTGCCGGCGCTATTCTAGACGCATGACGTTTTCACGACACGATGCCCGTTTGTCGTTCATCAGGAAACGGGTGTCGAGGGACCGCGAACAAGCGCAAACCGCTTTCGTGCTGACAGATACGGAGGTCAAAAATGGATAAACAGCTCGGCCGGCGACGCACCGCCATGGAACTTATTGAAAACATGTTCAATGTTGAAATGCGTTTCCTGCAATCAGGGTCGAAGAGCCTCGATATGCTTGCCAGCGCATTTCATGCCGAGATTGTCGTGCATGAGCCGCGTTCCCTGCCCTATGCCGGTGACTGGAACGGCCTCGACGGTGTTGGCGCCCTTTTCCGCAAGATGCGGGAAATCTGGAGCGACGTGGCGGTGGAGGACCTTCAGGTCGCCCAAAACGATGATACGGTGTTCATGAGCTGCTCGCTTTCGCTGACATCGCGGGCCAATGGTGCAACCATCAAACAGCCGTTTGCCGAAGTCTTGCGCTTCAAGGATGATCGGCTGATCGAAGGCACGCCGTTTTATCACGACACCAGCGAGATACTGGCGATCCTGCGTTGACCGGAGCGTCCGCGGGAATCATTCAACGATCGCGGCTTAGCCCCTTCTCTTCCAGCTCGGCGAGATAGGCGGCCCAGCGCGCATCCTTCTCATGACCCAGCGTATGCAGGTAATTCCAGGTGAAGATGCCGGTGTCGTGGAAATCGTCGAAGGTGATGCGCACGGCATAGTTGCCGACCGGCTCGATCTTAAGGATCGCTACATTGCGCTTGCCGGGAACGGTGACGCGCTGTTCGGGCGAATGGCCCTGCACCTCGGCCGACGGCGAGGCGACGCGCAGCAACTCGGCCGGCAATTCGAACGGCTGATGGCCCGGAAAGGTCACGGAAAGCAGCTTGCGATCCTTCGAGACCCTGAGTTCCTTCGGCGCTGTCATGTGGTGGATCCTGCGGAGAACCACCCTTCCCTACGCCGCTTCCTGTCGAGGGAAAAGGCCGCATCGAAACTTCCGACATGATCTGTCGGCGCCGGAATGTTACCGAAGATCGCGAGCTTCTATCTTGAATGGCAAGTTGGCTCGTATCACATAGCCATATATAACGAAGCCGTTCACGGCCACGGGAAGCGCATAAGCATGGATATGATCGATCCTTTCGGTCGCACGATCACCTACCTGCGCGTGTCGGTCACCGACCGCTGCGATTTCCGCTGCACCTATTGCATGGCCGAGGACATGACGTTCCTGCCCAAGAAGGACCTGCTGTCGCTGGAAGAACTCGACCGGCTCTGCACGGTCTTTATCGAAAAGGGCGTGCGCAAGCTCCGCCTCACCGGCGGTGAACCGCTGGTGCGCAAGAACATCATGCACCTGGTACGCCAGCTTTCGCGGCATCTCGAGAGCGGTGCGCTGGAAGAGCTGACGCTGACCACCAACGGATCGCAGCTTTCCCGCTTTGCCGCCGAGCTCGCCGACTGCGGCGTCAAGCGCATTAACGTCTCGCTGGATACGCTGGATGCCGACAAATTCCGCCAGATCACCCGCTGGGGCAATCTGGACAAGGTTATGGAAGGCATCGACGCCGCGCAGGCGGCGGGGCTGAAGGTAAAACTCAATTCGGTGGCCTTGAAGGACTTCAATGATGCCGAATTGCCGGAAATGCTGCGCTGGGCGCATGGTCGCGGTATGGATCTGACGGTCATCGAAACCATGCCGATGGGCGAGATCGACGCCGACCGCACCGACCAGTATTTGCCGCTGTCGCTGCTGCGCGCGGCACTCGAGCGCCAGTTCACCCTAAGCGACATCCCTTACAAGACCGGCGGCCCGGCCCGCTATGTCCATGTCGCCGAGACCGGCGGGCGGCTGGGCTTCATCACGCCGATGACGCATAATTTCTGCGAAAGCTGCAACCGGGTCCGGCTGACCTGCACCGGCACTCTTTACATGTGCCTCGGCCAGGAAGATGCCGCAGACCTGCGCGCGCCGCTGCGTGCGTCGGAAGGCAATGAGCTGGTCGCCGATGCCATCGACGAAGCAATCGGCCGAAAGCCCAAAGGCCATGACTTCATCATCGATCGCCGCACCAACCGTCCGTCGGTGTCGCGGCATATGAGCGTCACCGGCGGCTGATTTTTCGCCGATTTCGTGCAAGAACAATCGCCTTGGTATCAGCGCGAGGCAAGGCGTGCAGCGGTTTCTTGCAGTCCTGACGTTTTTCGGAGTGATGGCGGGGACCACGGCAGTTGCCGCGCCATTTACCTATACGAACGAGCGCTTCGGCACCGTCTGCACCTTTCCCGATGAAATCTTCACTCTTCGCCAGCCTGAGCCGGATAACGGCGATGGACAGCAGTGGCTCACTGCCGATGGCGCCAGCCTGATCTGTTCAGGTATCCTCAATATCGATGATGACAGCCCGAAAGCCTTCGTCTCCGCCGAGAGGGCCAGCAAGGAACCTGGCTACAAGATCACCTACAGCAAGACCGGCAAGGACTGGGCGGTGCTGTCGGGCATCAAAGGCGGAAACATCTTCTACGAACGCCGCCTGTTCGGAAAAGACGGTGTCATCCGCACGGTCTGGATCGACTACCCGCCAGCCCTGAAATCGAAATACGATCCGCTCGTCGGAGCCATCGCCGGCAGCCTCAGGGGACCGTGAGCATCAGGCGACGTCAGAACTTATTCGCAGCCTATTGTTTTTGCTAGCGAGTCACGGTTGTTGACGCGTGTAGTCGTATCGTACGGCAAGCCATTTCTTGCCGCTGCCATTGGCCTGGAGGAAATGCTGCTCGGCCACTTCGTGATTGTCGCCGTCCTTGGAAATGACGAAATCGGAGGCCGTGAACCGCCCTTCGACCTCGGGGCCGAACCCGACGAAACCAAGCGGCTCGAACAGCAGCGAAATCTTGCCGTCCTCTCCGCCACCAAAACTCCAGGCGGGCATGATCCCTGCCGGGAAACGGGTGTCCATGGAAACATACTTCCACCGGCCCTCCACCCGGTCATAGCTCAAATAGGCTATCCGCTGGAAGTCTGGGATTTTCGACCCGGGCGCCGGGCGTTGGCCAGATCGTGTTGACGACGGTCCATTTCCCGACGCGGCGAGCGAGCTCATCCGCTTCGTGACCCGGCGTGGACATCCGTTCGACTGCCGACGCCGAAGCGTCGTTCTCGGCGAACGCAGGCGCTATCGCCATGAGGATAACCGCCAGTGCAGAAGAGAACCGGAAAGCCGACGAAACGTGCCGCCTGCTGCCTGTGCCAAGCCTGTCCGCATTGCCTCGTGCATTCATCATGGACCACCTCCCCAGACAAGATCAGAAGCCTACAATGACCAATTTGGTGAATCTTGCCGAGCAAATTTGATCTCGTCGAAAGGTTTTTCCTCGAGCCGCTGTGTGATCGATTTGCCCTGCGAACCCATCCTTTAGAACGGCACCTTTCGGGATCACACCCAGAAAAGGTCTTGTCCGCAAACGGTCACCGGATTTACCGCAAGCCCATTCGGGCCTAGCCTCTGCTCTGGAGCGGTTCTTCGCCCAGTGGGGGAATACGATATGCGCAAACTCATTCTTTCTCTTGCATTGCTCAACCTCGCGGCCCTGCCCGCGGCGGCCCAGTCGATCGGCGGCACCTATGCCGTGGCCGGCACCAACTTCGATGGGTCGTCCTATGGTGGCGACGCGACGATCACGCTGACCAGCGAGACGACCTGCACGATCCATTGGGAGACAGGTGGCTCGTCCTCGGACGGTATCTGCATGCGCAACGACGATGCCTTCTCCGCCGGCTATGTCATGGGCAAGGCGGTTGGCCTTGTCGTCTACAAAGTGCAGGAAGACGGCTCGCTGCATGGCCTGTGGACGATTGCCGGCAAGGAAGGCAACGGCACCGAGGTACTGACGCCCAAATAAGTCCTGCCGCTCTTGCGCGGCAGATGTCACGGGCCACAGAAAGGCTGTGGCCCAGCCCTTTGACGTTGCTGTTTTGCGGGTGCCTGCTAGACGCTTGCTGCAGGACTCACCCGGTAATCGCCTTGCCTCTTTCGCCAAATCTGCGCGGCGCGTTGTTCATGATGGTGGCCATGGCTGGTTTCACCCTCAACGACGCTATCACCAAATTCTCGTCGGAATCGATGAACATGGCGCAGGTCATGCTGATCCGCGGCGCCTTCGCTTCGCTTTTCGTTGGCCTGCTTGCGTGGCAACGCGGCGCGCTTGCCCGGCCAAGTTCGATGCTGCAGCCGACCGTTGCGCTGCGCGTCGCCGGCGAGGCCGGCGCCACCGTGTCGTTCCTGGTTGCTCTGGCGCATCTTCCGATCGCCAATGTCTCCGCCGTGCTGCAGGCGCTGCCGCTGGCGGTGACGATGGGCGCCGCGCTTGTGTTCAACGAGGGCGTCGGCTGGCGGCGCTGGCTGGCTATTGCCGTCGGTTTTGCCGGCGTGCTGATCATCGTGCGGCCGGGCTTCGAAGGGTTCAGCGTCTTTTCTCTGCTGGCGCTGGCCAGCGTTGCATGCTGTGCGGTGCGCGATCTCGCCACCAAGCGGATACCGCAGGCAATTCCGACATTGCTGGTGTCGACCGCCACCGCACTTGCCATGACAGTTCTGGGCGCGGCACTGCTTTCGCCGATGGGCGGCTGGACGCCGATGACAGGAAAAAGCACGGCGTTCCTGGCGCTGGCGGCGGTGCTTGTGCTCATCGGCTACCAGTTCATCATCACGGCCATGCGGGTGGGCGATATCTCCTTCATCGCGCCGTTCCGCTACACCGCCCTGCTCTGGTCGATCCTGCTTGGCTTCACAGTCTTCGGCGATGTCCCCGATCTGCCGATGATCCTCGGTGCCTCGATCATCATCGCGTCAGGCCTCTATGCACTCTACCGCGAACGGATCGTCGGCCGGCAAAAGACAGCTGCCGAAAGCGCTGGACCGGACATGGCGCCGGACGGCATATAGGCGTGACCGTCGACGACCGTCTGATTTGAAAACTGGATTTTGGTCATTGGGTCTAGGCAGCAAACGATGGGCCGACATATCGCAGGGATCATTCTGGCCGGCGGCCGGTCGAGCCGGATGGGCGGCGGCGACAAGACCCTGCTTGCGCTTGGCGACGGTACCCTGCTCGACCGTATCGTTTCGCGCCTTGGCCCGCAGGTCGGGCCGCTTGCGCTTAGCGCCAATGGCGATCCAGCACGGTTTGCCGCGACCGGGCTTCCGGTGCTTGCCGACACCGTCAAGGGTTATGCCGGGCCGCTTGCCGGGATCCTGACCGGCCTCGAATGGGCTTCCGACACGACTTGCCAGGCGCTGGTCACGGCTGCCGGCGATACGCCGTTCCTGCCCAAGGACATGGTCGAGCGGCTGCTCGCGGCAGCCTATGCACGCCCGGGCTCTATCGCGGTCGCCTGTTCCGGCGGCAAACGGCATCCGACCTTTGCACTCTGGCCGCTAGGGTTAGATCAGGCCTTGCGACAATTTCTCGTCGAGGAAGACAACCGGCGCGTTGCGGCGTTCATCGACCGGCACGGTTTTGTCGAGGTGGAATTTCCCATCCTGAAATCCGGCGGGGCCGAGATCGATCCGTTCTTCAACATCAACACTCCCGACGACCTTGCCCAGGCCGCGCATCTGTTGCAGAGCATCGGGCCATGAAAAGACGTATCTTCGGCATCACCGGCTGGAAGAACTCCGGCAAGACGACATTGACCGAAAAGCTGGTAGCCGAACTCGTCCGGCGCGGCTGGAAAGTGTCGACGGTAAAACACGCCCATCATGATTTCGACATCGACAAACCCGGAGCGGACAGCTTTCGCCACCGGCAGGCGGGAGCAATGGAGGTCGCGGTCGTGTCGGGCAGGCGCTGGGCGCTGATGCACGAATTGCGCGGCGAGGACGAGCCGACGCTGGACGCGATCCTGTCACGGCTGGCACCCTCCGATATCGTGCTGGTCGAGGGTTACAAACGCGAGGCGCACAAGAAAATCGAGACGCGACGGCTCGAGGCCAAGGACCTGACACCACTCTCGGCAGGCGATCCACACATTGTCGCCATCGCCTCCGACTTCCCCATTGCCGGCGAAGACCTGCCGGTCTTCGATCTCGACGACACGAATTCGATAGCCGACTTCATCGAGCGCGCCAGCGGCCTGTCGCGCTGAAAATGCGGCAGAAGACAGTTTCCGCCCACTTACTTTCCAATTTAGGCGTCTGACCCAGCGTCATCGCTTTCTGAACATGACCTTCCCTCAAGCGACGGTTTTGCAGTTGCTTTTTCTTGGGAAAGAATGGGAGTATCGCGCCAGCGGGCGGTCAAAAGCACCGCCCACAGAGCCGTTCGGGAACGACGGCCGGGACCAACAGAGAGGACCATTATGCGTATTGCACTGCGTATCGCGCTCGCCGCTTCGGCTGCGCTGCTGACGCTTGGCGTTGCCCAGGCCCAGGAAAAAACCTTGAGGATCGGCACCGAGGGAGCGTATCCGCCGTTCAACAATCTGACCGCCGACGGCCAGCTTGTGGGTTTCGATATCGACATCGCCAAGGCGCTCTGCGACGAGATGAAGGTGAAGTGCACCTTCGTCGCGCAGGACTGGGACGGCATCATCCCAGCCCTCCAGGCCGGCAAGTTCGACGCCATCGTCGCGTCGATGTCGATCACGCCGGAGCGTGCCGAGAAGGTCGACTTCACCCACAAATACTACAACACGCCGCCGGCAATCGCCGCGCCCAAGGACACTGACATCAAGGGTGTCACCAAGGAAGATTTGGCCGGCAAGACGATCGGCGTGCAGGCGTCCACCACGCATTTCAACTATTCGACCAAGACTTATACCGACAGCACCGTCAAGCCGTATCCGACCGCGCAGGAATACCAGCTCGATCTGGCCAATGGCAGGCTCGATGCCGCCAATGACGACGTCGTCGTGCTGCAGCAATGGCTGGATTCGCCGGACGGCGCCTGCTGCAAGCTGGTCGGCACAATCCAGCCGGTTATCGAAATCCACGGTCCGGGCGCCGGCATTGCCGTGCGCAAGGGCGAGACCGATCTGGTCAACCAGTTCAATGCGGCGATCGACGCCATCCGCGCGAACGGAAAGTACAAGGAAATCAACGACAAGTACTTCAAATTCGACGTCTATGGCGGCGAGTCCTGATCGACCGACATAGGACGACGTGAACGGCGGGAGATTCCCGCCGTTCTTATAAGGATGCCGCGCACGAGGGGTGACGCGGTTCGGGCCTCAAAGAGCCTTAAGGAGAACAGGCAGGCGGATGCAGAGCGCACTGACGCTTCTCAGTTGGGGACCCGAAGGCTGGCTCGACGACATCGCCGCGGGTGTGCTTGTCACGGTATGTCTTGCGCTGGCCACGCTGCCTTTCGGGCTGACGCTCGGCTTTTTCGTGGCGCTGGCCAAACAGTCGGAAGAGCCGTCGCTGAGACTGGCCGGGAACATCTACACCACGATTTTTCGCGGAATACCCGAGCTGCTCACCCTGTTTCTGATCTTCTTCGGCATCCCATTGATCTTGCAGTACATTGTCCGGCTGGTGAGCCCTGGCACGTCGGCCGACGTCAACAGCTTCGTCGCCGGCATGATCGCGCTCTGCTTCATTTTCTCCTCTTATTCCAGCGAGGTGTTTTTATCCGCCTTTCGCGCCATTCCAAAGGGACAATATGAGGGAGGCTATTCGGTTGGCCTGTCCAGCGGCCAGACGATGCGGCTGATCGTGTTGCCGCAGTTGATCCGCATCGCATTGCCCGGACTTGCCAATCTTTGGCTGATCTTGCTCAAGGACACTGCGCTCGTATCGGCGGTCGGACTCAACGAGATCCTCCGGCAGAGTGGGGTTGCCGCGCGCGTCACCAAGCATGCTTTCCTGTTTTATGGTTTTGCCAGCCTGATTTATCTCCTGCTGGCGATCGTCTCCTCCTTCGCTATCAATGCGATCGAACGAGCGGTCGGCGGCAGAGAGGTCAAGCGATGAGCCTGGCCACCGATACGCTGAAGGTCGACCGGCCGCCGCCGCCCGCACGCGGCTGGTCGCGCCAACGCATCCTCGGCCATGTCCTGGTCGGCCTGTGGATCGCTCTCGGCATTGGCATGGTCGTCTACCTGGTCGCTGCGTGGAACCCGGAGTTCTTCCAGAAATATGCACCCGGTTACATATCCGGCCTCGGCATCACCCTGTTGCTGGTTGCCATCTCGATTGTGCTTGGTGCGATCCTGTCAGTGCCGATTGCCTATGCACGCATGTCGAAGAACCCGATCCTTTCGGGGTTCGCCTATGCCTATGTCTATTTCTTTCGCGGCACGCCGCTGTTGGCGCAGACCTTCCTGGTCTACTACGGGTTGGGCTCCTTCCGGCCGGAGCTCGAGATGGTCGGCCTGTGGGGCTTCTTCCGCGAGGCGTTCAACTGCGCGATCTTCGCCTTTTCACTGAATACGGCCGCGTACCAGGCCGAGATTTTGCGTGGCGCGATCGAGAGCGTGCCGAGAGGCCAGTGGGAAGGTGCCGCCTCGCTCGGCCTGCACAAACTGCAGACGATGTGGAAAATCGTCCTGCCGCAGGCGCTGATAGTCGCGCTGCGACCCTACGGCAACGAGATCATCCTGATGATCAAGGGCTCGGCGATCGTCGCCATCATCACCGTCTACGATCTGATGGGCGTGACGAAGCTCACCTATGCGCGCACTTTCGACTTCCAGTCCTTTATCTGGGCGGCGATCGTCTACCTGATCATTGTCGAGATGTTGCGCCACGCAGTCGAATGGATCGAACGGCGCATCACCATCCATCTGCACCGCTGACTCCCATCGCCTTGCCTGATCCGGTAAGAAGGCCGCAAAGCAGGCTTTTAAGGGATTCGAAAACATGGCTTCGGTGGCATTTCTCGGTCTTGGCGTCATGGGTTATCCGATGGCCGGGCATCTCAAGAACAAGGGTGGTCACGACGTCACCGTCTACAACCGTACCAGGGCCAAGGCCGAGCAGTGGGTTGCCCAGCATGGTGGCAGCTTCGCAGCGACGCCAGCGGAGGCGGCCGAGGGCAAGGACTTCGTTTTTTCCTGCGTCGGCAATGACGACGATCTGCGCTCGGTAACGACCGGCACCGGAGGCGCCTTCAATTCAGTGAAGAAAGGCGCCATCTTCATCGATAATACCACCGCATCGGCCGAGGTCGCGCGCGAACTGGCGCAGCAGGCGCAAGCGCTCGGGTTTTCGTTTCTCGACGCCCCCGTTTCCGGCGGTCAGGCAGGCGCCGAGAACGGCGTTCTGACCGTGATGGTCGGCGGCGAGCCAGACGCCTTCGACAGGGCCAAGCCGGTCATAGATGCTTATGCCCGCATGGTCGGGTTGATGGGACCGGCAGGGGCTGGCCAGCTCACCAAGATGATCAACCAGATCTGCATCGCCGGCCTCGTTCAGGGACTGGCCGAAGGTATCCATTTCGGCAAGCAGGCCGGGCTCGACATCGAAAAGGTCATCGAGGTGATTTCCAAGGGCGCCGCTGGTTCCTGGCAGATGGAGAACCGCCACAAGACAATGAATGCCGGCAAATATGATTTCGGCTTCGCCATCGACTGGATGCGCAAGGATCTTGGCATCTGCCTCGCCGAGGCCGACCGCAACGGCGCCAAACTGCCGGTGACGGCACTTGTCGACCAGTTCTACAAGGACGTGCAGGCGATGGGCGGCAAGCGCTGGGACACGTCCTCGCTGCTGGCGCGGCTGGAGAGATAGGATTTCACCGTGGCCGAGCTTTCGCCTCAATCCAGCGCCGACGAAATCGTCGCTCATCTGCGCTCGATCGCCTCGGAGGAAAATCGACTTGGCATGCTGCGCTACGGCATAAAGATCGAACGTGCGCTCGGTATCTCGCATGGCGTGCAGCGGCAGATTGCCAAGAAAATCAAGCGCAACCATGAGCGTGCCTTCGAGCTTTGGCAGACAGGCATCATGGAGGCGCAGTTCATCGCTTCCGTGACAGCCGATCCGGAGCGGTTCTCCGCCGCGGATGCAAGACGATGGGCGGCGACTTTCGACTCGTGGGATATCGTCGACGGGGTCTCCGATCTCTTTGTCGATACGGATTGCTGGAGGGAATTGATCGCCGAATTCGCGGTCGACGAACGGGAATTCGTTCGACGCACGGCTTTTGCGATGATGGCTTGGTCGGTGGTTCACCGGAAGAAGGAACCCGAGACGACCTTCCTCGAATTTCTGTCGATCATCGAAGCGCATGCGACCGACGGCCGCAACTTTGTGAAGAAGGCTGTGAACTGGGCGCTTCGTTCGATCGGCAAGCGATCGATGAATTTGCACGGCCCTGCCCTTGCCCTGGCGCAAAAACTGGCAGCCTCGACGGACAAGACTGCGCGCTGGATCGGCAAGGACGCCGTGAAGGAACTTTCTGATGCCAAGACGCTCGAACGGCTCGCCGCCAGAAAAGCTTGACCTGAGCGAAGTGCGCTTCACGGAGGTGACGCAATCGACGCGCGCCGATTTCGAAAACCTGTTCGAGCAACCCGGCGGGCCGAAATACTGCTGGTGTATGGCTTGGCGCAATCTCGGCCGCCGCGAGCATGTCGAGAACGACGAGAAGAAACGCGCGATGATGGCGATGATCGACGCCGGCACGCCGGTCGGCATTGTCGCCCAGATCGATGGCCGGACCGTCGGCTGGTGCTCGGTCGCGCCGCGCGAGACCTACCGCAGGCTGTCACCGCAGCAGGACGACCGCGAGATGGGCATCTGGTCGATCGTCTGCTTCTTTGTGCCGAGAGCGTTGCGCGGCGGCGGGCTGGCGAGCGCATTGCTTGATGTAGCCATCGATCACGCCTTTGCCAAAGACGCCACGACGATTGAGGCTTATCCAGTCGACCAGGCGTCGCCGAGCTACAGTTTTATGGGTTTTCGGGACATGTTCGCCGCCCGCGGCTTTCGCGAGATCGGCATGACCGGCTCGCGCCGGCATGTGATGCGGCTTGAACGTTGACCTTGGCGACAGTGGCAGCTTTACTTGCTGGCATAGGCCGCAGATCAAGGCTCAGCAAGTGGAGCAGGAATGAAAAACCGTCTCAAGTCAGGCGCGACGCTTGCAGCCGCAGTGTTCGCGTCTGTTGTCGCAGGCAACGCTTGCGCCGGGACGATGCATATTTTCTGGAAGGATCTGCGCCCGGCGAGCCAGGCAGCCGCCGAAAGCGTCGGGCTGCCGATGATCGCGGCCGAAATGCCGGATCATGGCGAGACGCTGTCACTCAACTTGCAGGACAAGACCGTACAACTCGCGGGCTATGCACTGCCGGTCGATCGCGACGGCGATCTCGTCTATCAATTCCTGCTGGTGCCCTGGACGGGAGCCTGCAGCCATATGCCGACGCCGCCGCCCAACCAGATCGTCCTCGTTACGCCTGCCCAACCCTACCGGATGTCTGAGGCCTACCAGCCGGTTTCGGTAACCGGCGCATTGCAGCCCGGCATGGAGAAGAGTCAGCTTTTTATCCTTGACGGTGTAAGCGTCATCCAGTCGGGCTACACTGTGCGCAAGGCCGAGGTGGTCGACGTCGACACCGTGCCGGACACGATCACGCTGCCGGTCAACTCGCCCTGGACTTTCCTCAACAAAAAGAAGAACTAAGCAGAAGAATCTCAGGCAGCGTTGGCGCCAGACTCCTTGTCGAGCACCATGTAATCCAGCGGCATCTCGGTCGTGTATTTGATCTGCTCCATGGCGAAGGAAGACGACACGTCGCGGATCTCGATCTTGGCGATCAGCCGCTTGTAGAAGGCGTCGTAGGCGGCGATGTCGGGCACCACGACGCGCAAGAGATAGTCGACGTCGCCGCTCATGCGGTAGAATTCGACCACTTCGGGAAATTCCTGGATAACTTCCGAAAAGCGCCGCAGCCATTCATGGCTGTGCGAATTGGTGCGGATCGAGACGAACACGGTGACCCGCACATTGACCTTTTCATGATCGAGGATGGCGACACGCCGCTTGATGACGCCCTCTTCCTCGAGCTTCTGGATGCGCCGCCAGCACGGCGTCGTCGACAGGCCCACCTTCTTGGCGACGTCGGCGACTGCAAGCGTCGCATCCTCCTGAAGGAGGCGGAGGATTTTTCTATCGAGGCGGTCCATTGGGTGCTCCCCTGATGCAAGTCGTCCAAAGTGCGCAGCGGCCTTGGCACAACGACATGCATAAAAACAAGAATTTAACGCGCGTCCCCTCATGCGCGACGCGCTTCGAGGAATGGATTACCATATTCCCTCTTGCTCAAGCCTATTACAAGAAAGAAATTCTGTTGAATAGCGCAAAAGCGAGTGATTTCTTGCTGAATGCCTAGCCGAGGCGATAGCGGATTTCCGATCTCAGAAAGGGCAGCAAATCCATTTCAAACCATGGATTGCGCTTCAGCCAACCAGTGTTGCGCCAGGACGGGTGCGGCAGCGGCAGGACTTTCGGGTCGCTCGCCGCCGCCCAGATGGCACGCCAATCCATGACCGTTTCCGTCAGCGAGGGACGGCGCGCCGCGCCCATATGCCAGCTTTGCGCGTAGATGCCGATCGTCAGCACCAGATCGACTTGCCGCATCAGCGCCATCAGCGACGCGCGCCATGCCGGCGCACATTCGCGGCGCGGCGGCAGGTCGGCGCCCTTGGCGTCCTGACCTGGAAAGCAAAAGCCCATCGGCACGATGGCAAACTTGTCCGTGTCATAGAATTCCTCGCTGCCGACGCCCAGCCAGCTTCGCAGCCGGTCGCCGGAGGCGTCGGTGAACGGCATGCCTGACACGTGGACCTTGGTGCCCGGCGCCTGGCTGGCGATCAGGATGCGGGCGCTCGAAGATGGCCTGAGCACCGGACGCGGCTGGTGCGGCAACGGCCTGCCGGCTGGCTTGTCGATGCAGATGCGGCAGGCGCGTACCCTCGCCGCCAGGGCTTCCAGCTCTTCGCTCATTCGGAACTCATTGTCAGGCGGCGGCACTCGGCCGGCTGGAGATTTCTCGATACCAGCGCAGCACGTTGGTGCACTCTTCGGGTACCTTGATGCGAGCCGGCTTCATGAAGTCGATGGCGACCAGCCCGGTGATGTCGGCGATCGAATAGGCATCACCGGCGACGAATTCCCTGCCGGCGAGCTCAGTGTCCAGAAATCTCAGGAATTCGATCGCCTTCGGCTTGTTGGCCTCACCCCATTCGGGGATTTGCGGGATCTCCCATTCCCTCATTGCGGGGTGGATATGCCGGAACGCCGCGGCGACGCAGCCGAACAGATTGAACTCCACACGTCTTTGCCACATCTCGACGATCGCCTTGCCGAGCGCGCCACGCCCGAACAAAGCCGGCTCGGGGTGCAGCTCCTCGAAGTAACGACAGATTGCGACGGATTCGGTGATGATGGTGCCATCGTCGAGCTCGAGCACCGGCAGACGCTTCAGCGGATTGCGCGAGCTGACCGGCTGCTCTTTGTGCTCTAGCGCGCCCATGTCGACGGGCACCAGCGGAACCTGAAGTCCCTTTTCGGCCAGAAAAATCCGAACCCGACGTGGATTGGGCGCACGCCCGCCGTCGAACAGCTTCATCTCTATCCTCCTCGTCCGCCCCGACGAACTATAGGCACAGCTCACCAGAAGCGAAAAATTTCGCGCAAGGCATCGCCGATCGACGCCAAGGTGCCGTGCTTTCTTTCGACCAGCTCGTGGCCGTGGCTCTCGCGCCAGTTCTTCGGCTCGTCGAAAGTTCCGGCCCAGATGCCGGCCTTGCCCGCGCGCGCAGCAGCTTCCTCGGTCTCGAAATCGCCAAAGGCGACCGCCCAGCCGGCCTCGACCTGCGCGCGGTTGAGATCCTTGCCGCCGACTTTGCAGTCGCCGAGCAGCCTGCCGTAGCGGTCGCGCTGCCAGCCGCTGCAGGAGACGGCTTTTCCGGCTATCAACCGCACCAGGGACTGCCGCGCGAGCTTGCCGCAGGGATAATCGGCACCGTCCTTGCGGCAGATCTGCGAATATTCCGGGGCGTCGATGCCACGCATGCGGATGCGCTCGCTGCCGAGGGTGATGCTATCGCCGTCGTTGACAATAGCCGCGCCCTCCGTCTTGCGCGTCTCCACCCGGTCGAGGCGCGCCGCCAGGAGGATCAGCAGGCCGAGCACGATGAGTGTCAGCCCATAGTCCATCAGCCTGCGCCACAGGCTTCGCGGACGCGGCGCATAGTATCGCTGGCGCGGCCATCGCGACCACGAACGGCTCATATGGCAAACCGTTGGTTAATCATTCGAACGTAGCTTAACGATTTGAAATTGCTGCCCGCGTAAATTGAAGACTTCATGCCCCTGCAACGCTCGACCACGGCGGACAAGTTTATTGTGGACCGCAGGAAACGCCATCGCAACAGCGATGTCGCGCGCGCGGTCCGCAAGACGCGCGACCGTCTTTCGCAGCAAGCCGGAAATCCCGACTTCGACCGCGAGCTGTTGAAGCTCCACGCGCTTTCGATGACCGGCGGGGTGATCGTCATCCCGCTGCTCGTTCTGGCAACGGCCGCGGCAGGCTTGCTCGCGGGCGTCGGCAAGGAGATCGGCGTCTGGGCGCTGTTCACATTCATCTGCTATACCATCGTTGCATTCATGGCGAGACGCGTCACTCAAGCGTCCGAGCTCAACCCGCTGGAGACGCATAGGGATTTCCTGATCGGCCATTTTCTTTGCGGGCTTGGCTGGGCCTGGTTCGCATGGCTCGGCTGCGAAACTTGCCAAATCGATCAGTTCCAGGTCGCCAAGGCGGTGGTGCTGCTGCTCGCCATGTCGGCAACCGCGATCCTGGCATCGTCCCTGCGCGGTGCGCTGTTGGCGACCTTCGCCCTCCCGGTCGCCATCTATGCCTATGCCAGTGCGAAATTATGGATGCCGATCGAAGTGATCATGGCCGGTTTGCTGATCGTGTCGCTGCCTTTCTTCGCCTATGTGGCGCGCCAGCTCAACCGTTCCTCGCTGATGCTGCTTTCGTTCCGCTCCGAAAAGGATGCGCTGATCGCCGAACTGGAGACGGCGAAATCGATGTCGGACGAGGCACGGCGGCGGGCGGAAGACGCCAATCTGGCGAAATCGCGTTTCCTGGCCTCGATGAGCCACGAACTGCGCACGCCGCTCAACGCCATTCTCGGCTTTTCCGAAGTGATGGCCAACGAGGTGCTCGGCCCGATGAGCAACCCGACCTATCGCGACTATGCCCGTGACGTGCATGACTCCGGACAGCATCTGCTCGACCTGATCAACGAAATTCTCGACTTGTCGCGCATCGAAGCGGGCCGCTACCAGCTCAATGAGGAGCCGATGATGCTGCTCTCCGTCGTCGAGGATTGCTGCCACATGATGGAGCTGAAGGCGCGCAACAAGGACATCCGCATCGTCCAGGATTTCGAAAACGCCTTGCCGCGCCTGTTCGCCGACGAACGCGCGGTGCGGCAGATTGCGCTCAACCTGTTGTCCAATGCCATCAAGTTCACCGCGACCGGCGGCGAAATCCGCGTGCGCGTCGGCTGGACGGCGGGCGGCGGGCAATATCTCTCCGTCAAGGACAATGGGCCGGGCATACCGGAAGACGAGATTCCGATCGTGCTCTCGGCCTTCGGCCAGGGCTCGATCGCCATCAAGAGCGCCGAACAGGGCACCGGGCTTGGCCTGCCGATCGTGCAAGGCCTGCTGGCCATGCATGGTGGCGAATTCCAGCTCCATTCCAGGCTGCGCGAAGGCACCGAGGCGATCGCCATCTTCCCGCTGAGCCGGGTGATGGAGGAACTGCCGGCGCTGCCGACCAAGGCGGTTGCTTCGCGCCGGCGCTGAGTGCTTAACCGCGGACCGCGGCTGCCATGCCGGAGCTGGTCAGCGCGGCCGCCTTGACCAGGCCGGCGGCAAGAGCCGCCCCTACCCCCTCGCCTTGACTGACGCCCAGATCGAGCAGCGGGCGAAGGCCGAGGCGCTCGGCGGCCTTGGCATGACCAGGCTCCGGCGACAGACTTGCGAGGAGACAATGATCGAGCGCGGCTGGGTTGGCGGTATGCAGGACACGAGCGGCCGCAGTTACCGCAAACCCATCGAGCAGCACCGGGATCTTCTGCATCCGCGCCGCCAGAATGGCGCCGCAGATCGCTGCGAATTCCCGTCCGCCGACCCGGCGCAGCGCTTCCAGCGGGTCCTTAAGGCTCGCGCCGTGAAACGCGATCGCGGCATCGACCACCTCCGCCTTGCGCCTCTGCATTGCCGCGTCGGCCCCCGATCCGGGGCCGATCCAGTCGGCGCCGGTGCCGCCGAACAGTGCCGTGCAAAGCGCCGCGGCAACAGTCGAATTGCCGACGCCGAGGTCGCCAAGGCAAAGCAGGTCGGTGCCGCCGGCAATCGCTTCCATGCCGAAGGCCATGGTGGCGGCGCAACCGCGCTCGTCTAGTGCCGCATCCTCGGTGATGTCGGCTGTCGGAATGTGCAGAGCCAGATCGAACACCTTCAAGCCGAGATCGTTGGCTATGCAGATCTGGTTGATCGCTGCACCGCCGGCGGCGCAGAGCTCGACTGCATTTGCCGTGGCGGCGGCGGGGCGCGGCGAAATGCCGTAGCGGGTGACGCCATGATTGCCGGCAAAGATCGCCACCAGTGGTCGCGTCACCGCCGGCGGCGCGCGACCGCTCCAGCCGGCGAGCCAGGCGGCGATGTCCTCAATGCGGCCGAGCGAGCCTTTGGGTTTGTCTGCCTTGGCAAACAGCTGGCGCACGCGGGTGTTGGCCGCCATATCTGCCGGCGGCAGGCTCACCAGGAGGTCGCGAAAATCGTCGAAAGGCAGCGCGCTGGTCATGTCGATGGCGATCGTCCGTGTGAATTGGTGAGCGGCATAGCCGCCTTGGCCAGCCGGCACAACCTCAAGCCGGCACAACCTCCAGGCCCGGTACAACTTGGCGGTATTGACGCGAAAGCACCCGTTGGCGGCGCATCCCGGAGGGCTTGCATTGACTTTGTCGTTGCACCATGTGGAGGCTAGCCAAGGAAATCCTTATGACGGCCATTGAATCTCCGTGCATCCTGGTCTGCTCGATCGACATGAAAACCGGCTTCTGTTTCGGTTGCGGGCGCACGCGCGAGGAAATCGCCGCCTGGATCGACATGACCCCACAAACGCGCCGCAGCGTCATGGCCGAGCTGCCGGCAAGGCTGGAAACGGTCGAGCGACGCCCCCGCCGGGAAACCCGTCGCAGCCGCATGGCACGCGAACGCGACGCCCTCTCGTGAACCGGCCGCAGAGATGAACCGACTGTTGTGGATTCTGATCGTCGCGATCGGGGCGGGTGTACTCCTGCTCATGCTCAACGATTCCGCCGGCAGCACATTCGGCGTTGAGAATTACGATTTCAGCCAGCTGATCTGGCTTGGCGCTTTAGCGGCGCTCGTCGGCGCCGGCCTGCTCAGATCGGGCAGGCCGTTGGGCACCATGGCCCGCAGCCTCGGCGCCTGGGGTGCCATCGTGCTGGCGCTGATCGCCGGCTATCAGTACCGCTATGAGTTGCAGGATTTCGCCAGCCGCATCACCGCTGGCCTTGTTCCCGGCAGTCCGCTGGCGCTGGGCGTGGAAGGAGGCCATGCCACCGTCACCCTGGACAAGGCCGGCAGCGGCCATTTCGAAGCGCGCGTCACGATCAACGGCACGCCGATCCTGACGGTTGTCGATACCGGCGCGACCAGCACCGTGCTGACCGCCGAGGACGCGCTGGCGGTCGGGTTCAATTCGGCGGCTCTCCGCTTCACCATACCGATCTCTACCGCCAACGGCATGACACGCGCCGCCGCCGTAAGAACCGATGAACTGTCGATCGGCGGCATCGTGCGCAAGGACATGCCCATCATGATCGCCGCACCCGGCACGCTCGGCCAGAGCCTGCTCGGCATGAATTTCATCGGCTCGCTATCGGGTTTCGACGTACGGGGTGACCGCATGATTTTGCGGGATTAAATTTTTCCTCAGGCCGCCTCTGCGGTCCTGCCGAAATCGACCTCTGCGAAAGCCGTCTTGAGCACCTCCGGTCCAGCACCCGGCTTTGTCGCCTCGGTGGAGAGGATCTGCCGGTAGCGGCGCGCACCGGGCAGGCCGTGAAACAGCCCGACCATGTGCCGGGTGACATGCCCCAGCCGGCCGCCCTGCTCGATATGGCATGCCGCGTAGTCCGCCATCGCATCGATCAGTGCGGCAAAATCGAACGGCTCAGCTGTGCTGCCGCAAAACGCGGCATCGATGCCGGTCAGTATCCCTGGCGTGTGATAGGCGGCGCGGCCGAGCATGGCGCCATCGACATGGTCGAGATGCGTCAGCGCCTCTGCAAGAGATTGAATGCCGCCATTGATGCCGATGAATTTGTTTTGTTTTCTGGCTTTCAGCCGATAGACGCGGCCATAGTCGAGCGGCGGGACGTCGCGATTTTCCTTTGGGCTCAGTCCTTCCAGCCAGGCCTTGCGGGCGTGCACCCACAGCGCGTCTGCGCCGGCCGCGAAAACACCGTCGGCCAACGAATCGAGTGCCGGTTCCGGATCCTGCTCATCGACGCCGATGCGGCATTTGACGGTAACCGGTATTTTCACCGCCGCCTTCATCGCCGCGACGCAATCCGCGACGAGCACGGGCGCCTTCATCAGGCAGGCGCCGAAGGTGCCCGACTGGACGCGGTCGGACGGGCAGCCGACATTGAGGTTGATTTCATCATAGCCGAAGGCTTCGCCGATGCGCGCCGCCTCGGCCAGCTTTCCAGGATCGGCGCCGCCGAGCTGCAGAGCCACCGGATGTTCGTTGTCGTCGAAGCCGAGCAGCCGCTCGCGTGCGCCGTGGATGACCGCATCGGCCACCACCATCTCGGTGTAGAGCAGCGCCTCACGCATCAGCTGGCGATGGAAGAACCGGCAGTGCCGGTCCGTCCAATCCATCATCGGCGCCACCGCAAGTCTGTGGCGTAGCATATTCATTTTACTATTTTCTCTGTCTCAGTCCGTCCGATACTCCGTTTCGAATGACAGAGCAATTTGGCAAAGAGATGCACACCTAGCTGACCCGATATACGATTTTGCCGCCGCAACTGAAAGCAATTTGGTCACGTCACACACCTCGCTGCACGCACCAATTAGACGCCTGCCATGGAACGATGAACCGCGTTGGCGGCATACCAGTCAGCCAAGGCGAAGCGTGTTGCGGGCGATCTGCCACGCGGATTCGACGTGCCGCCGCGCCGCCGCCTCCGCCTCGTCCGGTTTGCGCGACCGGATTGCATCCATGATTTCGGTCATTTCGGCGATCGCCGGCTCGCGGCGGTTCTCCGACGCGATCGTCATTGAGCGGAGCTGGTTGATGCGGACATTCAGCCCCGTCACGATTTCCCAGGCAATGCGCTTGTCGGCCGCCTCGAACAGCGTTTCGTAGAACTTGGTCGTTGCCCGCATCACCTCGACAGGCGCACCGGACGCCCACGCCTCAAGCAGGTTCGTCAAGGCGGCATCGAGCAAAGCGATCTGCGCGTCCGTGGCCGTTAGGGCGCAAGCCCGCGCCGCGATGCCCTCGAGCAGCGCCCGCAATTCATAGATTTCGTCGGTGCGGCCGAGGTCCGGCTTGGCCACGGCGGGCCCATGGCCGGGGACCATCTGCACCAGGCCTTCCGCCTCGAGCTGCCGCAGCACCTCGCGCACGACGGAACGGCTCACCCCGAGCTGATCGCATAGCGGCCGCTCGACCAGCCTTTCACCAGGCTGGAAATGGAAGCCCATGATCGCTTCACGCATGCGCTCCAGCGCCAGCGTCCTCAGCGTCTTGGCAGAGCGGTCGATCCGCAGCGTATCGCCTGACATTTTCTCTCCCTATTCGATCCGGCCACAAAACAGATTCCATAGCCGATTGACAAGGCTTCTGGTGCTCCATATTATGGTATACCATAAGATGGTGTAAAGATTTCGGCGCCGCACAGCGCCGTGGCGACCGAGGACTTTCATGAAACCAGCCATTCGAAAGATCGTCACCTACATCGAGAACACGTTAATCGAGGGCGGCAAGGAAGCCCCAAAACCGTTGCGCCTGATCGGCGTCGCCGCCGTGCTGACAAACCCTTGGGCGGGCCGCGGTTTCACCGACGACCTGTCGCCGGAGATCCGCGTCATTGCTCCCGTCCTCGGCGAACTGCTGACCAGCGAGATTATCGCCGTTGCCGGTTCCGGCGAGGCAATAGAAGGTTATGGCAAGGCCGCGGTCTGCGGCACGGCGGGCGAGATCGAGCATGCATCGGCGCTGATCCATACGCTGCATTTCGGCAACCATTACCGTCGCGCCGTTGGCGCCAAGACCTATCTCGCCTTCACCAATCTGCGCGGAGGACCGAACACCCCGATCATGATCCCGCTGATGGACAAGAACGACGAAGGCCGCCGCTCCCACTATCTGACCGTACATTTCCAAATCGGCGACGCGCCCGCGCCCGACGAGCTGGTGGTGGCGCTTGGCGCTTCGATTGGCGGCCGCCCGCACCATCGTATCGGCGACCGCTATCAGGACCTCAAGGAGGTCGGAGACCTGCATGGCTGACGTCGCTGCCACCGCATGGGTCCGGGACACGGCTCCGGACGGCACCGGCTTCATCCGCGCCGGCTCCGGCGCGCCGGTTCTGCTCATTCACGGTGTCGGCATGAACGCCGCGATCTGGCACGATCAGATCGCGGCGATGAAAGACCATCATGACCTGATCGCCATCGACATGCTCGGCCACGGCGTTTCACCGCTGCCGCCGGAAGAAGCCAGCCTGTCGGATTTCGCCGATCAGGCGGTTCGCTTGCTCGACCATCTTGGCCTGGCATCGGTGTCGATCGTCGGCCATTCGATGGGCGCGCTGGTCGCTCTGGAGATCGCCCTTCGCACCCCTTCGCGCGTTCGCTCCATCGTCTGTCTCAATGCGGTATTCCGCCGCCCCACGGCCTTGGCGCAGGCCGTACGCGAACGTGCGGCCGCGCTCGGCCCCCATGGCAACCCTTTCGCCATTGCGGCTACGCTTGCCCGCTGGTTCGGCGACCCGCTGCCGGCGAACCTTATCGGGGCGGCCACCACCGCGCGCGCCGCCCTTGAAAGAGTCGACCCCGAAGGCTACGCGCGCACCTATCGCCTCTTTGCCCATGCCGATGCCGAGCACGCCGATGCTCTCCCCGGTCTTGCCGCGCCGGCCCTGTTCTTAACCGGGTCGCAAGACAGCAATTCGACCCCGGCCATGTCGGCGGCGATGGCGAGGCTAGCGCCGCACGGCCAATGCCTCGTGCTCAATGGAGAAAGGCACATGATGGCAATGGCTTCTCCTGAAAAAGTGACCAAACACATCATGGAATTTCTCGACACGGCAGGAGACGCTGGCGTGAAGCCGGAGACGGATACCGTCTTTGACAGCGGCGAATTCCGGCGCGCGCTCGGCTCCTTCCTGACCGGTGTCACCATCGTCACAACGATCGGAGCGGAAGGCGAACCGCGCGGCTTCACCGCCAATTCGTTCACCTCGGTCTCGCTCGAGCCGCCGCTGGTGCTTGTCTGCATCGCCAAGAGGGCGCTGGGACACAGTGCTTTTTCGACATCGAGAGGTTTCGCCATCAACATCCTATCGGAGCGCCAGAAGGCCCATTCCGGCATCTTCGCTTCCAAAGCAGCGGACAAGTTCGCGGCCGTGGCCTGGCAACCGGGCCGCACCGGCAATCCGCTGATTGACGGCTGCGTTGCGGTGTTCGATTGCGGCATGGAGCAGCTGGTCGATGCTGGCGATCACTCGATCCTCATCGGCCGCGTCCGCGACTTCAGCCACAACGGCGCCCAGCCCCTCGGTTATTGCAGAGGCACCTACGTCACGCCCGGCCTCAGCCAGGAGGCGCTGGCGGCAGCTCCCCCCGATACGGAGGTCGGCACCATTCTCGAGAACGATGGCCGTGTGCTGTTCGTCGAAACGGCCGACGGATTTCATGAATTGCCTGCGGGGCGCGGACTGGGCACGCCGAACGATGCGCGTAGTCTCAAGGGGCGCCTTGCCGCCAGAGCTATAGAGGCCCAGCTCGGCTTCCTGTTCGCGGTGTGGGACGATGCCGCCGAACCTTGGCGCACGCATGTTTATTATCGCGGAACGGTCGAGGGCCCCTATTCCGACGATCGCCAGATGCGGCTTGTCGACATCGAGCAGATCGCCGATCTGAAGATCGCCGATCCCGCAGTGCGTTCGATGCTTGCCCGCTATGCGCGCGAACGTACGGAAGATGCATTCGGCGTCTATGTCGGCAACGAGGTCGAAGGCGAAGTCCGGCCGCTCGCCAAGCCCTCGCCTTCTCAAATTCCTCTTTCCGGCCGCGGGTGAAACCGATGAAGTTTTCGCTTTTCGTGCACATGGAGCGATCGGATCCGGCCAAGCCGCATTCCGAGCTTGTCGGCGAGCTGGAGGAGCTGGTTCTGCAGGCCGAAGAGGCAGGATTCGAGACTGCCTGGATCGGCGAGCATCACGGGATGGAATTCACTATCTCGCCGAACCCGTTCATCAACATCGCCTGGCTCGCCGCCAAAACCAGGCGCATCCGGCTCGGAACAGGAACCATCGTCGCGCCGTTCTGGCACCCGATCAAGCTTGCCGGCGAAGCGGCGATGGCCGACGTCATCACCGGCGGCCGTCTAGACATCGGCATTGCGCGCGGCGCCTACGCTTACGAATACCAGCGGCTTTTCCCAGGCCTCGAGGCCTGGGGTGCCGGCCAGCGTATGCGCGAGATGGTGCCGGCGATTCGCGGCCTGTGGGATGGCGATTTCGAACTCGCCGGCGAGTTCTGGTCGTTTCCTTCAACCACCTCGTCGCCCAAACCGTTGCAAAAGCCTTATCCGCCGATCTGGGTGGCCGCACGCGATCCGAACTCGCACGACTTTGCGGTTTCCAGCAAATGCAACGTCCAGGTGACGCCGCTTGCCTCCGGCGATGGCGAAGTGGCCAGCCTGATGGAGCGTTTCAACGCGGCGTGCAATGTCCACCCCGACGTATCAAGGCCGGAGATCATGCTGCTGATGCATACTTTCGTTGCCGAGGACGCCGCGGAGGCTGACCGGCTCGCGCAGGATCTGTCGCAGTTCTACTGCCAGTTCGGCGCCTGGTTCCAGAACAAGAAGCCGGTGCGTCAGGGCATAATGGAAGCGCTGACCGAGGACGAGATCGTGGCGTTGCCGCAGTATGCGCCAGACAAGATCAGGCAGAACCTCGTCATTGGCGAAGCCGACGAGGTGATCGCCAGGCTGAAGGCCTACGAAGCGCTCGGCTACGATCAGTATTCGATCTGGATCGACAGCGGCCTTTCCCATCAGCGCAAGAAGAAATCGCTGCAGCTCTTCATCGACAGGGTGATGCCGGCCTTTTCCGGGCCGAAAGCTGGACCGAAAGCTGGATTGCGATGAGCACCACTCAATTCAGGAACTATATAGACGGCAGCTTCGTCGAAGTGGCGGCGACCTTCGACAGCATCGATCCCTCGACTGGCGCGCCATGGACGACGATGCCCGCTGCATCGTCGGATGATGTCGACCGCGCCGTCGAAGCCGCTCACCGGGCGCTGCGCTCCGCCCCGTGGGCAGCCATGACGGCAACGGCACGCGGCAAGCTTCTGGTGCGGCTCGGCGATCTGGTGGTCGCCAATGCCGACCGGCTGGCTGAACTCGAGACGCGCGACACCGGCAAGATCATCCGCGAGACCCGCGCCCAGATCGCCTATGTCGGCGACTACTACCGCTATTATGGCGGGTTGGCCGACAAGCACGAGGGCTCATTCGTCCCCATCGATAAGGCCGACATGGAAGTAACCATCCGGCCCGAACCGATCGGAGTGGTCGCCGCCATTGTGCCGTGGAATTCGCAGCTCTTCCTGTCCGCCGTCAAGCTCGGGCCGGCGCTGGCGGCCGGCTGCACCATCGTTCTGAAAGCATCGGAAGACGGCCCTGCCCCGTTGCTGGCCTTCGCCGAACTCGTCCATGAGGCGGGATTTCCCGCCGGGACCGTCAACATCCTGACCGGCTTCGGCCACGATTGCGGTCACCGGCTGACCAGTCATCCGCTCGTCGCCCGCGTCGCCTTCACCGGCGGTCCCTCGACCGCTCGGCAGATCGTCAGGAATACGGCGGAAAACCTCGCCTTCACGACGCTCGAGCTCGGCGGCAAAAGCCCGGTCGTGGTGTTCGCCGATGCCGATCTGGACAGCGCCGCCAACGCGGTCGTTGCCGGCATCTTCGCTGCCACCGGCCAGAGCTGCGTCGCCGGCTCGCGGCTGCTGGTCCAGCGCTCCGTGAAGGACGAATTCCTCGCCCGGCTCAAGCGCAAGGCCGAGGCAATCAGGATTGGCGATCCGCAGGATCCCACGACCGAAATGGGACCGCTCGCCACCTCGCGCCAGCGCGAATGGATAGAGAAGATCGTTGCTGAAAGCCTGGCCGCCGGCGGGCGGCTGGTCACCGGCGGCATCCGCCCCACGGGCATGGCGGATGGCTTCTACTACGCGCCGACGATTATCGACGCGCCTGATCAGGCCCTTGCCTGCGTGCGCGAAGAGCTCTTTGGCCCGGTGCTCTGTGTGCTAGCCTTCGACAGCGAAGCGGAAGCGCTTTCGCTCGCCAACGACACGAAGTTCGGTCTGGCGTCCGGCGTGTTCACCACCAATCTGGCAAAAGCCCACCGCATGGCGCGCGGCATCCATGCCGGCGTGGTCTGGATCAACACCTACCGAGCGGTCTCGCCGCTGGTTCCGTTTGGCGGCTACGGCCAATCCGGGCTCGGCCGCGAGGGCGGCCTCGATGCGATCCGCGACTACACGCGTTCGAAATCGGTGTGGATACGCACCTCCGACGACCCGATTCCCGATCCTTTTGTCATGCGGTAGCCGCCGCTGGCCGGAGATGCGCGATCAAGGCGAAAACGACCGATCGCGAACAGACAACAACGAAAACAACAGAGGAGAACGACATGAATCTGATCATCACCGGCATCCTTGCCGGATTTATTGCAACGACAGTTCTGGCAACGACGGCCGCGAAGGCCGAGGACATGGTGTTCACCAGCTGGGGCGGGACGACCCAGGAAGCGCAGACCAAATCCTGGGCCGAGCCGTTCACGGCCGCATCCGGCATCAAGGTCATGCAGGACGGCCCGACCGACTACGGCAAGCTGAAGGCGATGGTCGACAGCGGCAGTGTCAACTGGGACGTCGTCGACGTCGAGATGGATTTCGCCATCAAGGCGGCCAAGGACGGTCTGCTCGAGCCGATCGACTTCAAGACCGTGCCGAAGGCCGACCTCGATCCGCGCTTCACCACCGATCACGCCGTCGGCAGTTTCTACTATTCCTTCGTGCTCGCCTGGAACAAGGGCGCCGTTTCGGGTGAACCGGCCGGCTGGGCCGACATGTTCGACCTGACGAAGTTCCCGGGCAAGCGGACCTTCTACAAATGGTCGGCGCCCGGTGTCATCGAGATCGCGCTGCTGGCCGATGGTGTTCCGGCGGACAAGCTCTATCCGCTGGATCTCGATCGCGCCTTCAAGAAACTCGACACCATCAAGTCGGACATCGTCTGGTGGGGCGGCGGGGCGGAGTCGCAGCAATTGATCGCATCCGGCGAAGCAACGTTCGGCCAGCTGTGGAACGGCCGCGTCTTCGCACTGGACAAGGATGGCGCCGATGTCGGTGTCTCCTGGAACCAGAACCTGACCGCAGCCGACGTTCTGGTGGTACCGAAGGGTGCCAAGAACAAGGATACGGCGATGAAATTCCTCGCCGCGGCGAGCGGCCCCGCTGGCCAGGCCAAATTTGCCGAAGCCAGCGGTTATGCGCCGATCAACACCAAGGCCAAGGCAGAGATGCCAGCCGATGCCGTGAAATCGCTGCCGGACGCTCATGTCGACGGACAGATCAATCTCGACATGAACTACTGGGCCGCCAATCGCGACACCATCGCCGCGCGCTGGTACGCCTGGCAGGCGAAATAAGCCCGCCCTTGAACCGCAATGGACGAGACGGTTCGCGCCGTCTCGTCCCGTAGCCGGGTCGCTGTCATGTCGGTTGAAACACGCCGGAACTTTGGAACGGTGCGGGTGCCGGCAGGTCTCAATGGCCTGCTGCCGGCCCTGATTCTGATTATGCTGTTCTTCGTCGTCCCCGTGCTGGCGCTGCTTTTGCGCAGTGTCACGGAGCCCGAGCCAGGCTTGCAGAACTATGCTGCCCTGCTTGGTGACGGCACCTATGCGCGGGTGTTCTTCAACACATTCCTGGTCGCGGCGTTGGTCACCATCGTCACGGTCCTTGTCGCCTTTCCGGTCGCCTGGATGCTGGCGATCATGCCTTCGGGACTGGCCTCGATCATCTTCGGCATCATCATTCTGTCGATGTGGACGAACCTGCTGGCCCGCACCTATGCCTGGATGGTGCTCCTGCAGCGTACCGGCGTCATCAACCGGACGCTGATGACCATCGGCGTCATCCACCAGCCGCTGCCGCTCATCAACAATCTCACCGGCGTCACCATCGGAATGGTCTATATCATGCTGCCCTTCATGATCCTGCCGCTGGTCGGCACGCTGCGGGCGATTGATCCGATGACGCTGCGTGCGGCGTCGCTGTGCGGCGCAAGCCCTTTCCAGGCGTTCCGCCGCATCCTCCTGCCGCTGTCGCTGCCCGGCGTCGCCGCCGGTGGCCTGATGGTCTTCGTCATGTCGCTCGGCTACTTCGTCACGCCGGCACTGCTCGGCGGCACGTCGAACATGATGCTTGCCGAAATGATCGCGCAGATGGTCCAGTCGCTGCTTAACTGGGGGCTCGGCAGCGCCGCAGCCTTCATCCTGCTTGTCGTCACCATGGTTCTCTACGCGCTGCAGCTGCGCCTTGTCGGTGCCAGGCGCATGAGCGGAGGCATCTGAGATGCTGCTCGACTATGACCGCATAGGTTGGCTACGGGTTGCCCTGCTCGGCTTCACCGCGCTGGTCGCCGCCTTTCTTCTGCTGCCAGTGGTCTTCATTGTCTTGCTCTCCTTCGGCTCGTCGCGTTGGCTGGCTTTTCCGCCGCCCGGCTGGACGCTCAAATGGTACCAGAAGCTTTTTGCCGATCCGGCCTGGCTCGACGCGGCGCTGACCAGCGCTCGGATCGCCACCATGACGACGATCCTGGCAGTAGCGATCGGCCTGCTTGCCTCCTTTGCTCTGGTTCGCGGACGGTTTGCCGGACGTGAGATCCTGCGCGGCCTGCTGCTGACGCCGATGGTCCTGCCCGTCGTCGTCTTCGCCATCGCAATCTACGCCTTCTTCCTTCGCCTCGGCCTCGGCGGTACCACCATCGGCTTCGTCATCGCCCACACCGTGTTGGCGCTGCCCTTCGCCATCATTCCGATCGCCACCGCGCTCGAAGGGTTCGACAAGTCGATCGAGGACGCGGCAATCGTCTGCGGGGCAAGCCCGCTCGAGGCCAGGCTCAGGATCACCTTGCCGTCGATCCGGATCGGCATCTTCTCCGCCGCGATCTTTTCCTTCCTCGCCTCGTGGGACGAAGTCGTGGTGGCGATCTTTATGGCCAGCCCCAGCTTGCAAACCTTGCCCGTCAAGATTTGGGGCAGTCTGCGGTCGGACCTCAGTCCGGTGATCGCCGCCGCCTCCAGTTTGCTGGTCGGGCTGACGCTTGCCCTGATGGTGATGACGGCGCTGCTGCAGCGAAAGTTCCGGACATGACCCAGCCTTTCCTCTCCATCCGCAATCTGCGCAAGGCGTTCGGGGCGATAGTCGCCGTGCACGACGTCACGCTGGACATTCCCAGGGGCGAGTTCCTGACCTTCCTCGGGCCCTCCGGTTCGGGAAAATCGACGACGCTCTACGCGATCGCCGGCTTTCAGGATCCGAGTTCCGGCGATGTCCTGCTGGAAGAAAAATCACTGCTTGCAGTGCCCTCGCACAAGCGCAACATCGGCATGGTCTTCCAGCGCTACACGCTGTTTCCGCATCTGACGGTGGCCGAAAACGTCGCTTTTCCGCTGCGGGTTCGCCGCCGCCCGGACGCCGAGGTGAAGAAAAAGGTCGCCGACATGCTGGCCCTGGTGCGGCTCGAAAGCTTTGCCGGGCGCTTGCCCGGTGCGCTGTCGGGCGGCCAGCAGCAGCGCGTCGCGCTGGCCCGGGCGTTGGCCTACGATCCGCCGATCCTTTTGATGGACGAGCCATTGTCGGCGCTCGACAAGAAGCTGCGCGAGGAAATCCAGAGCGAAATCCGCCGCATCCATCGCCAGACCGGCGTCACCATCCTCTATGTCACCCACGATCAGGAAGAGGCGCTGCATCTGTCGGACCGGATCGCCCTGTTCAAGGATGGCCGCATCGAGCAGACCGGCACCGGCGAGGATCTCTATCTCAGGCCGGCGACCGATTTCGTCGCCGGCTTCATCGGCAATTCGAATTTCCTCGCCGCCGAACATCTCGACACCACCAACGGCAAGACAACGATCCGCATGACAGACGGTTCGATCATATCCGGAGTCAGGGCCAACGGCACGTTCGGCAAAGGCCAGAAGACCAGGCTGATGATCCGCCCCGAAGCCTTTAGCATGGAGCGGAGCCCGGCGAGCGCTGAACTGAATGTCGAGATCGTCGACATCGCATTTTACGGCGAGCGCCGGCGGATAGTCGCGCGCATCGCCGCTGGACAGGAGGTTGACATCAGGCCGACCTCCGCCGCCATGCAATCGCAGGGTGTGTCGCCCTGCAGCCGGCAGGTCTTTTTCGATCCGGCGGCGGCGTTCCTGTTTCCGGCTTGACTAAGCCGCGGTGGATCGCCGCCATCCAACGCTTCGCAGCGATGGAGGCGTTGCTTAGGACAAGTTGTGGTTCGGTCCATTATCAACTTCGGTCGGCAAGCGCGTAACGTGTTCGACGCTACCGGCGGCTGATTGGATGGCGGGGGCAGCTCCTCTGTCCATTGACAGTCGTCATGCTCGGTTGGAAGATGAAGAAGGTCAGTGGCGATAGCCATACGGGAAGGCAATGGTCCAACCGCCAGATACCGAACACCATCCTGGCAGCGTCGTCGCGGTCATCGTCATTTGTTTGATCATCGTTGCTTTGTTCTTCATAGGCTTCAGATTCTCAAGGCCGGGCCAGGGTACTCTCATTATTCCTGGCGGTACGCAGCAGCAATAGTGAATCCGCTCGCTGGCGCGCTGATGCGGAGCTGTTCTCAGGCTGCCAAAAGTGCCCCGGACGAACTGGGGCGAAGACCGCAAGAATGGTCCGGCGCTTCGCAGCCGGTCTTTTGCATCCCGCCGCGGCATTCCTTTCCCACCTAAACGACCAAACCTGGCCGGTGTGAGGTCGTCGACCATACTGGGAGACGACGAGCCCTTCATCCACCAGGTACTAGACGGCCCTGATCAGCCGGAGCAGAGAAAGCGCTTCGAAAAAGCTCCCCTTGCGAAAGGCAAGATAGGTCGGCTCTTCGACACCGTGGAACCGGCGCTTGAAGGCCGCCTGCCCCTGCAGGTTGAAACGGGTGCGATTGACCCAGGGCGAGTCATAGGCACGCTGGAAGGCGCGCCGCCAGAAATCGCTTTCGGCAAACCCGCTAGGTCCGATTTCGACAAGCGGCGACAGGCCGAGGGTGACGGCGGAAACACCTTCGTCGCGAAAACGGTCGACCGCAAATTTGGTCAGGCCGATCTCGGCATGCGCCGAGGCATCGATGTGCTTGCGCTTGAACGAGGTGGTGTAGCCGATGATCTTGCCGTCGCTGAACAGCGGATCGAAATCCAGCAAGGCCACGAGCTCCCCATCCGGACCGTGCAGGACGAAACGGCGCATATCGACGCCAAGGTGATCGGCAAAGGGCCTGTTGAGAAATCTCATCTCCCAGCGCTTGACGATGCGGTCGGCCCGCCAATTATGGGAGAGCCTGGCAATCTCGTCGAGGAAGACGGTCCCGTTGTCCTCCGCGAAGGAAAACCCTTTCCTCAAGAGCCAGCGTTCGGAATAGCGCACTGTCTCATTGCGCTTTCCGGAAAAGTCGTGTCCGGGCAGGACAAGCTTGGTGTCAACGCCGAGGCGGTTGACCTGATAGTCAAGCCCGGCAAGCACGCGCGCCGTCTGTTCGCCGATCTGCACGAACCACGGGCTGCCGGCAGCCTCGATGAAACGTCTGATATAGTCGCGCCGAGCGGCCGGATCAGCCACTGGATCACCGAGCGCGAAATGATGTCGCGTTTTGCTGCCGTAAGCGATGTAGCCGTGGGCATCGCCGAAGTAATGAAGCCCCTTCTGCACGGCGGTCGAATAGGCAAGGGAAAAATCACCATGGCGACGAAGCAGCGCCAGGCGCTCGACATGGTTCAGCTGCAGCCGCGGTATTTTAGGCCCGCGGTTTTCCAGGAATCGATCGAGGCGTCTTCGCAGTGACGGCATGGTCGACTTTCGCGTGCCGGCTAGGCCGATGAAAGAGCTGACGGACCCCAAACCGATCATATTACCGCGAGCTGATCCTTAACTGGGTGCGGCATGCTTACACGGCCTAAACTGCCAGATTCCTAGGCGCAATCTGCCCCCGGTCCCGCCCAAAGGCGCACCGCGCATTGTTGTCGACGCCCAGCGCCTGACGGCTGGTTGCTGCGCCCTTGGCGACACGAAAATCGATGCCACTTCGGAAGCGCTCAGGTCACCTGCCGATGCTCTTATCGAACTGCGCTCTGAGAAGATTCTGCTTGATCGGAAGCCAGGAACTCGTCGCGTTCTGCTATCCACAAGTCGGCGTAGTCAACATCCTGCCACTCGGCAAACCACGGGCCGCCGCTGGTATAGTGGACCGCCTTGGGTGTGCCGACCGCAGGCTTTTCGTTCCAGCCTTCGAGCCAATTCCACTCTACTGGCAATGAGCCCAAATCCTTGTCGGCAACCCACTGCATTCGGTGAAGATAGGCGCCACTTTCCTGATTCACGACCTCTGGCGTAAGCGATTTGACCGAAGGATGCGCGCAATTGAACAGCATCAGCGACGACCAGTTTTTCCGAGGATAGGATGTCTGGACCACGCCATCCATCTTGGTCGTGGCCTTCGGCGTATAGTCATGCTGGACGCAATAGACCGCCTTGTCCGAGTCAGTATATTTCAGCAGGCCCGCGACGTCACCAAGCCACAGGAAATCGCAATCGCAAAACAGGGCCCAACCCGTGTAGTCGGCGAGAAAGGGCGTCAGAAAGCGCGTGTAGGTGAACTCCGTCGAGGCGAGCGGATCTTTTTCCCGCCAATACAGCCCGCGGTCACGCATCTCGTCCTGTTTGATCGGAATGACGGAGATAGGCGCCGACGCATGTTTGAGCAGCGAATGCCGCGCGACGTCGTACGCGATCGGCTCACGGCTGTCCCATCCGATAAATACCCTAAACGCATCAGTCATATTCACTACCCTGGCTTTCTATTTTAACGGTCGTACACTAACTAGTTGGCGATGGCTCGGCAACAATGGCGGTCAACCAAGCCGGTTTCTCACAGATTTGTCCTGGCCTCAGCCTTGCTTTTTTGGGTGGACCTGGCCTCGCATTCCCAATGCGACACGCGCCCATTTCTGATAGGTGTAGCTGGCCGAATACGCGGCCACCATCGCACCGATGGAACCGTCCAGAAATCCCAGCCGGAAAATATAGCTGCGCACATAAGCCCAGACGGAGCGCAAGACCGCCTTGCTTATCGAGCTTTTTTTGCCCTCGGCAAGCAGCTGCGCGGCGGACGCTTCTGCGTACCGGCCGATCTTGTCGTGGGCATCTGCCAAGTCGGTAATGGAATCGTGCTCGATCGGCTGGGACAATCGGCTGACCTTCCCATTCACCAATACCTTCTCGTGCACGGTGTCGTCGCTGAAGCGCCCGGACCGGCGACGGAAGAGCCTGAGCACCAGATCGGGCGACCAGCCGCTATGGCGGACAATGTGCCCGCAAAAGCGCGATCTTCTCGGTATTTCGAAGCCGTCATAGGCTTTTGGGTCGGCGATTGCGGCCCTGATTTCCGCGCCGAGCGGCGCCTCCACCCACTCGTCGGCATCCAGCGAGAGGATCCAATCCCCCGTTGCCGCGGCCAGCGCACGGTTTTTTTGCGCGCCGAAACCGGGCCAATCAACGGTCATCAGAACCTTGGCCCCCAGATCACCGGCAATCTCCCTGGTCCTGTCGCTGCTGTTGTTGTCGAGAACGACGATCTCATCGGCAAAATGGACCGACCGAAGGCATTGCGCGATGGACGCCTCCTCGTTGCGGGTGATGATAATGACCGAGAGCGCCGGCACGGTCAGAAGATTCCGGCATCAAAGCTGCCACTGTCATTCGAATGCATCTGCAGCATCGGCTCCCGGCCTGTTGGCACACTGAGGGTACTAACCTGATCTAACAAAGTCGAAAATCATTTCAGATCAAGGCTTTCATACAGCGCCATCATTCGCTTGATCATGACATTGAAATCATAGTGTTCGGCCGCCGCTCTCACCCTGGCTGCGGTCTCAGGTCGTGACGCCAACCGCAGCGCGTGCGCGAGCGCTGCTGCGAGGTCGCTTTCGCTGGCCGCATCGCAAACGAGCGTCGGCTCGAACCGCTCGACAAGCTCGCGCGCTCCACAGCCGGTGCTTACCACAGCAGGCAAACCGCTGGCCATCGCTTCGATGACCACTGTGCCGAAAGGGTCATAGATGGAAGGCAGCACGGCAATATCGGCCGCGCCGTACCACGGCAGCATGTCTTTCTGCGGCCCAAGCATCTTGAGCCGTGCGCCGAGACCGAGCCTGTCACCGGCCTGCCTGAAGGCGTTGGCGCGCGAATCATGGCCGATGACCCACAATTCAGGCTCGCCATCGAGCCTAGCGACCGCCTTCATCAGTGCAAGCAGTCCCTTTCGCGCAAAGCCCGAGCCGACAAACAGGACGACCGACCTGTTTTCGTCGACGTCGAGCCGCGCGCGGACCGCGGCCCTATGCAGCTGGCGCAGCTGCGGGCTGAAGCGGTCGAGGTCCACGCCGTTGGGGATATGGTGCACATTTTGCGCCGGATAATCGTAGTGACGGACAATGTCGTCGGCCACCATCTTCGAGATCGCTATGACAGCTTTGAGCCGAGGGCTGGCATAGGTTGCGCGTTCGAGGCGCAGCGTCTGGCGGTGAAAAGGGCTCAGCGCCATTGCCGCCCTGCCAAGCCGCGTCTCGAAACGCCGCCGCTCGGCAAGATAGGCGGCATGAACGCCCTCCCCGGCCCGGAAGACATCGCAGCACGGGAGGCGATCGTTGCTCTGCACCAGGGCCGGTGGCATCTCGGCGATCTTGCGGCAGGCGGCTTGAGCAAAGGACGTTGCCCGCAACGAGCGCGGAAAGCGGCGGCCGGCACAATGGATGAATTCTACGCCTTCATATCGCGGCCAGTCGCCGGAGAGCACGGCCACCGGCCGCTGACGCGCGGCGAATGCGGCCATGATGTTTTCCAGCATGATCTCGCCTCCACCAAAAGGCGCATAACGCTGGCGCACGAACAGGATCGGCCTGTCGAATTGAATTTCGGTGCCACGAATGCCGGCGTACATGGGGTCTGGGCTCCGGCCTGTTGCCATCCGACGATGTCTATAGAGGCCAGCGCGCATCGGCAACACTTGGAAAGCTCACCCGCCGGAACTCCGCAACTGCTTGCGATTTGCCTAACGGTGCTGCATGTAGAAATTAACTGCAAACAGCGGTTCAGCGCCAGCTCCAGCCGGGCGGTGACCGCCATGAGGGGAATCGACGGCTTGAGCAAAGCAACCTGGCCCGCCATTGTCCGCCGGACGATTACCGACACCGCCATATATCGGCTGAGACACACCTTCGGAAGGCGGGCAGAAGTGTCATCGCTGCGGCCGATAACGCCCCTTAAAGCGAATGACCTGCCTTTGATCCTCGTCATCCGCAACGAGGCGGACAGGCTACGCCCGTTCCTGAAGCACTATCGCGAACTCGGCGTCACCAGATTCGCCGTCCTCGATGATCGCTCGACCGACGGAACAGCTGAGCTTCTGGCCGAGCAGCCGGATATCGATCTATTCAGTTCGCCGATCACCTATTCGCAGTCGGACCTGGGAAATCTTTGGCGGCAGCGTATCGTGCAGATTTATGGTCAGCCTCGATGGTATCTGACCGTGGATGCCGACGAATATCTTGTCTATGACGGCATGGATCAGCATCCGCTCGGCGCGTTGGCCGACTGGCTCAAGCGACGCGGAATGACGCGTTTGCTGGCGCCGATGATCGACATGTATCCGAGCGGAAACATCTGGGACGTACCCTTCGATCCCATCGTGCCGCCATGGCAAGTTGCGGACCATTTCGACGGCAGCGGCTATGAGGTGACGAGGAGCCCCCGGCATCTGAAGATCACAGGTGGCCCGAGGACCCGGCTTTTCGCCAGAAAACACAAGTTGACTAAATTTCCCTTGATATATGTTGATCGCCAGACGATTTTTACGTCGATTCACTCACCGTTGCCTTATTGGCGGAACTATATAAAGGGATTTGGCGGCCTGCTTCATTTCAAGTTCTTCGCCGATTTCAACGATAAGGCGCAGGTCGCGGTGGCAGAAGGCCAGTATTGGAACGGCGCTTCCAAATATCGCCAGTATCATGAGGTATCGAGCGGTAAAGCCGCTCTCAGCGCGATGAACGAACAGTCAATGCCGTATGAAGGAGCTCACAGTCTGTTCAAAACGGGCTTGATCGACAGAATTGATTGGTAAATGGCATTTCCAGCAGATGCCGAACCGATATCATGCATAACCGAATGCTTTCATAAGCTTGGCACCTCGTCCTTGTACCAGATCCTGTAACTCTGCGTCTCCAAGTTCGGAGCGCCATCTTCCGCTTCCGTCATAGATCGGCTGATTGACCTGTTGGTTCCGGAGCACCGCATGTGGCGTCTCGACGCCGGCGTCGGTCGGCTTGAACCATTGCTGCGGGTTCTTGTGATAGTCAAGGAGCTCCGGGCTGAAGGTCACATCGAGAAAGCCGCATATCTGCTCGACGACTTTGGCCGGATTCTCGATCAGATCCTCATAACGATAGATCAGCACATCCGGCTTTCCCCGTTCCGCGAGAACCAGCGCATTGTCGTTGATCCAGCGGTCGAGAGCCTCCTTTGGGTCGCCAAGTCGTTTGATCAGGGACGCTACAACGTCGCGCCCGTCTCGCACCGGCATGACGAAACGCGCGCCGGGCACGAGCCGGCGAATGCGGGCGACACGACGGATATGCCGCGGTGTCTTTTCAAGCAGCACGTTCTTTCCAGCCTCGAGCGCCGCCCGCTTCAGCTTCCAGTAGCGGAACATGGCCAGTGGCGTCCACTTGAAGAAAATGTTGGTTTCCTGGAGCGGCAGGTAGACGTCTGGATGCGACGCAAGGATCGTCGCGATCAACGTCGTCCCGCTATGGCCGCAGCCGCAAATGAATCCCGTCCGCATCACCATGTCGGCAATGCTCCCTAATCCAAGGCGACCCGGGTGCGGTTATCGACGTAACACAAGCCGTTTGTGGTAAAGACCTTGTCCAGCTTCTCCCAATATTCGAACTGAGCCAACTGCTCGTCACAATAGGCCACGTCATCCTCGGAAAGATATTCGCCGTAACCGCCTATCTTGCCCTTGCGCACCTTGAAGCTTTCCGGATCGTTCGCATCGCGCGGCTGTAATATCTTGCCGTATCGATCGGACAGATCACCGGTCGATTCACTCACTTTCATCTTGTCGAACGTTCGGTTGTTCGCCACCTCGACAAGCGTCCGATCGTCAGCCTGCTGGTTCAGGAATCCAAGGATCGCGCGAAGGACACCAGCCGTATCCCGATGCATATCTTCATATTGAAGATACCGGATTTCGCGCATCCGGGGCATGGCCGCGAACCAATGCAGATTAAATCTGATGATCTTTTCAATCCCATGATTGTCGCTTCTGATAAAATCGCTGAACGATCCCGCTGGAAGCATGTGGCGCTTCTGAACCTGAAAGTACCCTGAGACCACCGTATCTCTTGGATCGCGAACAAGCATTATTGTTCTTCTCTTCTTGTATCGAGATTTATTCTCCTTGAGGCCCGATATCGGTCGAAGTAACTTGTGGTCGGTTCCGTCGTGAATGTATTGAACTTCAACTCCGAGATCGTCCAGCATGACACGTAGCCAGGTGCGCCCCGATTTTGGAAAGGATACGATAAGAGGAAGAGGCGGCGCTTTGGCCTGGAAAAATTTTAGAAAGGACATGTTTAGAAAGGACATGGAGAGACCTCCTTTAGATTATCAGAGCTGGCGCCCGAACCGCTGCCGGCCAGACCAACCCCATTACTGGGCGCCTAAGCCTACGGCTAATTCGAACACAAGGCAGAAATGCCAGCAAGAATTGCGATCCTCTGCGGGGCGAATTGGCCTTTACTATATCCCGGTTCGGAATGCCTTATGTTTTTTGGCCTGTTGCGACGACTGTTCGACACGGGCGCTCCATTCCGCGGTCCGTCGGCCGAACTCCTTAATGCGCATCGCGTCGAAGCGTATTCAGTGACGCGCTTTTGGACGACATGCATTAGCCACTCACTTTTGTGAGCCATGGCGCCAGAATGGACTCGGCCTCGCCCATCACCACGGACCAGGGGCGTTCCCGTTTCGAGACCAGCACGGCCGATGGATAGTAGGGCGTGCGGTCGCCCTCGACCGGCCAGGAGCGCTTGAAGCCGTCGCCCAGAATGAAAACCGAGGGGATGCCGAGCGCGCCGGCCAGATGCGCTCCGGTATTGCTGATGGTCACCACGGCGTCCATCGCGGCAACCTGCGCGGCGAAAAGATCCATGTCGACGAGCTGATCGACCGATCTGTCATGAAGAATGCGCTCCGGCTCACCGTCGGTCAGGATCTTCAGATCGGTCTCGATCTGGCCGTACTGCAGCGAGACGAACCGGAGGTCCGGTCGGCCGATCAGGTTTCGCCAGGCGGCAAGCGGCGGCAGGTCTTTGCCGGGATTGGAGCTGCCCCATGCGATACCGACCAACGGCCATCCTTCCTTCCGGTAGCGGGCGCGAAGTTCAGCGACCCGGGCCGGATCCGGCTTAAGGGGCACGAAATGCTCGCGGATCGTCGCCTCGTCGGTTTCGAAAACGGCAGTCAGATGCTGGACGCCGGCGAAGGCCTGCGCCTCGGCATAGGCGGCCTTGCCGCCAGCGCCGACCGGCCGCACATCGGCGGTCGGAAAAGTGCGCTGAAAGAGCGGTACCAGGCGGCGCTCGACCAGCACGATCGAGCGGGCGGCGCGCGCCAGGGCACAGCCGACGGAACTCGCATGATGGATCGCGGTGGCCAGACCCTGCTTTTCGGTTTCCATCAGATCAATCAGCAGTGTCTGGCCAGAAATATCCTGGCCCAGCCACTCGCCATCGACGCGGCCGTTGACGATGTGGCGTCGGGCGATCCTGAGTTCGGCGGCTGCGCCATAAGCGCCCATCCGCATCAGCGCCTTGCTGAGCTCGTCGATCAGGTGGACCTCGCCCCTCGACTTCGCAATGGATCCAAGAGCCAGGGCTTTCGGCAGTGCCGCCGGCCAATCGCGGGACTCGACGCTTCGCCGATAATCCGCCATCTGATCGGCAATGTCGCCGTCGCGCCAGCGAAGAAAGAGCTGCCGCCGGTGACGTCGGAACCAGACCTTGTATTTGTAGCCTGCAAGCGCGACAGCGCGGCGCAACCGGCCGAGAAGTAGGCTACCTTCCATCGCCAGCTCCGCCGATGATTTGCATGACCCGTCCGCCTGCTTCCTGCACTGCCGACGCCCAGGCTCGGCCGCCTTTTCTGACCAGTCGAACGCTCGGATATGCGGCGACGGTCTCGCCGAAGGCAGGCCAGGACAGTCGAAACCCGTCGTCGAGCATGATAATCGTCGGCACGCCGAGCGCTCCGGCCAGGTTGGCGCCGGTATTGCTGATCGTCACCACCGCGTCCAGCGCCGCAATTTGGGCGGCAAAGCGGTCCATATCCGTCAACTGGTCGACGGAAGCGTCATGGATGATGCGCCCCGGCGCGTGGCGCTCGAACTCGGAGAGGGCCGGCCCGACATCGCCATATTGCAAGCTGACGAGGCGCCCCGGCAGGCTGCTGAACAGCGTCCGCCAATCGTCCAAGGCCGGCAGATCCTTGCTCTTGTTGAGGCTTCCCCAGGCAAATCCGATCAGGGGACCTGGGCCGCCATCGAGATAGGTGCCGCGCAGCTCGGCAACCAGTCGGCGGTCCGGCTCCAGCGGAACGAAGGGCGCGCGTGCCGCCGGGTCGTCCAGCCAGAAATGCTTTGCGAGTGTCTCGAAACCGGCAACGACATCGGCGTCCACCGCCGCCATGTCCTCTTCCCCTTCAATCCTGACATCGAGCGCAGGATATGTTCTGCGATAAAGCGGTGCCAGTCGGGGCTCGACGAAAACGATGCATCGACCGGCAGCCGCAGCTGCTGGACCAAGCAAAGACGCGAACTGGAAAAAGATCGCCAGGTCGCCTTCGCGACGATCGACGAGAAGCGTGCGACCCGCAAGATCACTGCCATCCCAATCGGGCCTGCCGCGCAGCTGCTTGCTCGCCGCCATCAACTGCCAGATGCGATTTCCTCCGTCGAGACGCCTCAGTCCACGCCCCGCTTTCTTGATCAGGCCGAGATCGCCAAGCTGCTCACCAAGCACGCCAAGCGCCAGTGCATGGTCGCGAGCAGTTTGCCAGTCACCACGCTGCACGCTTTCCTCCATCAGCCTCATATGCCTTTCGGCACTTTCGTCGGCGTGGCGCGAAGGACGTCTAAGAAGTTCCTTTGCCCGCTCGAGAACCTTCTGCAGCCGCTTGCCGACGGCGCCTTGCGGGCGCAGATCGGCGGTTTTTGCCTTCTGAAGGATGGTTCGTCTGTTCTGCACGGCGATGTTCTATCGTCCTCGGGGAGCGTCGGAAAGCGTCGTCAGGATCGACGAGAGCCGCCGGCCGGCCTCGTCGAGCACCAGCGACCAAGGGCGCCCCTCCTTGCGAATGACAATGCCCTTCGGATACCAAGGTGTCCGGTCGCCGGTCACCGGCCATGCCGTCTGAAAATTATCGTCGATGAGGAAAACAGTCGGCACGCCAATGGCTCCGGCAAGATGGGCCGCCGTATTGCTGATCGTCACGACAGCATCGAGTGCGGCGACCTGTGCGGCGAAACGGTCCATGTCGACCATTTGGTCGACGCTGTCGTCAAAGATCAGACGCGCGTCGTTGCCGTTGCGAAGGCGCCGCAACGCCGGCTTGATCTGTCCGTACTGGAGCGAAACGAATGTCGCTTGTGTCTGGGCGATGAACCGTGCCCATTCAGGAAAATCAGGCACGTCCTTGGTGTGGGACTTGCTGCCCCAGGAGAGACCGACCAGCGGCAGATCCGTCATCGAGCGATAGCGCTTGCGGAATGCCTCGACGAGTTCAGGATCTGCCCGCAGCGGTACGAAGTCGGCAGCAAGCTTTTCGGCGTCGCGTCCGAACACCCAGGCGAGATCTTCGAAAGTCGCGTGTTTGTCGCCGACCACATCCCGCTGCGCCGGGACCACGGTCGCCTTCGGGAACGTTCGCTGCAGAATTGATACCAGGCGCGGCTCGACCCGAATTGTTGCGCTTTGGGCATAGGCAGCGGCAGCGCCGGCCAGTCGCGCGTGGCGGATAACCCGGCCAAGGCTGCGCGGGTCATCCTCCACAAGATCGATCAGCAGTGTATCCGATCCGAGATTCTCGCCGGTCCACTCGTTGGCGCTCTTCCCTTTCCGCAGCCGGCGAGCGGAAAGCCGAAGCTCAGCTGCCCGCGCAAAGTTGCCAAGGCGTTCGAACGCCTGGCCCGCCTTCTGCATCAGCTCCGGGTCGCGATTATGATCGGCCGTGACAGCCATCTCATTGGTACCTGCTTCAAGGCCTTTCCAGTCCCTGCGCACGATCAGGGCCTCAACCTTGGCCTGCAGCTCAAGAATGGAACGAGGCTGCTTGGGACCGGAAAACAACCTGCGCACCGCCTTTTTGTACCGGCGCACCTGAAGGCCCAGTCCACCAATCACATACCGGACATAGGAACCGTGATAAAAGCTGGTCATCGGCCGTCAGCGCAATACGCTCTGCCGCAGCTTTTTGCCGCTTTCGACCATCGGATCGGGCGTCTCCAGGTGGAATATCGAACGATATATCTCGCTGTGCTTGGCAAGCTGGTCATGCGTTCCAGCATCGACGAGCTGTCCGGCGTCAAACACGAGAATACGATCGGCCGCCTTGATTGTAGACAGCCTGTGCGCAATGCAGATCACCGTGCGCTGAAATGTGTTGTCGAAGGCTGCCTCCATAACCGCCCGTTCGTTTTCACCGTCAAGCGCGGATGTCGCTTCGTCATAGACGATTACCGCAGCATTCTTGAGCAGGGCGCGCGCGATGGCAACGCGTTGTTTCTGGCCGCCGGACAGGTTGGTGCCGCTTGGCCCGACAAGCGTGTCGAGCCCGTTTTCGAGCGCCGAAGCAAAGCTGGTGACCCGGGCGAGGTTCGCAGCAGACTCGATTTCCTGATCCGTGGCATTCGGGCGGCCGTCGCGAATGTTGTCGCGGATCGAGCCTTCGAACAGGAAGACGTCCTGGGATACCAGTGCGATGTTATCGCGAACGTCGGCCAGGCTGATCTTCGAAATGTCCTTTCCGTCGATCAGGATCCTGCCCTTGTCCGGCTCCATCAGGCGCAGGATCAGATTGACGATGGTGGTCTTGCCGGCGCCGGAGCGGCCGACGATCGCCAGCTTCTCACGAGGTCGCACGTCGAAGGAAACACCCTCGAGCGCGGGGCTGTTGCCGTCATAGGAAAAGGCCACATCTTCAAAGCGGATACCACCATCGACGTCGGTCAGACGCTCGCCCGCAATCGCGAGTCGCCGTTGCTCGGGCATGTCGATCAAATCATACATCTGCTCGACGGCGACCATTTGCTTCTGGATGTCGACATTGACCCGGGCCAACCGCTTGGCAGGCTCATAGGCAAGCAGGAACGCGGTAATGAAGGCCATGAATTCGCCGGGCGTCTTGCCGTTGCCGAGGGTCTGCCAGCTGGCGTACATAACGAAAAGCCCGATGATCACGCCGCCGCCGGTCTCCATCAATGGGCTCATCAATGCTGACGTCCGGTTGATCTGGATGCCACGTCTTTCCATCTTGCGGACGGCCTTTGCAAAGCTGGCAACGGCCTTGTCCTCGAGCTGGAAGGACTTGATGGTGCGGATGCCTTCGACGGCTTCCGTGCCGATCGACTGGACTTGTGCCGCCAATTCCGTCTCGCCCCTCGCCAGCGCCTTGAGCTTCCTTGTTATCGCGCCGACTGACAGGAACAGCATCGGCAGAACCGCCACGGATATCAGCGACATCACCGGGTCCTGCTTGACCATGACGCTGGCCAAGGCAATCAGGGTCAGCAGATCAGAGACGGCGCTGCTCGTGAGGGTGAGAATAACGGTCGCCCCGGCGCGCGCGTTGAACATGATTTTGGAGATGAATTTTGCCGGATGCTGGTTCGCGAAACGGCTGATGTCGAAATACACCATTCGGGAAAATTGCCGGTTTTGCAGGTCCGAAACGATAGCCCGGCGAATCTTTCCCGTCGTGATGGTCTGGCAGTAGGCAGCTATGCCCTTGACCAAGAAAATGCCGATGATGACGGCGCTGATACCCGATACAGCGGCGGCGTCTCGCTCGACATAGATGGTGTTGATCATGACTTTCATGATCCAGGCCGCCGCGCCGGTCGCCGCAGCAGCGGCGATCGAGCACAGCAAACCTGTCACATACAGCATCTTGTGCGGCGGCAGATTTTCGCCAATCAGACGCTTGATCAGCGGATATGCTGGGGCCGTTGACACTCGTTTCTTTGTAATCATCTCGTCGCCGCCCGTTGCGATCCCGTCCGGTCTTCGCGTTATCTTGAAGCGCGAGACGGTTTCGATCACCTGTCTGTGGCTTCGTTCCCGACCGCAGTCAATGCCGAACCGGATCCTTGCACGTCATCGGCCTATGACCGTCGGTTCCTCGCATCCGAGCATAGCGGACCCCAGCCACGCGGCTCTTGCGCCATTCGTCGTCGGCCGCGCTATGCCTGGTCAGTGTTTCGCGAGGACCATGAGATGGCTTCCAAGAGGCGATGTGTGATTGCTTTTGATTGAAAAGCCCACATCCGAAAGCACCGCGATCATCTCCTTATCCTTGCCAGGAGGGACGCGGGCAACGATCGTTTGAGCACGCCCGGCGATATCGCACAGCACGCTTCGCGCCTTGTCCGCGCCGAGGCTCCACTGCATGTGGTGGTAGACTGCCAGCAGCATGACGATGTCGTATTGCGGTTGGAGAACATTTTGCAGCTTCCGGCTGCCAAGATCGAGACAATCGAACCGGCTTTGGACCGGACAACCCAGGAAGATCATCCTGGCCGTCTCGATATGCGGCTTGAGAATGTCGATCCCATGGATCGAACTCGGTCCTAGCTTGGATATCTCATAGGCGACAACACCCATGTTGCAGCCAACATCGAGAATGGATTTCCCGGCGTAGTCGACCTCTGCTGAGAATAGGCCGTCCAGTCGGTCGTCCCACGTTCCCTTGAATCTCTTTTGCTTATTTGACCACCACAAATCATTGTTCTCCAAAAACGGCGCCGGACTGGTTTCCTTGACGGAGGGGGACTGTGCGCCCGGCCTAACTCGGTCCAGTTGCTGGCGCGCAAACGACACTGTCCTGAGCGTCCTGTAAACGCAACCGCGGGAGAAAGGAACTCCTGATCACAGCATCCTGCGAAGACGTTTCGGTAAGTTGACGAACACCCGGCCCGACAAATCGACATATGGGTTGGAAATGGCAACGTCGCTTGGCGCCCCCTACCCGTGCCTGCCCTCGAGTTCCTGAAACGCACGATAGCCCGGGCCGGCACCACGCAGGGACATAAGTAATGCCCCCGTCGGCAAGGCAAGCCATATTTGTTCTTGCTTTGTGCCGGCAGCTATGCTACTAATTTGCCTATGGTGCTGATTTGCACCAACGACCGTCTTGCCGCGACATGCGGTTTTTCAGCCAGGCTCGATCAAAGCTCGCCCGCATCGCGGGGCCTTCGGCGAATCACGGCCGAGTGCCAGCCTTTTCGGCAGCTTCCGAGAATGGAAATCGGAAAAGCAGGTTCCGGTTCTCGTCGCAGATTTCGAAGGAAAGACCTGTCAGGACCGGGCTGCCGCTGAGCAGACCCTCGGCCAGGATTTCCTTGGCCGAAGCCATGGCGTTGTCCTGGGCGGCAGACAGGCCATCCAGCTCCTGCCCCTCGAAATCTTCCGTCAAGCGGCCGTCATTGTTTCGGAAATGAAAAAAATATCTCGGCATGCCTGCTCCGGTTGGTTGGTTTATCTAGTCGCAAGCGGTCTCAGGAACAGCGTCGGATTTGTGCACGACAGCACCGTGCGATTTTGGCGTTGGGATTCATGGCGTTTAGGCCTTCATGCGTCAGGTCGATCGAACAGTACCCCCAGCCCGTGTTCGAACGCACATGCCGCAATCATGTCGTCCAGGGCTTTTCCGGAGGCCGGGCAATTCGGCATGACGGCCCTGATCGCGATCTCAGCCGCTGCGGTGGAAACCGCATCGTGGCGCCTCTTGCTGGTCTCCATGTGCTGCTCGAGCAGAATTTTCAGGCGCCGCGCGGCAATCTCGTCAACGACCATCGTTCTCCCTCGATTCGGCACAATGTCCGTCTTCCGGGTCTGTCCTCCGGATGAAGGTCCGCTGCCATTGGGTAGCAGCGGACCACTCGGCTGGGTGAGCCAATGACCCGAGGCGGGGGTGTCTCGGACCGCCACCACAATAGCTTCGGCAGGCCACTCGTTCCACAGAACGCTGTCGTTGGTAATTTTCGTACACTGAGCATTGCCACAGACAGTCTGCGACCGTGGGATTTTTGCGCTATGCCCGTAGCCTGATAACCGGATCAGCTTCGGCTTCGATCGACATAGGTGTAGATGCCCGCGCCGATCGCGACCGCTCCTACAGTGATCAGAATCGATGGCACACCCATTAACGTGGCGATGATCCCCCAGACAATGGCGACGGCAATCGCGCCGGCCGTTCCCAGCACCAGTCTAAGCCGTTTCGACATTATCCATTCCCCCAAAAGTGCATCTTTGGCCTTTTCCGGTCGAAATACCGCAATGCGGCACCATTGTCTGCGCTTCGTCCAACTTTTTATGCCGCCCCTGAGCCCCGATCACTGAGGCGTAAGCGATCCGTGTGCGGCCTTGTTGCAAACACCCACTCGACAATCAGGAAGCTTGGGCGCGGGCCCGAGAAGCGAGGCGTCAGAAAGCGAGGTATCTATGCAAAATTTTCGGAATTTACTCCGGTTCTCGATCATGGCCATGGCGGCCACGACAACCGCAATAGTCATCACCGGGCTTACCCCCGAGACAACCGAAGCGACTTTGATTTGCCATGGGTTGGTCTGCCAGAAGGCGAGCAATGAAGGCAGTGCCTTCGGCGCCAAATATCAGCGCAAATGCACCTGCGAAAATGTAAGCGAGGGCGCTAACAACCATCCCTCCCCGCACAATGTCAACAAGGGGCCCATCGGCGGCTCAAGCAGCAGCAGCGGATCGAGCGGCGCCAGCAGCTCAAGCGGCACCACCAGTTCGAGCGGCAGCAGCGGTTCGAGCGGCAGCAGCGGATCCAGTGGCGGCAACGACGGAACAAGCAGCGGCGGGTCTAACGGCAGCGGCGGAGTGTAGCGGCTGCTCAAGCGGCTCCGGTGGCGGCGCCACTCGAGTTGAACCGTGGCGGCGACCACGCGGCCGGCAACGACGATCGATCCTCACGACAACGGGAGTAGTAGTATGACGCTCCGACCGAAATCGGCGACCGCGCCCCTCACCGGCCTTGCAGGATTGCTTGGTCTTGCGCTCACCGTCGCGATGCTCGCCGACAGAAGCTGGCCTGTGCATTTGCAGGCCATGACTGTCATTGCAGCTACTACTGCAGCAATGATCGCGGTCGACACGGCTTATTTCCAGACGTTTCGAAGGCGTTCAACGGGATTGCAGGCGAAGCCGATGCGAGCGCTTGAAGTCGAGCGTGTCGTGCGCAAGCTCATCGGCTTCATCGTTACGCTCACGACCATTGCCGCAGTCTACTGGATAGTGCCGGAATACCGGCGTGAGTTTTACGCCCCCTACTGGGCAGCGCTCTACGACACCTTGCCGGCGCTGCTCGTCGGTCGCCGATCGGGCGCTCCGGCTGAATGCCACCCTTGCTCGGACCATCTGCGGCAGTCGGCGCTATCGCCTCAAGGCGTGATCGCGATGCCGATCCTCGCCGCTCATCGGCAACGGCCGATCGCCCTCGAGCAGGCGGGTGATCCGGGCGAAGCCGGCAAAAGCCTTTCTCGCTTCCTCGGCCGACATCCGGCCGGCCATGGCCGCAGCGCAGCAATTCACGGCGCACTGGTAAACCGGCCCGCGCCGCCCCGCCGGCCATTTTCGCAAGAATGCCATTGCTTCGGCAACGCTGTCGATCTCCTCCACAGGCTGTCCCTGTCCGCGCAAAACCCGCACGGGCGAAAAGAATTGCAAGCGGTCCATCATTTCCTCCCCGTCGACCGGATGCGTGCGATCGAACCCCACCAAACTCGCGAACCCGACTTTGGTTCCCGGCAAAAGAGGGCTTGGCCTGAAAAATGTTGGCTGCACGAGACGAGCAGCGGTGGACGCGCCCGGCAGCTCCAATTGGGTGACATCTTGCCCCAATTGGGTGACATCTTGCCATTGTACGGGAACGTTAGCGCGGCTGATGCATTTCGATGCCACGAGCAGTCTTTTTGAGGGAAATGCCAAAACATGAGAATAGCCCATGTGGCGCCGCTCCATGAATCCGTGCCACCCCGGTTCTATGGAGGGACGGAGCGCATCGTCTCCTATCTGACCGAAGGATTGGTCGAGCTTGGCCATGACGTGACCCTGTTCGCCAGTGGCGATACCAAGACGTCGGCGAAATTGGTGGCGTGTCGCGAGCGCGCGCTCCGTCTCGATCCGCGCCCGCACAAATCCGAAACCGCGGCGCATCTCTCGATGCTCGCCGAGGTGAGGAGCCGTGCGCAACAGTTCGACATCATCCATTTCCATCTCAGCCACTTCCTGCATTTTCCTTTCTTCGAACACATGCCCGACCGGACGGTGACGACACCGCATGGCAGGCTCGACTATGTCGACCTAGCCCCGGCCTACGAACATTTTCCGCGCTTTCCGATGATCTCCATTTCCCGCAGCCAGAGAACCGGGCTACCCAGGGCCAATTGGCTGGCGACCATCCATCACGGGCTGCCGATCAATATGTACGAGCCGACTTTCGAGACGAATGCGGACGAGCCGTATCTGGCCTTTCTCGGCCGGCTGTCGCGCGACAAGCGCCCGGAGCGTGCCATTGAGATCGCCTTGCGCTCCGGGCTGAAACTGAAGCTTGCAGCAAAGATCGGCGACGACGACCGCCCTTTTTTCCACGACACGGTCGAGCCGCTGATCGACGGCGACCGTGTCGACTATATCGGCGAGATCGAAGAGGACAGAAAAGCGGAATTCCTCGGCAAGGCGGCCGGCCTGCTGTTTCCGATCGATTGGCCGGAGCCGTTCGGTCTTGCCGCGATAGAGGCTATGGCCTGTGGCACGCCGGTAATCGCCTGGAAATGCGGTGCCCTGCCGGAGATCATCGACTACGGCGTGACCGGTTTCCTTGTCGATACGGTCGATGCCGCAGTCACCTCGATACCGGAATTGCTGCGCCTCGACAGGCGACAGGTGAGAGCCGTGTTCGAAAACCGTTTTTCTGCCACGAGAATGGCCCACGACTATGTGGCTGCCTATGCGCGCCTGATCGGTACTCCCGGTGAAGCGAGAGCGTCCTGATCGGCGTCATTGTGGACGTTGGAACGAAACGACAGAGCTTGTGACGTATGAATCAACTCGACGAGCGTAAGCTTGATCCCGCCGTAGCCCTTGCCTCCCTCGACGAGGTTGCGCCCCGGGAGCCGCACCGGCTGTTCGCCCTCAAGCAAGCCGACTGCTTCGCGGTGGCCGACGCCTATGGCGACATCCGCGGCGCCGGCGATGGCTTTTTCCGAGACGACACGCGTGTGCTTTCGGAATTCCGGCTGACGGTCGGTGGCCGGCAAATGTCGTTGCTCGGCGCCTCGCTCAGCCAGGACAATGTGCTTTTCACCTCGAACCTGACCAATCTGCCGATCCAGAGTGTCGGTGGTCGCGACATTCCGCAGGGCGCGATCCACATAGAACGCGTCAGGCTGCTTTGGCAGGACCGGCTGTTCGAGCGCATCACCCTTTCCAACTACAGCCAGGAATCGTCGGCCATTCGGGTTTCCTTGCATTTCGCAGCAGATTTCCGCGACATGTTCGAGGTGCGCGGTTCGACCCGGCTCAAGCGCGGAATAGCCCACGCCGCCGAGACCAGTCCGACATCCGTGGTGCTTCGATATGACGGGCTGGACCAGCTCGTGCGCCTGTCGGCGATCTCGTTCTCGCAGGCGCCGGACAATTTGACCGCCAGCCGCGCGGATTTCCTGGTTGCGGTGACGAAGCGCAGCAGCGAGGTCCTCTATATCGAGGTCGGCCCGGAAGTGGCGGAGACACCCGACCGCGACCGTTTTCGGGCTGCTGCCGCCCGCGCTCGCTTCGGCATGCGCGCCAAACGCCGCCACGGCGCGACGGTGCACAGCTCCGGCCGCGTCTTCAACGACTGGATCGAACGCGCGCGCGCGGACGTGGCGTTGCTGACCACCGAGCTTTCAACCGGACCTTACCCCTATGCCGGCATACCCTGGTTCTCGACGGCATTTGGCCGTGACGGGGTGATTTCCGCACTGCAGATGCTGTGGTTGAATCCTGGGCTGGCGCGCGGCGTACTCGCCTTTCTCGCCCAGCATCAGGCGACCGAAACGTCGCCGTTCAGCGATTCGCAGCCGGGCAAGATCATGCACGAGACCCGCAAGGGCGAGATGGCGGCACTGCGGGAGCTCCCGTTCGGCCGCTATTACGGCGGCGTCGATACCACGCCGCTCTACATTCATCTCGCTTGCGCCTATGCGGATCGTACCGGCGACATGGCGTTCGTCGACAGCCTGTGGCCATCGCTCTGTGCAGCGGCCGAATGGACGGAGGAGACAAGCCGCGCGACCGGCTTCGTTACCTACCAGCGCGGCGCCGAGACCGGCCTTGCCAACCAGGGCTGGAAGGACAGTTTCGATTCCGTCTTCCATGCCGATGGCCGCATGCCCAAGGGGCCGATCGCCCTGGTCGAGGTGCAAGGCTACGTCTTTGCCGCGTTCCGTGGGCTGGCGGCGCTCGCCCGCCGCCGCGGCGAGGACGACAAGGCCGATCATTGGGAGGAACGCGCCGAAACCATGCGCGCCGCGGTGGAACGCCATTTCTGGATGGACGATCTCAATTTCTATGCACTGGCGATCGATGGTGCAGGCGAGCTCTGCAAGGTACGGACGTCGAATGCCGGCCATCTTCTCTTTGTCGGGCTGCCCGAGCCGGAACGGGCGCAGATGGTCGCCGATCAGCTGCTCTCCGCGTCGTTCCACTCTGGTTGGGGAGTGAGGACGCTGGCCGACGATGCGATATTCTTCAACCCGATGTCCTACCACAATGGTTCGATCTGGCCGCACGACACCGCCATGTGCGGTGCCGGCTTGGCACGTTATGGCGTGCGCGACAGCGTGGTCCGGCTGATGAGCGGCACGTTTGAATCGGCTGTCCATTTCAACATGCGGCTGCCGGAACTGTTCTGCGGCTTTACCCGGTCGCCGGGCGAAGCGCCGATCGCCTATCCCGTCGCGTGCCTGCCGCAAGCCTGGTCAGCGGGATCGGCCTTCATGCTGATGCAGGCCTGCCTTGGGCTCGAAATCGACGGCTGGAACAGCGAAATCCGGGTCACCCGCCCAAGGCTGCCGATCGGCATCGACACGCTGACATTGCGGCATCTGGGTGTCGGCTCGACGGTGGTCGACCTCACATTCCAGCGTGTCGGCGACCGGGTCGTCGCCTTTCTCGCCGATCGGTATGAGGGAATGGTGCCGCTCATCGTGCGCACTTGATGCCGCCGCGCTGCGGCGCATCGAAAATGACGCGCAGCATTGCAATCGTCCGGAACCGATAGCCTCTTTGTGCGTTGCAAAAAATGGGCGGCGCGGGAACGCTGTCGTTGTCACACGGCTGCGAACCAGAAAAACAAATAAAAAACGGCTATCAGCTGGCCGGAGGCGAGATCACATTCCATGTCAGATTATACTGTAAACCTGCTCTGGGTTTTGCTGATTGCAAGTTTTGGCTTTTCCGCTTTTGCCATTCTCCTATCGATATCCCGCCAGCGTCGCGGCCGCGCAACGGCGGCCGCATACACGCCGAGCGAGGATGTCGCATCGGAAGCGGCACGCAAGGTGCTGCGCGAGTTCGAAAAGAACGGCCAGTCGGCCGATGCGGCACTGGTCACGTGGTCGCCCGACACTTTGCGCAAGATCCTGGCCGACGACCTGCCGGACGCACAGGTCATCGTGGTGTCCAACCGCGAACCCTACATCCACAACATCAAAGATGACGGGGTCCAACTTTTGGTGCCGGCCAGCGGGCTGGTTTCGGCACTCGAGCCCATCACCCGCGCCTGTGCCGGCACCTGGATCGCCTATGGCGGCGGCACGGCAGATCGCCTCACCGTCGACAAAGACGACCGGGTGCAGGTGCCGCCAGGCAATCCGTCCTACACGCTGCGCAGGGTCTGGCTGACGGAGGAGGAATATCAGGGCTATTATCTGGGATTCGCCAATGAGGGCCTATGGCCGCTTTGCCATATCGCCTTCACCCGCCCCGTCTTTCGCGCCTCGGACTGGGACGCCTACGAGGCCGTCAACCGCAAATTCGCCGATACGGTGGTTGCCGAAGCCCGCAACGAACGGCCGATCGTGCTGGTGCAGGACTACCATTTTGCGCTGCTGCCGCGCATGATTCGCCAGCGCCTGCCGGACGCGATAGTCATCACCTTCTGGCACATCCCGTGGCCCAATTCGGAAGTGTTCAGCATCTGTCCGTGGCGTGAGCGGATCCTGGAAGGACTGCTCGGCAGTTCGATCATCGGCTTTCATACCCAATTCCATGCCAACAACTTCACCGAAAGTGTCGACCGCTTTCTGGAGAGCCGGATCGAACGGGCAGACGCGGCAATCTCCTATGGTGGGCAGACCACATTGGTTCACGCCTATCCCATTTCCATAGAATGGCCGGCCCAATTGCTGGCAAAACTGCCGTCTGTGGAGGAGTGCCGCGCCAGCGTACGCGACAGATTCGGCCTGTCTGCGGATACCAAACTATGCGTTGGCGTCGAGCGCCTCGACTACACGAAAGGCATTCTCGATCGCTTCCATGCCTTGGACGAATTGTTCACGAGATATCCCGAATGGATAGGCAAGGTGGTTTTCCTGCAGATCGCCGCGCCGAGCCGGGGGACATTGCCCGCCTACCAGCAACTCCATGACGAATGCCGTCGCTGTGCCGAGGAGCTCAACCGGCGATATGGCAGCGAGACATACAGCCCTATCCTGATGGTCGCCGAACATCATCGGCAGGAGCAGGTCTACGAGGTCTATCGCGCCGCCGACATCTGCATGGTCACCAGCCTGCATGACGGCATGAACCTTGTCGCCAAGGAATTCGTCGCGGCGCGCGACGACGAACAGGGCGTGCTTTTGCTCAGCACCTTTGCCGGCGCCTCGCGCGAACTGCTGGAAGCACTGATCGTCAACCCCTACGATGCGGCCATGATGAGCGAGGCGCTGTTGCAGGCGCTGACGATGACGCCGGATGAGCAGCGCGAGCGTTTGCGGCCGATGCGCGAGATGGTCCGCGACAACAACGTCTACCGCTGGGCCGGCAGCATGCTGCTGGATGCCGCGCGCCTGCGCAAACGCGGCGATCTCGACAGGGTGACCGGAACCGGCGAGCGCCCGCCATCGAACACCAACAACGTCATCTCGATGTTCGAGCGGGCACGAAAGGCAGCATCGTGAAAAGCTTTGAACAACCGCCGGCGTTGAACCTGCCGGCAGGGCAATGGGCGCTCTTCCTCGACATAGACGGAACCCTGCTGGAACACGCTGCCCATCCCGACGCGGTGTTCGTCGGCGAGGAATTGCGCAACCTGCTTGGACACATCGAGCGGCGGCTGGATGGTGCGGTCGCCTTCATCACCGGCCGATCGATCCCCGCCGTGGACAAGCTGTTCCATCCGCTGAAGCTGCGGATCGCCGGACTGTATGGGCTGGAGCACCGGCTGACGCCGACCGGTCCGATCGATGCCGCCGACGCGCCGGCCGACATCTCCGCCCTTGCCGACGAGATCGAGGCCGAACTGGGCAGCGGCAAGGTCTATGTCGAGCGCAAGGGGCCGGTCCTTGCCGTTCATACAAGAGCAGCACCGCAACTGCTTGCGCCCGCAATCCAGCTGGTCGAACAGGCATTGGCCCGGCTTCCGAAGGGTTATCGGATGCTTCCGGGAAACGCCGGCGTCGAGCTCATGCCTTTGGAAGCCGTCAAAGGTGCTGCCATCCGGCGTTTTATGGACATTCCGCCCTTTATCGGCCGGCGGCCGATATTCCTCGGAGACGATACATCGGACGAACACGGTTTCGAGGCGATCAACGAAATTGGCGGCATCTCCATCCGCGTGAAGCCGAACGGACCGACGGCCGCAAACTACGCCCTCGACGACGTGACCGGCGCAATAGCCTGGCTCGAGGCCAGTTTCGAGACGTCGGCGGTGGCCGGTGCTCGACCGGCCGGCAAGCAAGCAGCGACCGAATCAGCGGCGAAGCTCAATATCGCAGCCACGGCATCGTCCGGCCGATAAGCGCGTTTCTCATTAAATGACTTTAAGCCCCAAGCCGGCAAATCGTCTGCTTGCCGGTTCCCCTGCGTCAGGCTTAACCTGCGTGCCATGCGTGGAGGCGCGTGCGGTTGCAAGGGGAGGACAAGGGGAGGACATAGCAATGACCATACAAGGCGCATCACCGGACCTGTACAATGAGGATCTCGCCCCGGCGAAGGTTCGAAACTGGGGACCGTTCTCGATCTTCAACGTCTGGACGTCGGACGTCCACAGCCTGTGGGGCTATTATCTGGCGGCCAGCCTGTTCCTGTTTTGCGGTGGCTTCGTCAACTTCATCATCGCCATCGGTATCGGTTCGCTGACCATCTATGCGTTGATGAACATGGTCGGTTATGCCGGCGTGAAGACCGGCGTACCCTACCCTGTCCTGGCGCGTGCCTCCTTCGGCATCTGGGGCGCCAACATACCGGCGCTGCTGCGCGCCATCGTCGCCTGCTTCTGGTACGGCGGGCAGACGGCGGCCGCCTCCGGCGCGATCGTAGCCCTGCTGATCCGCTCGCAGTGGTTCGCCGACTTCAACCAGAGCACACATTTCCTCGGCCACTCCGGGCTCGAGGTGATCTGCTTCGTCGTCATCTGGGCGCTGCAGCTCCTGATCATCCAGAAGGGCATGGAAACGGTGCGCCGCTTCCAGGATTGGGCCGGACCGGCGGTGTGGGTGATGATGCTGATCCTGGCGATCTATCTTTGCATCAAGGCAGGCACCTTCGCCTTCACCAGCGACATCCCGATGGATGTGCTGCTGGAAAAGACAAAGGACGCGGGCGTGCCGGGCACGCCGGGCTCCTGGACCTCGCTGTTTGGGGTGGCGGCGATCTGGGTGACCTATTTCTCCGCGCTCTATCTCAACTTCTGCGATTTCGCGCGCTATGCCCCGGACAAGGCATCGCTGCGCAAGGGCAACATCTGGGGCCTGCCGATCAATCTTGTCCTGTTCTCGCTGGTCGCCGGCGTGACCACGATCGCCGCCTTCGACGTCTATGGCGAGGTGCTGCTGCATCCCGACCAGATTTCGGCGAAATTCGACAGCTGGTTCCTGGCGGCGCTCGCAGCCCTGACCTTTGCGGTGGCGACGCTCGGCATCAATGTTGTGGCGAACTGTCGCCGGCCTTCGACTTCTCCAACGTCTTTCCACGCCAGATCGACTTCAAGAAGGGCGGCTACATCGCGGCGCTGATCGCGCTGGTGCTCTATCCATTCGCGCCCTGGGAAGGCGGTGCCGCCTCCTTCGTCAACATCATTGGCGCGACGATGGGGCCGATCTTCGGCGTGATGATGGTCGACTACTACCTGATCCGGAAGGGCGATGTCGACGTCGAGGCACTCTACAGGGAGAATGGCGAATTCCGCTTTCAAGGCGGCTGGCATGTCAATGCCTTCATCGCCGCCGCGCGGTCTTCTCCTCGATCCTGCCCAACTTCACCAGCCTGCTGCCGTCATGGTGGGGCGTCTATGGCTGGTTCTTCGGCGTGGCAATTGCCGGCGTCATCTACTACGTGCTGCGCACGATGGCACTCGGTGCCGGAGCCAGGATAGCCAAGGCCTGAACGGACTCGGGGCGGCGCGAGCCGCCCCGTTTATTCAGCGACCATCTTGGCCAGGCGGCGCACTGTATTCCAGTTGCGCGAGGTGCCGATGCCGAGACGTTTGTGGCTCACCGCCGCAAGCAGCCGCGAACTCGGCGTCTCGCGGGAAAAGACGATCCAGATGTCGCCGCCGACAATCCGCAGCTTCTCGTCGTTGCCGGCATAGGCCTCTAGCGCCGCGGCGGTCTCGGCGGGAACGGGCGCCCGCATCACGCGCACCGCCACCTGGTCCGCGGCCTCGGCCGATTCGGCTGGGAACGGATTGCCGGCCGCCAGCCTCAGCCAGCCGTCGGCGCGGCGCACGATGATGTCGACGTGGCGGCCGAAAGTCTTTGCGAACGCCGCCTCCAGCCGCTGCTCCAACGCCGCAAGTTCTGTTTCTTGCGCCTCGAAGACCAGATTGCCGGTCGCTACCAGCGTGCGCGGGTTATTCAGACCCAGGCCTTCGGCCATCGCCTTCAGATCGGACATGACGACCCGCCGCCCCTCGCCCAGGACAATGCTGTAGAGCAGCGCGAGGTAAGTTTGCATGGCGGCTAGTCTAGACCAGCCGCGACTGCTCTACCGCCGCCTCGATGAAGCTGGCAAACAGCGGGTGCGGATCGAGCGGTCGGCTTTTCAACTCGGGATGGTACTGCACGCCGATGAACCAGGGGTGGTCGGGATATTCGACCGTTTCCGGCAGCACGCCGTCCGGCGACATGCCGGCAAACACCAGGCCGCAATTCTCGAGCCGCTCCTTGTAGTCGACATTGACCTCATAGCGGTGACGATGGCGTTCGGAAATCTGCGTATCACCATAGATCTCGGCGATCTTCGATCCCTTGGCGAGGTCGGCCTGGTAGGCACCGAGCCGCATGGTACCACCGAGGTCGCCGGTTTCCCTGCGCTTTTCCAGCATGTTGCCCTTCAGCCATTCGGTCATCAAGCCGACGACCGGCTCCTCGGTCGGGCCGAACTCGGTCGATGATGCGTGCTCGACGCCGGCCAGCGAACGCGCCGCCTCGATGCAGGCCATCTGCATGCCGAAGCAGATGCCGAAATACGGCACCTTGCGCTCGCGCGCGAACTTCGCCGCCAGGATCTTGCCCTCCGAGCCGCGCTCGCCAAAACCGCCGGGGACGAGAATGCCATGGACCTTCTCCAGCCACGGCGCCGGGTCTTCCTTCTCGAATATCTCGCTTTCGATCCAGTCGAGCTTGACCTTGACCCGGTTGGCGAGGCCGCCATGCGACAGCGCCTCGATCAGCGATTTGTAGGCGTCCTTGAGGCCGGTATATTTGCCGACGACGGCAATGGTCACTTCGCCTTCCGGATTGTGGATGCGGTTGGATACCGCTTGCCACCGTTCCATGCGCGGCTTCGGCGCCGGATCGATGCCGAAGGCGGCCAGAACTTCCGAGTCGAGCCCTTCATTGTGATAGGCCATCGGCACGTCGTAGATATGCGGCACGTCGAGCGCCTGGATGACGGCGCTTTCGCGGACATTGCAGAACAGCGACAGCTTTCTGCGCTCTTCCTTGGGGATCGGCCGGTCGGCGCGGACCAGCAGTATGTCGGGTGCAATGCCGATGCCGCGCAACTCCTTGACCGAATGCTGCGTCGGCTTGGTCTTCAGTTCGCCCGCTGTCGGAATGTAAGGCATCAAGGTCAGGTGGACGTAGACGGCGTTGTTGCGCGGCAGGTCGTTGCCGAGCTGGCGGATCGCCTCCAGGAACGGCATCGCTTCGATGTCGCCGACGGTGCCGCCGATCTCGCACAGCACGAAATCGTAGTCGTCGTTGCCGTTGAGGACGAAGTTCTTGATCTCGTCGGTGACGTGCGGAATGACCTGCACGGTGGCGCCTAGATAGTCGCCGCGCCGCTCGCGCTCGATGATGTTCTTATAGATGCGGCCGGTGGTGATGTTGTCCTGCTGGTTGGCCGAGCGGCCGGTGAAGCGCTCATAATGGCCAAGATCGAGATCGGTCTCGGCCCCGTCATCGGTCACGAAGACTTCGCCGTGCTGGTAGGGCGACATCGTGCCTGGATCGACATTGAGATAGGGATCGAGCTTTTTGATGCGTGCGCGATAGCCTCGCGCCTGCAAGAGAGCCCCAAGGGCCGCTGCAGCAATGCCTTTTCCAAGTGAGGAAACCACGCCGCCTGTGATGAATACATATCGCGCCATGGGAGTCATCGCTTAACGCGGCCGAATTGATTCCGCCAGAGAAAAAACCGCCGCGAAGGCTTTTTCCCAAGAAGGCGCTCTGGTCGTTGGCGTATCAAAACAAAAGGGCCGGCGAGGCCGGCCCTTTTGGCACGATCTGTCAAAGCGTCAGATGATGACGACTTTGGTGCCTACTTTCACCCGGCGGTAGAGATCCATTACGTGCTCGTTGATCATGCGGAAGCAGCCATTGGAGGCGCTGGTTCCGATCGACTGCGGCGCGATGGTGCCGTGAATGCGCAGGTGGGTATCTTTCTTGCCGTCGTAAAGATAGATGGCGCGCGCACCGAGCGGATTGTCGCCGCCGCCGGGCATGCCGTCCTTGTACTGGCCATAGTGCTTGGGTTCGCGCTTTTGCATATCCAGCGTCGGAATCCAGCGGGGCCATTCCTGCTTGTCGCCGACGGCAACCGTACCCTTGAACTGCAGGCCTTCCCGGCCGACCGCGATGGCATAACGGCGGGCGGTTGACGATGATTCGACGAGGTAGAGGCGACGGGCGCTGGTATCGATGACGATGGTGCCGGGGTTGTAGCCGGTGAATTCGACCTCCTGCGGCACGAATTCCGGCTTGACCTTCAACTGCCGCTTGGCCTGTTTCCTTTCGAGCGCGGCGTCGAGCGCGCGCGTCTCCGGAAGCAGCGACATCGACGAAGAGGATGTGCCGCCGAACAGTCCCGCGAACAGCCCGACGCTCTGCGGCTTCTGCCCAACCGGTTCGCTGCGCAACTCGCCATTGTTGCCGGTCAGCGCAACGTTCATGGCCTCGGCCGGGATCGGCTCGGCCGACTGGATCGGCGCGATAGGCGTAATCGGTTCGATGATGTTGACGGTCTTCTTCTTGGCCGGCGTGGCGTCAGCCACCTTAGCCGCCGCGAGCGGCTGGCCCTTCTTGGCAAGGAATGCCTGCCGTTCCGCATCGGCTTTGGCTTTCGCCGCCTCCCGCATCGCCAGCTTCCTGGCTTCGAGTGCCTTGGCGCGAGCGGCTTCCTTGTCGGCCGCGATCTTGGCTTCGATCTTGCGGATCTGCGCAAGGTCGTCCGGCGTCGGATCTTTCTTCTTCTTGAGAAGCTTCAATTGCGCTGCATCGCTTTTGGCAGCGACCTTGACGACGTCGGTTGTTGTTGCGGCTTTGTGGGCCGAGTTTGCCGTCGGCATGGCCGCGTAAGCGGGCGCACCTAGGCTGAGCACGGCACAAAGGCCGGCAAAAATGAAGCTGCGAAGCTGCATGGGGAAGATCCGATCGTTCAATGCTTGTTGCCCACGGCGTCGCCCGGCGCCCCCCAAGGACGCCGAGAATGCCGCGTGCAACGTATAATCGATTAGCCGGAAGCGCCTCAAGCGTGAGGCGCGGTCGAATCTTCTTGATCGTGCGGCATTTGCCGCGACTGTGTTCAAACGACAACAGATCGCGGCATAACTTGCCCGATTACTGGTTGGGGACCTGCGGCGTGGCCGGCGCTGTGGCGCCGTTTGTCGCTGGCGGCGTCGCCGGAGCGGTTGCCGGCGGCGTCGTTGCCGCACCATTGCCGGACGGCGGGGTCGGCGCCGTGGTGCCCGAAGGCGGCGTCGGCGTCGTGGTTCCGGGCAATTGGTTGAGTACGCCCTTGCCGTCCGAGGTTGCCGGCACGCGATCGAGAATGTCGATCGGCTTCTCGCCATAACGCGCGACAATCGACAGTGTCAGCGAAGTGACGAAGAAAGCCGCGGCCAGGATCGCCGTCGCCCGCGTCAGCGCATTGGCGGCGCCTCGCGCAGTCATGAAGCCCGATCCGCCGCCGATGCCGAGGCCGCCGCCTTCGGAGCGCTGCAGCAGCACCACGCCGACAAGCGCGAGCACGACCATGAGGTGGACGACGATCAGTACGGTTTCCATAATTTATCCTGGCAAGGCCTTGCGCGGCCGCTGATTTGGAGGCGGCTCAATACAATGCTTTGACGGCATTTCCAAGCCCGTGGCCGGAATATGGGGAGCAATGCGTCCTTTGCAACGATTTCGGCGCCGGCCGTCGCTCAAATCCAGCAAGCTGTCCCGGTATCAAGCGATGTTTCGATAGGCTTCCGCGATGCCGAGGAAGTCCGCTGCCTTCAGGCTGGCGCCGCCGACCAGCGCGCCGTCGACATTCCTGACGCCGAGCAGCTCGACGGCGTTGGACGGCTTGACCGAGCCGCCGTAGAGAATGCGCATCTTGGCCGCCGTATTGCCAAGCTTCCGCGCCAGTTCTTCGCGGATATGGGCATGTGCCTCGGCGACGTCGGCGGCAGTCGGCGTCAAGCCGGTGCCGATCGCCCATATTGGCTCATAGGCAATGACGGTGTTGGACGCCGTGGCATTTGGCGGGACCGAGCCAGAGACCTGGCGCGACAGCACGTCGAGCGTGGCTCCTGCTTCGCGTTCGGCTCTTGTCTCACCAATGCAGATGATGGCCACCAGCCCGGCGCGCCATGCAGCGGAGGCCTTGGCCTGCACAATGGCATCGTCTTCCTTGCGATCGGCGCGGCATTCGGAATGGCCGACGATGACATGGCTGGCACCTGCATCCTTCAGCATCTCGGCCGAAATGCAGCCGGTATAGGCGCCGCTTTCCTCGGTATGGCAGTCCTCCCCGCCGGCCCGCACCGGCGTGCGCGACAGAATCTCGGCGGCGTGCGCAAGCAAGGTCGCCGGCACGCAGACCACCGCTTCGGTCTCTGCGTCGAGCCCGCTCATGAAGCCGTTGCCGATCATCCTGAGCTCGTTGAGCGAGGCGCTGGTGCCGTTCATTTTCCAGTTGCCGGCGACGAGCGGGCGGATTCCAGGCGTCATAGGATTTGTTTCTCCGGGCAATTTCAAGCTGGCCCTCACTATCAAAATCAGGCCACAAAGCAATCGACAGTGGGCAGGAAGGGCGCTATTGCGCTTGTTTCAGACTCGGCGCATGCGAAATGCGCAAAAATCGGAAGTACTCATGCTTGGTATGTTGAGAAGCGCGGCGGGGACCTGGGTCGCGAAACTGCTGCTGTCATTGTTGGTGTTGAGCTTCGCCATCTGGGGCATCTCGGGGCGGCTGATGGGCGGTCTTGCCGGCCATGACGCCGTGATTACGGCCGGAGGCACCAAGGTCTCGATTAACGAATACCGCCTCGCCTACGATCGCCAGCTCAGCGTCATGTCGCAGCAATTCGGTCAGCGCATCAGCCGTGAGCAGGCGACGGCGCTCGGCATCGACAACCAGGTGCTGGCGCAACTCGTGTCGGGCGCCGTCCTCGACGAGCAGGCCCGCAAGCTCGGCCTCGGCCTGTCCAAGGACCGGCTCGCCGAACTGACGCGTGAAGACCCGGCGTTCAAAGGGCCTGGCGGAACCTTCGACAGGCGAACCTTCGAGTACCTGCTTCGGCAGATCGGCATGCGGCCGGAAGACTATTTGAAGAACCGCGCCCAGGTCGCGGTCCGCCAGCAGATCGTCGAGGCGGTTTCGGATGGCCTCAAGGCTCCGGATACGTTCTTCAAGGCGGTCGCGCTCTATCGCGGCGAAGATCGCACCATCGATTACCTGACCTTGCCGAAATCGCTTGTCGAGCCGATAGAAGCGCCGTCCGACAGCGTGCTTTCGGCCTATTTCGGGGAAAACAAGAAGACCTACGCCGCGCCCGAATACCGTAAGTTCTCCTATGTCAGGCTCGAACCGGAAGACATCATGGATTTGAGCGCGGTGACCGACCAACAGGTCAGCGACGACTACAACAAGAACAAGGCGCGCTACACCACGCCGGAGATGCGCACCATCGAGCAGCTTGTATTCAAGACGCCTGACGCTGCAAAGGCGGCGCTCGATTCGCTCAGGACCGGCGCGACCTTCGACAAGATCGTCGCCGCCGAAGGCAAGACGCCGGCCGACACGCTGCTCGGCACGCTGGCCAAGGACAAGATCGCCGACAAGGCGGTTGCCGATGCTGCCTTCAAGCTCAACGTCAATGAAGTCAGCCCGGCCGTGCAAGGCGCCTTTGGCCCCGTTCTGCTGCGCGTCACCGAGATCAAGCCGGAAGTGGTGAAGCCGTTGGCCGAAGTATCCGAGCAGATCCGCAAGGATCTGGCACTGGGCGAGGCAAGCCGCATCTTGCTGGACGTCCACGACAATTATGAGGATACGCGCGCCTCCGGCAGTTCGCTCGCCGAGGCAGCCGCCAAATTGAAGCTGAAGGTCGTCACTATCGACGCCATCGACCGCACCGGCCGAAGGCCGGATGAAAGCATCGTCAAAGACCTGCCGGAATCGCCGGCCCTCATCAAGGCGGTGTTCGAATCCGAACCCGGAACCGACAATGAAGGTCTCACCACCGCCGATAACGGCTTCGTCTTCTACGACGTGAGCGCGATCACGCCGGCCCGTGACCGCACGCTGGACGAAGTCCGCCAGAAGGTCGTGGCCGACTGGACCGCGGCGGAGACTACCAAACGGCTTACCGCAAAGGCACAAGAGCTCGAGAAGCGTCTCAAGGCCGGCGCCACGCTCGAGGTGATCGCCGGTGAGCTCAAGCTCGAAAAGCAGACCAAGCGCGGTGTCAAGCGCGATGCTGACGACGTCGATTTCGGCAAGGAAGGGGCCGCCGCGATGTTCGGCGTCGGCGAAGGCGGCACCGGGCTGATCCCCTCGCCCACCGGCGACGGACAGATCCTGTTCAAGGTTGCCGAGGTATTCGAGCCCGCCGGGGCCGACGCCAGCTCAGTACCCCAGGACGCACAGAAATCCTTCACCTCCGGCATGTCCGACGATCTGCTCGACCAGTTGGTGGCGCAGTTGCAGACGCAATATGACGTCCGCATCGATCAGACGGCCGTAACCCAAGCCCTGGCCAGATGAGCGCGCTGAAGATCCACATCGCCAAGGTCGCCGCCGGCAGCGCTCTTTCGTTCGAGGAGGCGCGCGAGGCCTTCGACATCATCATGTCCGGCGATGCCACCCCCGGCCAGATCGGCGGCTTCCTGATGGCATTGCGCGTGCGCGGTGAGACGGTCAGCGAGATCGCCGGCGCCGTCGCCACCATGCGCGCCAAGATGCTGCGCGTCGAAGCTCCCGAGGGCGCCATCGACATTGTCGGCACCGGCGGCGACAATTCGCACAGCGTCAACATTTCGACCGCATCCGCTTTCGTCATCGCCGGCAGCGGCGTGCCCGTCGCCAAGCACGGCAATCGCGGACTGTCCTCGCTGACCGGCGCCGCCGATGTGCTGATCGCATTGGGCGTCAAGATCGACATCCCTCCGGAGACGATCGGCCGCTGCATCCACGAGGCCGGCGTTGGCTTCATGTTCGCGCCGGCGCATCACCCGGCGATGAAGCATGTCGGCCCGACCCGGGTCGAGCTCGGCACCCGCACCATCTTCAACCTGCTGGGCCCGCTTTCCAATCCGGCCAGTGTCAGACGGCAGATGGTCGGCGTGTTCCTGCCCGAATGGATCATGCCGGTGGCAGAAACGTTGAAGGAGCTTGGTGCCGACCATGCCTGGGTCGTCCATGGCGACGGCTATGACGAGATCACCACCACCGGCGAGACGCAGGTCGCCGAATTGGCCGGCGGCGAGATACGCAGCTTTACGCTGACCCCTGAAGCAGTCGGGCTGACGCGTCACACCAAGGACGAGTTGCGCGGCGGCGACGCCGCCCACAATGCCCAGGCAATGCGCGACATGCTCGGCGGCGCCGCCGGCGCCTTTCGCGATACGGTGCTGATGAATGCCGGCGCCGGGCTGGTGGTGGCCGGCAAGGCGACGACACTTGCCGACGGCATGGTGACGGCAACGCAGGCCATCGACAGCGGCCGCGCGCTAAAAGTGCTCGACAGGCTGGTCGAGATTTCGAACGGTTAAAACTATGTCCGACATCCTGCGCAAGATCGAGGCTTACAAGCGCGACGAGATCGCGGCGGCCAAAGCGCAAGTGCCGTTTGCCGAGATCAAGGCACGGGCGACGGATGCCGACGCGCCGCGCGGCTTTCTTTCCGCCCTTGAGGCAAAGCGCAAATCCGGCAGGTTCGCGCTGATTGCCGAAATCAAGAAGGCTAGCCCGTCCAAAGGCCTGATCCGCGCCGATTTCGATCCGCCGGCGCTGGCCAGGGCCTATGCGAAAGGCGGTGCCGCCTGCCTTTCGGTGCTGACCGACGCGCCCTCCTTCCAGGGGGCGCCCGCGTTCCTCAGCAATGCGCGCGCCGCCGTCGAATTGCCTGCCTTGCGCAAGGATTTCCTGTTCGACCCCTATCAGGTCTACGAGGCCAGGGCCTGGGGCGCCGATGCCATCCTGATCATCATGGCCAGCGTCGACGACGCGTTGGCAAGAGAACTCGAAGCGACAGCTTTCGGGCTGGGCATGGACGCGCTGGTCGAAGTGCATGACGAGGCGGAAATGGAACGTGCGCTGCGGCTGTCATCGCGGCTGATCGGCATCAACAACCGCAATCTCCGGACCTTCGAAACCAGCCTCGAGACCTCGGAACGGCTGGTCGCGATGGTGCCGGCCGACCGCCTTCTGGTCAGCGAAAGCGGTATCTTTTCGCATGACGATTGCCGCCGGCTGGAGCGGAGCGGCATCGCCACTTTCCTCGTCGGCGAGAGCCTGATGCGTCAACAGGACGTGGCCGTGGCAACCCACCTGCTTTTGACGGGCAAGGCGCCGGCAGAGGCGATCTGACGATGGCTGCCGCCCTCACCCATCTTGGCGCGCAGGGCGAAGCCAATATGGTCGATGTCGGCGACAAGGCTGAGACGGTGCGCACGGCAGTCGCCGAGGGCTTCGTATCGATGCGGCCCGAGACGCTGGACATGATCCTCGCCGGCAACGCCAAGAAGGGCGACGTGCTGGGCACCGCGCGCATTGCCGGCATCATGGCGGCCAAGAAGACGCATGAACTGATCCCGCTCTGCCATCCGCTGCTGCTGACCAAGATATCTGTCAATATCGAGCCGGACGCCGCGCTGCCCGGCCTGAAAGTGACGGCATTGACCCGCGTCACCGGCAAGACCGGCGTTGAGATGGAGGCTCTTAGCGCCGTCTCGGTCGCTTGCCTGACCATCTACGACATGGCCAAGGCGGTCGACCGCGCCATGGTCATCTCCGGCATCAGGCTGGTTGAAAAGACCGGCGGCAAATCCGGCGACTACAAGATCACCGGAGACGGGGCCACCGAGGCAGGCCGATAATGGCGCTAGTCCCAGTTGCCGAGGCGCTCGAGCGTCTGCTGGACGGCGCAGCAGCGCTGCCGGGCGAACGCGTCGCACTGCTGGATGCCGCCGACCGCGTGCTGGCGGAGCCGGTTGTGGCGCTCCGCACCCAGCCGCCGTTCAACGCCTCCGCCATGGACGGCTATGCCGTGCGGGCGGCCGACATCGCGTCCGTACCGGCAAGGCTTTCGGTGATCGGCATGGCGCCGGCCGGACGCGGCTTTGCCGGAACGGTGCAGCAGCGGCAGGCCGTGCGCATCTTTACCGGCGCGCCGCTTCCCGAAGGCGCCGACACCGTCGTCATCCAGGAGAACGTCCGCGATCTCGGTGGCGGCAGCGTCGAAGTGACGGAACCGACGGTGCAGGGGCGCAACATCCGCCGCCTCGGGCTCGATTTCGCCAAGAGCGATGTCCTGCTGCCCAAAGGCCGCCTGCTCGATCCGGCGGCCTTGTCGCTGGCGGCGTCGGCCAACCACCCCGAGGTCCGCGTGGTCAAACGGCCGCTGGTCGCCATCATCGCCACCGGCGACGAATTGCTGCCGCCGGGCAGCGATCTTGGCCCCGACCAGATCATCTCCTCCAACGCCTATGGTGTCGCCGCTGCCGCACAGTCGGTCGGTGCGCGCGCGCTCGACCTTGGCATCGCGCCGGACCGCAGGGAGGCGATCGCTGCGCTGGTTGAAAAGGCCGTGAAGGCTGGCGCGAACGTCATCGTCACGCTGGGCGGTGCCTCGGTCGGTGACCACGACTTCGTCCATGACGTGCTGACCGGGCAAGGCGTGACGCTCGATTTCTGGAAGATCGCCATGCGGCCGGGCAAGCCGCTGATGTTCGGGCGGCTGGGCGACATTCGCTGCATCGGCCTGCCCGGCAATCCGGTGGCGAGTCTGGTCTGCACCCAGCTCTTCCTGAAGCCGCTGCTGGCGCGCCTCGGCGGTCGCGCCTTTCAGCAGGATATACGTCAGGCACGGCTCGGTGCTGCCATGCCGGCCAACGATCTCAGGCAAGATTATGTGCGGGCTGTTGTCACAGACGACGCCGGTACGCTCGTGGCGACGCCGTTCGGCATCCAGGACTCCTCGATGCTGAAAATGCTGGCCGATGCCAACGGGCTGATCGTCCGCGCGCCGTTCGCGCCTGCCGCGGCGGCGGGCTCCCCCTGCGGCGTGCTGATGCTACGCTGAACCTGCCTCACTCCCAGATCAAGGTCCGGGTCAGCGGATGGTCTGGATCGGCCAAACCGTCGATGATGTTGAAATGATGCCGGTCAGGCTCGACCACCGAGCTGGTCGCGGCACCCAGACCGATCCAGATATTGGCCAGCAACGCGCTCTGGCGCAGGAATTCGGCGCGCTCGCCGCCGCCGGCCCAGCAGGTCAGGCGGGCCTTGTCCATCGGGCGCAGCAGCACCGGGCTTTCGGCCTGCGCCTCGGCCTCATCGATCGCGATCGTCTCGTTCATGCCGGTGCGCATGATCGGGCGCAAATCGTGCACCCCCGAGATCGACACCACATGACGAACGCGCCGGACCACTTCGGGCGCCAGCGGCGTCGTCGCCGTAACCATCCGGCTAACAAGATGGCCGCCGGCCGAGTGTCCGGTCAGCATCAGCGGCCCTGCGACCATCGCCGCCGCCTTGCCGATCGCCGCGCCGACTTCCTTGACGATGCCGCCAATGCGTATCTGCGGACAGAGCGTGTAGGACGGCATCGCAACCGCATAGCCACGATCAACAGCGCCAGCGGCAAGATGCGACCAGAAACTCTTGTCGAAAGCCATCCAATAGCCGCCATGAACGAACACCACGAGTCCCTTGGGCTTGATGGCCGGCAGGAAAAGATCGAGCCGGTTGCGTGGGTTATCGCCATAGGCCATGTCGAGCTGCGCCCTGCCTTGCGTCGAAAGCACGTTGCGGAAAACCCGCGCGGGCTCGATCCAGGCCGCCGGCCAGCGATCGCTGCCGGCTATGTTGGCGCCGTTGGCATAGGCGTTGTCCCAATCGGCAATGTGACGTTCGAACACCCTGCGCCCTCCCTTGGCAATATGGCCTTGCAACGTAGCCGTAAGCATCGCGCGGCGCGTCGTCGCCAGCCTCACGATTCCAGCTCTCGCATCAATCTCAAGTGACAGCCGCCTTGATGGCGAAGCGCGCATCCTTCCACGCACCGGTGCGCAGGATGTCCTCAAGCACTTCGACGGCCTGCCAGACATCGGCATAGCCGACATAGAGCGGGGTGAAGCCGAAGCGCATGGTGGATGGCGCGCGAAAATCGCCGATCACGCCACGTTCAATCAGCGCGCGCATGATCTGGTAGCCATGCTCGTGCATGAATGAAATCTGGCTGCCGCGTTTTTCCCCGTCGCGCGTGCTTTCGAGCGTGAGCCCGTAAGCGCCGCACCTTGCATCAACAAGCTCGATGAACAGATCGGCCAGCGCGATGCTCTTCTTGCGCACCGCCGTCATGTCGACATCGTTCCAGATGTCGAGCGCGCCTTTCAGCGTCCGCATCGACAGGATCGGCTGGGTGCCACACAGAAACCGGCGGATGCCGGTGCCGGCCGCATAGCCTGGCTCGAAGGCGAAGGGCCGTGCATGGCCCCACCAGCCGGTGAGCGGCTGCTGGATGTCGGCAAGATGCCGCTCAGCCGCATAGATGAAGGCAGGTGCACCCGGTCCGCCATTCAGATATTTGTAGGTGCAGCCAACGGCAAAATCGGCGTTTGCCTTGTCGAGCTCGACTGGCATCGCACCGGCGGTGTGGCAGAGATCCCAGACGATCATCGCCCCGGCCTCCTGGGCCCTGCGCGTCAGCCCCGGCATGTCGCGCAGTTCGCCCGACTTGTAGTTGACGTGGTTCACCAGCACCACGGCAGTGCGTTCGTCGATCAGCTCTTCGATGGTCGGCGCGTCGACCCCCGAGAGGCGCAGCAGCGTATCTTTTCGCGTCGAAACCACACCTTCAGCCATGTAAAGGTCTGCCGGAAAACTATCGCCCTCGGCGACGATGACCCGCCGCTGCGGCCGCATGGCCATGGCGGCGTGCAGCAGCTTGTAGATGTTGACCGACGTCGTGTCGCAGACCACCGTCTGGCCGGTCGCGGCACCGATCAGGCGCCCGAGCTGGTCGCCAAGTTCAAGCGGCATGTTGAACCAGCCGGCCGTGTTCCATGCGCGGATGAGATCATGCGACCATTCTTCGGTCGCGGCCTTGCGCAATTCATCGAAAGCGGCACGCGAAGGAGCCCCTAGCGAATTGCCGTCGAGATAGATCACTCCTTGCGGCAACACAAAGCGGTCACGCATCGCGCGCAGCGGATCTGCGGCATCCATCGCCTTTATGGCCGCGAGATCGGGAATTCCTGTCATGATTTGCCTGCTTCCCCAAAGATTCGACGCAACGCCGGACACGCATCGACTGTTCTTCCATTACCGGATAGCGCGCAGCAAGGCTCCACCAGCGAGAGGCAGCCTGACCAGGCGGTGGAAACCAGGAGTTAACCCGAGGTTGGCGTTTTGAGTTCGTTTCGTTCACGGTGCTTTGACCAAACCACACAGTCGATACGGGTTCACTTCCGTGCCCTTTGCCGACCGACGGCGGATGCCAGTGGCGCATTCTAGGAAGCCAGAAGGGCGCAAACGACAGCAGAATCAAGGCGATGAGGCTCGCGGCGGGTGAAAATGCGGCATTCCGGTAAGGGCGTGGTTTGTTTCCCGAGCCTTAACGCATTCATTAAACTTTAAACAGTTGCGGAACACAACTGGAACAGATAGTGTTTGTTCTGGGTTTGTTTTTCTGATTCTGTTGGGGGTCGCTATGCTGACACGCAAACAACACGAACTGCTTATGTTCATCCACGAAAGGTTGAAGGAAAGCGGTATCCCGCCTTCCTTCGACGAGATGAAGGAAGCGCTCGACCTGGCTTCCAAATCCGGAATCCACCGGCTGATTACAGCGCTGGAGGAGCGCGGCTTCATTCGCCGTTTGCCCAACCGGGCCCGTGCGCTGGAGGTGCTGCGCCTGCCTGACTCGATCGCCCCCGGCCTCAATGCGGCACGCAAGTTCTCGCCGAGTGTCATCCAGGGCAGTCTTGGGCAAGGCGCCCCTCGGCAGGGCAAGCCGACATCATCGCGCGTCCCTGCAGCCGGCAATGACGACGATGTCGTCGCCGCCGTTTCGATTCCGGTGATGGGCCGCATCGCCGCTGGTGTGCCGATCGACGCCATCCAGCACCAGACGCATTCGATTTCGGTGCCGCCGGATATGATCATGGGCGGCGAGCATTATGCGCTCGAGGTCAAAGGCGATTCGATGATCGAGGCGGGCATTTTCGACGGCGACACGGTGATCATCCGCAATGCCGATACGGCGAGCCCCGGTGAGATCGTGGTGGCACTGGTCGACGAGGAAGAAGCGACGCTGAAGCGGTTCCGCCGCAAGGGCGCTTCGATCGCCCTGGAAGCCGCCAATCCGGCCTACGAGACGCGCATCTTCGGACCAGACAGGGTCAAGGTGCAAGGCAAGCTCGTCGGACTGATCCGCCGCTACTGAGCTCCGCCCTTGGCGCCGGCTTTTGGCTTGTCGGTCCTGCGGTATGGCGGCAGGCCCCGCGCCGCGCGTGAAAATCTCCGCTGCATGTGCCAGGGCCGGTATGATTTTTCGACGGCGAAACGGATTTCGGCGCGTGTTGCCGCTTGTGGATCGAAATAGACGGCCGCACTTCCCGCGCGCGCTAGTTGCCGTTTGGTGACGACGAGGACCAGCCGGTCATAGTAGCAGGGATTATGGGCGGTGGCGTCGTCGATGACGATCAAGCTGGCAAAGGCGCAGGCTGGCCGTGCAGTATCGCGGTCCTTGGCTTGCGCGATGATCGCGCCGGATGGATGCCTGGCAAGGCAGAGGCCGTCCGTGCAAATGAACGGCATGCCCGGCGGTAGGTCGGCCGGATCGGCAATGTCGAATTGCGGATCGTTCTTTCCAGGTGTTTCCGGCGCGACGATAGCCTCTGATGTGAGCGCGCGTTTCCAGTTGTCGATGGTGAACTCATTCGGGCGTGCCCGGTTGACCGCAAGTTCACCGCTGCCGATCGGCAGCGCGACCAGCCGTGCGTCCTCCGAGATCAATACGTCGGGTACACGCGTCTGCGTTGTCGTTAGCAAGCCGGCGAGCGCAAAAGGAAGTGCCGCGAGCCGCAACCAGGTCGTCGCCATGCTGGCAATGACGAGGGCGATCGTCACCAGAAGGACGGATCTCAGCGAAATCAGCCCGACCGCATCGATCGGCGAGCGCTCGGAGATCCACCCGGACAGGGCGATCATCGCCGTCAGCCCCTTGCCCATCACGTAGAGGAAAGGCCCATCCGCGCCGAACGGCATCGCCAGCGCACTGAGGACGGCGAAGGGCATGACGACCAGTGAGACGATGGGCATGATGGCCAGATTGGCGAACAGGCTGAGCGGCGCCACGCGCTGGAAATGCCATATGGCGAAAAGCGCCGTGGCGCTCCCTGCAATGATCGAGGTCATCGCCAGGCCGCCCATGCCCAGCAGGACCTTTCGAGTGGCAAAGCGTAGCGGCGACCGCCGGGGCGGCGGGGTGGTGGCCCTGCCGGCGAGGTAATCGGACCAGCCTGCATAGGCGCCGACAAGGGCCGCCGTCGCGGCGAAGGACATCTGGAAGCTCGGACCGACCACCTCGTGCGGCGACACCAGAATGACCGCGATGGCCGAGATCGCCAGGTTGCGCATGGTGAGCGCGGCCCGGTCGAACAGCACGGCGATAAGCATCACCGCCAGCATGATGAAGCTGCGTTCGGCCGCTACCACAATGCCGGAAAAGACGAGGTAGGCCGCAATCGAAAAAAGCGCGGCGGCCGCGGCATATTTCTTGACCGGCCGTCGCGATGAGAAATCGGGAAACAGCGCAAAGGCGCCGCGTAGCAGCGCCATGATGGTGCCGGCGACCAACGCCATATGCAGCCCCGAGATGGAGATGATGTGGTAGATGCCTGTACGCCGCATCGCTTCGTTGATCTCCTCGGGAATGCCGGCGCGCACGCCGACGATCAGCGCAGCAGCAATCTCGCCCTCGGCGCCGCCAATGCGGCTGCGGATATGGTCGGCGATGGATTCGCGCGCGTCTTCGATCGCCGAAGAAAGCCGCGCGGCAAGCGGGATGCTGCCCGACGACACGACTTTCGGATTGCCGAGAAAAAAGCCGCTGCCGCCGATACCGGCGAAATAGCTGTCGAAGGAGAAATCATAGCTGTCGGGCCGCACCGGCCCGGTCGGCGGCAGCAGCCGCACATAGCCGGAGATCTCGGAACCGGCGGTCAGCTCAGCCGGTATTTTCATCGCCGAAACGCGGACCCGTTCCGGCATGTAGCGCAGTGTCGGCCTGGCGGTTGAGATCACATCGATCGTCAGCCTGATGCGGCCGCTCGCCATGGGCTCGTACGATACGACGCGACCCGTCAGCCGCGTCGAGATTTCGGAACCGAGCATATGCGTCCCGACACGCCAGGTCTCGAACTTGGCGGCAAGCACGCCAAGCGCGCAGAGCAACGCCACCATGAAGCACAGGCGCGTCCTGGGCCATGACCGCGAGACGACGGCACAAAGGGCTGCCAAGGCGACGATAGCGATCGGCTGTGGGAAGGCCAGCTCGGCCGCCATCGCGAAATACACGACCACCCCGCATGCGAGGAACACCGGCACCAGCAGGAAGGCGACGCCGCGGTCGAGTTCCAGGCCGGCCGCCGAGGTTACGCTGTTGCGGATACGGGACGGTGACGGAAGGCGGAAACGCCGGCGTAGGCGCACGATGGGCTCGCCCGCGGGCACGGAAACCGTTGCTGGGTCGCTGGCCGGCAGCGACGGAGCATCGAAGCGCGGAGCGGGCAGCAATGCCGGTGTCGGCAGGACAGGCAGGGGAGCGGCAAACAGCAAGCGTTCGCTGACGCCGCTACCAGCGTCCTCGCCCTCGCCCGCACCACGGCCTCGCACAGCCATCGGGTCTGCCCCTTGCGCCCTCGACCTCCTATGCTACATGAACGCGCAACGCGCGAAAGTCCGCAAACCCACTTCCTTCGCCCGCCTGAGAGTTCCATGCCCGATAAGGTCGTCACCCGTTTTGCCCCCTCGCCCACCGGCTATCTGCACATTGGCGGCGCGCGCACGGCGCTGTTCAACTGGCTGTATGCCAAGCACACAGGCGGCACGATGCTGCTGCGCATCGAGGACACCGACCGCGAGCGCTCCACCGATGCGGCAACCGCGGCCATTCTCGACGGGCTTTCCTGGCTTGGCCTGGCATGGGACGGCGAGCCGGTGTCGCAGTTCGAGCGTGCGCCGCGCCATCGCGAGGTGGCCGAGGAGCTCGTTCGCATGGGCAAGGCCTATTATTGTTATGCGACGCCTGCCGAGCTGGAAGCAATGCGCGAGAGCGCACGGGCCATGGGGCTGCCTCCTCGCTATGACGGACGATGGCGCGACCGCGACCCCTCGGAGGCGCCGGCCGGCGCCAAGGGGGCGATCCGCATCAAGGCGCCGACAGACGGCGAGACGGTGGTGCATGACCGCGTCCAGGGCGACGTGCGCTTTCCCAACAAGGATCTCGACGATTTCATTATTCTGCGCTCGGACGGCAATCCAACCTACATGCATGCCGTCGTCGTCGACGATCACGACATGGGCATCACCCACATCATCCGCGGCGACGATCATTTGACCAACGCCGCACGCCAGACCGTAATCTACCAGGCCATGGGCTGGGAGGTGCCGTCGATGTCGCATATCCCGTTGATCCACGGTGCCGACGGCGCCAAGCTGTCGAAGCGGCACGGTGCGCTTGGCGTCGAGGCCTATCGCGCCATGGGCTACCTGCCGGAGGCGCTGCTTAACTATCTGGCGAGGCTTGGCTGGAGCCATGGCGACGATGAGATCATGTCGATCGCCGACATGATCGCATGGTTCGACATTGGCGACGTCAACAAGGGCGCCGCCCGTTTCGACTTCGCCAAGCTCGAAGCGCTCAACGGCGTGCACATGCGCCGCATGAACGAGGCAGCGCTGCTCGACATCTTCATCGCCACTCTGCCCTATCTAGAAGGCGGCCCGGCAATCGCCGCGCGCCTCGACGACAGACGCAAGGCGCAACTGCTTGCCGCTTTGCCCGGCCTGAAGGAGCGCGCCAAGACGCTGGTCGAACTTGTTGAAGGGGCTGCATTCCTGTTCGTCGAGCGGCCGCTGCCGGTCGACGAGAAGGCGGCGGCGCTGCTCAGCGGTGAGGCGCGCGCGATCCTGCGGGGCGCTCATGCGGCACTAGCCACGGTTTCGGCCTGGTCTGCCGCCTCCGCGGAAGCTGCGATCCGCGACTATGCGCAGGCCGGCGGCCATAAACTCGGCGCCGTGGCCCAACCTTTGCGCGCCGCGCTCACCGGCAAAAGTACCTCGCCAGGTGTCTTTGATGTGCTTGCCGTGCTTGGCCGCGAGGAAAGCCTGGCGCGGATCGCTGATCAAATCGATTAGCAAACTGGCCCAAGAAGATTGGCATTGAAAGGTGTGTTTCGCAGTGCAACATTGGGTCTTGGCCTAATCTGGCGCGCAGATTCAATTGCGGGCGCAAATGTGCGTGTTCCGATGCTTTTGACGTGTTGGGTTCAGATATTTTGCCTTTGCCGGCCTGAGGAAACAAAAAGGAGTTTGCTATGACCGAACCTGCGACAAAAATGGAATTTGGCGGCAAAACCCAGGCATCGACGGCAAAGCTGGAACTCGGCGGCAAAACCCATGAATTCAAGATACGAAGTGGTTCGGTAGGACCTGACGTCATCGACATCGGTTCGCTCTACAACACCACCGGCGTCTTTACCTACGATCCCGGCTTTACGTCGACGGCGAGCTGCGAGTCGGAAATCACCTTCATCGATGGCGATGCCGGCATTCTCTTGCACCGCGGCTACCCGATCGACCAGCTGGCTGAGCACGGCGACTTCCTCGAAGTCTGCTACCTCTTGCTCTACGGTGAACTGCCGACCAAGGCGCAGAAGGACGATTTCGACTACCGGGTGACGCGCCACACCATGGTGCATGAGCAGATGTCGCGCTTCTTCACCGGCTTCCGCCGTGATGCGCATCCGATGGCGGTGATGTGCGGCGTGGTCGGCGCGCTGTCGGCCTTCTACCACGATTCCACCGACATCTCGGACCCTTATCAGCGCATGGTCGCCTCGATGCGGCTGATCGCCAAGATGCCGACGATCGCGGCCATGGCGTATAAATACCACATCGGCCAGCCATTCATTTATCCGAAGAACGAGCTGAATTTCGCGGCCAACTTCCTGCATATGTGCTTCGCCGTGCCTTGCGAGGAATACAAGATCAATCCGGTGCTGGCCCGCGCGATGGAGCGCATCTTCATCCTGCACGCCGATCACGAACAGAACGCCTCGACTTCGACCGTCCGCCTGGCCGGCTCGTCGGGCGCCAATCCCTTTGCCTGTATCGCTGCCGGTATCGCCTGCCTATGGGGTCCCGCACATGGCGGCGCCAACGAGGCAGCCCTGAACATGCTGGGCGAGATCGGCCATGTCGATCACATCCCGGAATTCATTGCGCGCGCCAAGGATAAGAACGATCCGTTCCGATTGATGGGCTTTGGCCACCGCGTTTACAAGAACTACGATCCGCGCGCCAAGATCATGCAGAAGACCGCGCACGAGGTCCTGGGCGAGCTCGGCATCAAGGACGATCCGCTGCTCGACATCGCCATGGAGCTGGAAAAAATCGCGCTGACCGATTCCTATTTCATTGAGAAGAAGCTCTATCCGAACGTCGATTTCTATTCCGGCATCACGCTGAAGGCGCTGGGCTTCCCCACCACCATGTTCACCGTGCTGTTCGCGGTCGCCCGCACCGTCGGCTGGATCGCGCAGTGGAAGGAGATGATCGAGGACCCGCACCAGAAGATCGGTCGTCCGCGCCAGCTCTATACCGGCGCGCCGGAACGGGATTATGTGCCGATCGCGAAGCGGTGAATGATGAATGGTGAATGGTGAATGGTGAATGGTGAATGGGAGTAGCAAAGCGTCGCTCCCTGTCTAGAAACTACTATTCACTATTCACTATTCACTCACTTCCTCACCATCCCCATCACCACCCCCGCCGCCATCTCGCCTGACGGCTTGGCGGTTGCCATACGCCCGGCAATGTCGGCAAAACCGTGCTTCTGCCAGGCGCGGTAGGCGGTATCGAAGAACAGCGCCTCCAGTTGCCGCGCCAGATAATGCGGCCGCACATATTGATTGTAGTGTTCCGGCACAACCGGCCGGTCGGCGATGAGATTGGGCAAGGCTGCGCTCCATACTTTGATCAGCGGCTGCGCCATGCGCATGACCGGATCGAGCCGGTAGCAGGAGATCATCGGCACACCCGCCAGTGCCAGTTCCAGCGATACCGTCCCCGACGCGATCAGCGCCGCATCGGCCTTGCCGAAGGCCTGCCATTTGCGTTCGGCATCGAGGATGATCTCCGGCTTCTCGTCCCAGCTCGCGACCGAGGACCTGACCAGGTCGGCGACGTGCGGCACCGTCGGCAACAGCAGGCGCAAGCGGTGCCCGCGCGCCCGCAGGATCGACACCGTTTCGCCGAACGGCCCAACCAGGCGCCGCACCTCACCACGACGCGAACCGGGCAATACAAGCAACGTTTTAACGTGATCTGCAGACAGATCACGCGGCTGCCCCTGCGCCCTGACGGCACTGATTATGCCCGGATCATGTGCAAGGCGATGCCCGACATAGGTGCCGGGCGGCCCGCCCAGGCGGGCGAGTTCCTTCACCTCGAACGGCAGGATGCAAAGGATGTGATCTACATATGGCTTCATCGCCGGCGCCCTGCCCGGCCGCCAAGCCCAAACGCTCGGGCAGACATAATGGACGATCGGGATCGTCGGGTCGGCAGCACGCACCTTCTTGGCGACGCGCAGCGAGAAATCCGGACTGTCGATGGTGATAAGGCAATCGGGCTTTTCACCGGCAATCGCGTTTGCCGTATGGCCGATCCGCCGCATCAGGCGCGGTAGGTCGCGCAGGATGGCGCTAAGCCCCATCAGTGCGATCTCGCTGCCGTCGAACAATGGCGCCAGGCCGAGCGCCTGCAAATGGCGGCCGCCGATGCCGACAAGCCGAACTTCGCGCCCGGTCATCCGCTTTAACGCCTGCACAAGGTCGGCGCCAAGCAGGTCGCCGGACTCTTCGCCGGCGACGACGGCTATCTTCAACGGCCGGTCATTCGCCATGCGCCGGCTCCGCAGCAGGCAGGCCGACCACGAAAAGGCCGAGCGCGTTGGCACGTCCGATGGTGGCGGGACCTTCGAGCACCAGCGAGCGACCGGCTTCGACGGCAATGCCGGCCAGTCCGGCGGCATGCGCCGCATCGACGGTCAGCGGACCGATAGAGGGCAGATCGGCGCGCAGTTCCTGACCAGGCTTGGCGCATTTGACCAAAACACCACGGCTCCTGCCAGCCAGCCTGCCGTGCCCGCGCAACTCCCTTGTCCGCTCGAGCAGCCCGTCGGTGCCTTCGACGCCTTCCAACGCAATGGCGCGGCCACCGACCGCAACAGCCGCCTGGCCGATATCCAGCGCGCCAATTGCTTTTGCAGCAGCGTGCGCCGCCTCGATGTCGCGCCAGTCGGATTTGCGTGGCGCCGCCTTGGTCAGCAGGCCTTCGGCGGCGACCAGCTCCGGCACGATCTCGTGAGCGCCGACGACCTTGATGCCGCTGCGCTCGATCCTGCGCACGAACAGTTTCAGCACGGTATCGTCCCCTCGGGTCACACCGACGAAGAGGCTGGGTAGCCAGGCGAGCAGGCCCAAATTGAGGCGCATGGCGCTCAGCCTGGGGCGGCGCGTGATATGACCCGCGGTCACCAGATGCGTAACGTGATGCCGCTTGAGCATCGGCAGCAGCGAGCCGACGTCTTCCAGCCTCAAGACTGCCTGCTCATAGGGCTCGAAATCGGCTATGCGGTCGACCTCGCCCGCCGCCATCACGACGAATGCCGATTTGCCTTGCCGGGCGAGCGCTCGGGCAATTTCGACCGGGAGACTGCCGCCGCCGGCGATGATGCCGACCTTGGCATCTGGCGCGAGATCAAGGCCCTTTCCGGCAGCCTCAATCTTCGTCATCTGCTCTCAGTCTTCATCATCGGTATCGTCGCCGTCGCCACCCTTGAGCGACGGCACGGCATAGTGCCGCTTGCCGCGACCGGCGATGAAATCGACGATCTTCATGGCAGTCGGCGACGAGGCGAACTCCGCCTTGGCGAATTCGATGTTTTCGCCGACGGTCCGAGAACGATCGAAGATCGTCTTATAGGCTTTGCGCAGCAAGTGGATCTCCGAACGCGGCAAGCCGGCGCGCTTCAGGCCAATGATGTTGAGGCCGCGAAGGCTGGCACGGTTGCCAACGGCGATGGCGTAGGGAATGACGTCGCCGACGATCGCCGAGCAGCCGCCGAGAAAGGCGTTATCGCCGATGCGTACAAACTGATGAACCGCGGTAAGGCCGCCGATGTAGACATTGTCACCGACTTCGCAATGCCCGCCTAACGTCGCTTGATTGGCGAAGGTGGCGTTCTTGCCGACCACGCAGTCATGGGCAATGTGGGCATAGGCAAGGAAATTGCCGTTGTCGCCGATCGTCGTCTCGCCGCGGCTGGAATCGGTGCCGACATGCATGGTGACGCCTTCCCGGATCGTGCAGTTCTCGCCGATCACCAGCGTCGTACGGCCGCCCTTGTGCTTGGTGTTCTGCGGCGGCCCGCCCAGTATCGCCATCGGATAGACCTTGGTCGATGCACCGATGGTGGTCGCGCCAATCACCGAGACATGGCTGACCAGTTCGACGCGGTCGCCGATCACGGCGTCGGAACCGACGTGACAGAAGGGCCCGATGCGGGCGCCTTCGCCGATTTGGGCGCCTGCCTCGATGACCGACGATGGATGGATGACTGTCTGGATTTTCATTAGCATTCGTTTGTCAGCCGCTTGCGACCATCATCGCCGAGATCTCGGCTTCCGCCGCCTTGGCGCCATCGACGAGGGCCTCGCAAGCGAATTTGAGAAGATTGCCGCGTTTCTTGATTTTCTTCACATGAATTTTCAACTGGTCGCCTGGAACGACCGGCTTGCGGAACTTGGCATTGTCGATGGTCAGGAAATAAACCAGCGACGGCTTTTCCGTACCGAGGCTGCGGATGCAGATGGCGCCGGCCGTCTGCGCCATCGCCTCGATAATCAGCACGCCGGGCATGACCGGCTGGTCGGGGAAATGACCTTGGAAATGCGGCTCGTTTATGGTGACGTTCTTGATGCCGATGGCGGATTCGTCGCCATCTATGTCGACAATACGGTCGATCATCAGGAACGGATAGCGGTGCGGCAGGAGCTTCATCAGCCGCATTATGTCAACCGCTTCGAGCGTCGCCGCTGCGATGTCAGCCATTTCCCCCCTCACCCTGTTTGCGCGTCCGTGCAAGTCTGCGCAAGGCCGCTATCTCGCGCATGGCTTCCGCCATCGGCTGCGCCGGATATCCTCCCCAAATCTCACCGGCAGGCACATTGCTCATAAACCCGCTTCTTGCCGCAAGCTTGGCCCCGGACCCGATGGTCAAATGATCCGCAAGGCCGACGCCGCCACCCATAGTGACGTTGTCGCCTACCGTCACGGAACCGGAAATACCCGAAAGCCCGGCTATTATGCAATTGCGGCCGATGCGAACGTTGTGCGCGATCTGCACCAGATTGTCGATCTTGGTGCCCTGGCCGATGATCGTGTCGGACATGGCGCCGCGATCGACGGTCGTATTCGACCCGATCTCGACGTCGTCCTGGATGATGACGCGGCCGATCTGCGGAACCCGCTCCGGACCCTTGGCGCCGGCCACGAAACCGAAGCCATCCTGGCCGATCCTGGCACCGCCATGGATGATGACGCGATTGCCAATCAACGCATATTGCACGCTGGCACCTGGACCGACATAGCCGTCGCGACCGATCTGAGAGGACGGACCGATGACCGCATGCGGGGCAATGACGGTCCCGCTGCCGATGGCAGCGCGCGGTCCGATGACCGCACCCGCTTCGATGATCGCACCTGCCTCGACATGGGCGGTCGCATCGATATGGGCGTGCGGCGAGATACCGGTTTCGCCGGTCATCGGTCCAGGCGTTGCAGCCGCCGGAAAAAGCAGGCGCCCGACCATTGCGAAAGCCTGCTGCGGGCGCGGATGCACCAGCACCGCGATGCCCGCCGGCGCCTTGCCGGCAAATTCGGCAGGGCAGAGAACCGCTGCCGCCCGCAGTGCCTGCATCAGCGCGAAATTGCGCCTGCCATCGACGAAGACAAGCGCGTTCTCGCCGCCTTCGTTGGCGGGCGCCAGAGCCTCGATCGATACATCGGAGAGACCGGAATCGACAAGTATCGAGCCGGTCAGATTCGCGACTTCGCCGGCCGTATACCGGCGTGATGGCGCGAAGAACACCGGATCGGTCATTCCAGAAGCAATATCCAGCTAGCGCATGACCCCGAAATCGGAAATCGATCCTCGGAAAGGATCATGCGCAAATCAAAGTGCTACAACGTCCTTCGCGCGTCCGCTAGGACGCGCTGCGCTGTAGTTTCGGATCACTGCCATCCGGATCCAAACGAGCCGGAAGCATCGTTACCCACGCATCAGAAGCGGGTCGATATGCCGAAGTTGAATTCCTGCACGTCGTCGGTCTTTTCCTTCTTGACCGGGATCGCATAGTCGATGCGGATCGGGCCGAAAGGCGATGCCCACATCAAACCGACACCGACGGAAGCGCGCCATTCCATGCCGGTTGTCGAAGAATTGACAAGGCCACTTGCGATTTTGCTGCCGTAGAGCGTTGCCGCATCGGCGAACACAGCGCCGCGCAAACCGAAGCTCTCGGGGATGACCGGCAGCGGGAACTGCGCTTCCGCCGAGGCATTGAAGTAGGTGGTGCCGCCGAGATGGTCATTGCTGTTGTCCGAAGCAACCGGGCCGATGCCGCCATATTCGAAACCGCGGATCATACGGTCGCTGCTCTGGAAATGGTCGAAGACGCGCAGATCGCCGTTGCCATACCCTTGGACATGACCGGCGCCGCCCGAAATGAGGCCCACCAGATCCAATTGTTCGGACAGGGTCTGATAAATGCTGCCGCGCGCCGTAACCTTGATGAACTTGGCGTCGCCGCCGAGGCCTGCCACTTCCGTGCCGACATTGGCATAGATACCGTCATGCGGGTTCTTCATGTCGTCGATCGTATTGTAGATCAGGCCGAGACTGACCGAAGACTTGAGCCATGGGCTCTCGTTAACGCCGTTTTGGATCGCCTGGGACACGTCGCAACCGGCCGATGGGTCGCAGCCCTCATCGAACTCGTACTTCTCTTGCGCAATATTATAAGCGAGTTGCGTCGAGATATTGTCTGTGATCGGCAGGCCGAAGCGAACGGTCGCGCCTGTCGTGTCGCTGTCGTAATGGTCGTAGTTACGGCTCTGCTTGTAGATGTCGAAGCCGGCCGCGATGCGGCGTCCGAGGAAATAGGGTTCGGTGAAAGAGAAGCTGTAGTCGCGCGAGTTCTTGCCACCGCCCGCCGCCACCTTGATGAATTGGCCGCGACCGAGGAAGTTGCGCTCACTGATGGAGCCTTCGACGGACGGACCTGACGTTTCACCGCCGCTCGAATAACCGGCGCCGACGGTGAACTCACCGGTCGATTTCTCGACCACGTCGACCACCAGCACAACCTGGTCCGGCTCAGAACCCGGAACGGTAGAGATTTCGACTTTCTCAAAATAATCGAGCGCTTCCAGCCGCCTCTTCGCGCGCTGGATGAGGACCTGATTGAAAGCGTCGCCTTCGCTGACATCGAACTCGCGGCGAATGACGTAGTCGCGCGTCCGATCGTTGCCGCGAATCTCGATGCGCTCGATATAGGCCTTGGTACCCTGGTCGACCGTATAGACGACCGAGATCGTGTGGTTCTCGAAGTTGCGGTCGCCGCGCGGCGTCACCTGGGCGAAGGCATAGCCGGACCCAGCCACCTTCTCGGTCAGCGCGATGATCGTGTCCTCGACGTTCTTGGCGTTGTAGACATCGCCCTTGTGGGTCTCGACTACTGATTCAAGCGACTTGCTGTCGACCTCGGGGATCGTGCTTTCGACGCTGACATCCCCGAACGTATAACGCTCGCCCTCCTGCACCGTGATGGTGACGGTGTATTTGTTGGTGGTGTCGTCGAGTTCGCCGACGGCCGAGACGACCTGGAAGTCCGCATAGCCGTGATTGTAATAGAAGCGGCGCAGCAGCTCCTGGTCGGCGCGCAGCTTGTCCTCGTCATAAACGTCGTCGCGCAGCACGAACGAAAGGAAGGACGAGCGCTTGGTGGAGATAATGTCCGACAGCCGGCGGCTCGAATAGGCGCTGTTGCCGACGAAATTGATGGCTGCGATCTGGGTGCGGCCGCCTTCGTTGATGTTGAAGACCACGTTTACGCGGTTGTCGCCGAGATCCATGATCTGGGTGGTCACGGCGGCGTCGTCGCGGCCGATACGCCGGTATGCGGCCTTGACCGCCTCGACATCGGCATCGAGCTGCTGTTGCGAGAAGGTGCCGCGCGGCTTCAATTGCACCGCGGCCTCAAGCGCGTTGTCCTTGAGCTTCTTGTTGCCCTGGAACAGCACCTGGTTGACGACCTGGTATTCGGACACCTTGATGACCAGCGTCGATCCGACCTGGTTGATCTGCACATCCGAAAACAGCCCGGTGCCAAACAGCGCCTTGACCGCATCGTCGATATCCGAACTGGAAAACGCCTTGCCGGGCTTGATCGTCACGTAATTGCGGATGGTGTCCGCGTCGACACGCTGATTGCCGGTGACTTCGACTCTGGAGACGACAGCCGCCTCGGCGGCCGATGTGGCAACGAACTGCACTGCGAGCGCGCCTGGTACAACCAGAGCGGCGGACATAGCCACCGCGGACGCGGCGCTCAGAAACTTGGATGCTGCCTTCATCGGGCTTTTGTACCTTTTCTCGAAGTCCCCACGGCGAGAAAACCGGACGTGCGGTAATTTCCCCTACCGTATTAACCGGATTTTCCCTACACGCAAGGCTTCTGGTTAATTTGTATTTACTTAACCCTGCGGCGTGGCTTTCGCGTCACGCATATCCCCACGCATGGTAAACGGCGTCTCAACATTGCTCGTGCCGAAGCCAAATTCCTTCATGATTTCAGCACCCAAACAGATCGTTCCAGAAAACAAAGCCCATGAACCCGAGCACCAATATGAGGCCGCTTCGGTAAGCCATTTCCATCATGCGTTCGGACACCGGCCGCCGGATGACAGCCTCCACGCCGTAGAACAGAAGATGCCCTCCGTCGAGGGGGGGAATCGGCAAAAGGTTGAGAATCCCTATCCCGACTGACAGGAATGCAACAAGCTGCACGAGCCATTCAAAGCCGAGCTTTGCCGCCTGACCCGACATCTTGGCGATCTTGATGGGGCCGCCCAGCTGGCACTTGTCCTCGCGACCGACAACGAAACGTTGCAGGAACTGGCCGGTACGCTGGATGACGTGTCCGGTTTCCTGGACCGCTGCCCCGACCGCCCCGGCCGGACTATAGGTGATCAGCCGTGGCTGGCCGAGTTCCTTGTTGTTGACGACGCCGATCACGGCCACCTGGACCTTGTTGCCCAGTACGTCTTGTTGTTCCATCAAGCGCGGCGTCGCCGTGACGGTGATTTCCTTGCCGGCGCGTAGCATGACGAAGGTGATGCTGTCGCCGGCGCGGCCAGAGACCAGACGCTGGACGTCGGCAAAGGTCTCGACCTTGCTGCCGTCGACGCTGACGAATCGGTCGCCGGGCATGATGCCGGCCGCGGCGGCCGGACTGCCGACGGTGACCTCAGCCACCATCGGCTCCAGCACGGGCCGGCCATGGACGGAAAATAGCACGGCAAAGACGGCGATCGTCAGCAGGAAGTTGAACAGCGGCCCCGCCACGACGGTCGCCGCCCGCTTCCAGATCGGCTGCGTGTGGAAGGCAACCTTGCGTTCTTCATCGCTCAGCGCCTCGATCTCCTCCGAGCTGGGCTGGCTCGATGTCGCGTTCATGTCGCCGACGAACTTGACGTAGCCGCCGAGCGGTATGGCGCAAAGCTTCCAGCGCGTGCCGCGGCTATCGTTGAAGCCTATGATCTCAGGGCCGAAACCGATCGAGAAAGCTTTTGCGCCGATACCGCACCAACGCCCGACGAGGTAATGGCCCATTTCGTGGACAAAAACGACCACGGTCAGCACGAACAGGAAAGGCACCAGCGTGCCGAGGACAAAGCCCTCTGTGCTGAAAACCGCGTGAAGAATCTCGTTCAATTCATGCCCTCAAATTCATCTACGGCACAGATCACGCCGCGACTGTGACATCAATCCAGGCGAATCCATGACGCAGCCCCGCGCCCGGCCCACCGACGATGCCGCTCAAACCGGAAACAGCCCCTGTGCCGGATGATCGGCGGTCGCGGCAATCCAGCCGATGACGTATAGGGCGAAAGCCGCCGCGACAAGCCCATCGACCCGGTCCATGATGCCGCCATGGCCGGGTATCAGCGTGCCGGAATCTTTACGGCCGTGGCGTCGCTTGACCCATGATTCGAACAGATCGCCGGCCTGCGCGACGATCGAAAGTACCAGTGCGACCACGCCAAGCACGACGAGGTTGCCCGTTCCGGCTACGGCGGCCAGAAGCAGCCCGGCCACTACGCCGCCGACCACCCCACCGAGCGCCCCGCTCCGCGTCTTGCCCGGCGAGATCGACGGCGCCAGCCTTGGGCCGCCGACGGAGCGGCCGACAAAATAGGCAAAAATATCGGTCGCCCAAACCACGGCGAATAGGAACAGAATGGCTAGCAGCCCGGAAAGGTCGCCGTCGCGCAGCAAAGCCAGCGACAGGCCGGACGCGGCCGCATAGGCCAGGCCGGATGCTTCCCACGGTCCTGCCCTGCGCATGAAAGCCGCGACGGCAGCGACAGCAACCAGAGCCGCGACGAGCGGCAGCAGCAAAGACGCAGGCAGGCCGGCGACGAGGGCACCAATAAAGACCACGATCAGCGCCTCGGGCAGAAAGCCGAGACCTGCCCTACCATTAGCACCTGCCGGCGCAACGGGGCGGCTCATCCGCGTCCACTCGTAGAAGATCACCGCCGCCATGGCAGCGCAAAGCAACCGGAAGGGCAGTCCGCCGAGCCAGGTCAGGCCAAGCGTGACGATGGCAAGCACGACGGCCGAAATGACCCGGAGCTGAAGGTTGCTCATTCCTCAGCCTGAGGCGACATCTTGGGCGGCAAGTCCGCCGAAGCGGCGCTCGCGGCCGGCGAAATCGCGCAGTGCATCGGACAGGTGCTCGCGACTGAAGTCGGGCCAGTAGCAAGGCAGGAAAACGAGCTCGCTATAGGCTGCCTGCCACAACAGGAAATTGGACAGCCGAAGCTCGCCGCTGGTGCGGATGACCAGTTCCGGGTCCGGAATGCCCTCTGTATCGAGCGAGCTGGCAAAGGAATCGGCCGTGATCGCCTCGCTCTCGATCTCACCGCGCGCCACCGCCGCTGCGAGCTTGCGCGCGGTGCGCACGATCTCATCGCGCCCGCCGTAATTGAAGGCAATGACCAGTGTCAGCGCCTCGTTGCTGAGAGTGAGCGTTTCGGCTTCCTCGAGCAGGCCCCTTATGTCGGGCTGCAGCCCTGCCCTGTCACCGATGACCCTGATCCGCACCCCACTCTGATGCAGCTCGGCGAGGTCACGTCGGATGAAAAGCTTCAGCAGGCCCATGAGGTCGCTGACTTCGGATTTCGGCCGTGACCAGTTTTCCGACGAAAAAGCGTAGACGGTCAGGAAGGAGATGCCGAGGCCGGGGGCGGCGCGCACTGTCTTGCGCAGCGCCTCGACGCCGGCGCGGTGACCGGCCAGCCGCGGCAAGCCGCGCGCCTTGGCCCAGCGTCCGTTTCCGTCCATGATGATCGCGACATGCGCGGGCGTTGCCATGTTCTCGCTTCCGGGCCAGCCGTGGCCAGACCCTAGACCTGCATGATTTCCGCTTCCTTGTCGGAAAGCAGGTGGTCGATGGTGCTGATTGTCTCGTCGGTCAGTTTCTGAACCTGGTCGGCCCGTTTGCGATGGTCGTCCTCACTGATGTCGCCGTCCTTTTCTGCCTTTTTCAGAAAGTCCATGCCATCCCTGCGAACGTGGCGTGCGGCGACGCGGGCATTCTCGGCATAACCGTGGGAGATCTTGACCAGCTCCTTGCGGCGCTGTTCGTTGAGCTCGGGCAGCGGAATCCTGAGATTGGTACCGTCGACGATAGGATTGAAGCCGAGATTGGCTTCACGGATGGCACGGTCGACTGCGCTGACCATCGACTTGTCCCAGACCGAAACCGAAATCATGCGCGGTTCCGGCACCGACACTGTTGCCACCTGGTTGATCGGCATGGTGGTGCCATAGGCCTGCACCTGGACGGCATCGAGCAGGTTGCTCGACGCGCGGCCGGTGCGCAGCGAAGCCAGATCATGCTTGAACGCGGCGATCGCCCCGTCCATGCGCCGTTTGAGATCGTCGTATTCGCCACTCATCATCGTCTCCTCGACCCGTTAACCCGGGTTCACTGCTTAGGGTAAGCCCTGTTCGAGCCTCATCCGCAACCGGTCCCTTTCGGGTTCATGGTTCGGTCAATCGTCTGCGACAACCGTGCAACGGCCGCCGCCCCTCAGGATATCGCCGAAACCACCCTTCTCGTGGATCGAATAGACGATTATCGGAATGTTGTTTTCGCGCGCAAGTGCAATCGCCGCCGTATCCATGATCGAAAGCCCGCGTTTGATGACTTCGTCATGGCTGATCCGCTCGAAACGTGTCGCGTGCGGGTCCTTCTTGGGATCAGCCGAATAGACTCCGTCGACCTGGGTGCCCTTGAACAGAGCATCGGCGCCGATCTCGGCGGCGCGAAGGGCTGCAGCCGAATCGGTGGTGAAGAACGGATTGCCGGTGCCGCCGGCGAAGATAACGACCTTGCCCTGGTTCATGTAGGCGGTCGCCTGACGCTGCGAAAAACTTTCGCAAAGCTCGGGCATAGCGATCGCCGACAGCACCACGGCGTCGACGCCGATCTTGTTGAGCGAGGTGCGTAGCGCCAGCGAGTTTATGACGGTGGCGAGCATGCCCATATGGTCACCGGTAACACGATCGCCGCCCTTCGAGGCAACCGCGACGCCGCGGAAGATGTTGCCGCCGCCTATGACGACACCGACTTCGATGCCCAGTGCGCGGGCCTCGGCGATGTCGGCGGCGATGCGGTCGACCACCGATACGTCGATGCCGAAATGCTGCTCGCCCATCAACGCTTCGCCCGATGCTTTCAGCAAGACACGTCGGTAGAGGGGCTTCACCGTCATCTGGTCCTCGTCATCGTGCGTGTGACGCGTTTCGGTGCGCCCCGAAACACTGGGCGTTCCGATACACGAAGGGCGCCCCGCAAGATACCCGCCCCCCCCGCCCGAATGTTATGAACGGGGCCCCGGGTTCCCGCCCCCAACCCCCCGCAAAAAAGAGGGGGTGAGAACGGACGGGCCGGAA